>JAWKJK010000004.1 GCA_041393815.1 Candidatus Nanopelagicales bacterium | reverse complement strand
GAGTCCGGCGTCCCCATCGTCATGCTCACCGCCAAGAGCGACACCGTCGACGTCGTGGTGGGGCTGGAGTCCGGCGCGGACGACTACATCGTCAAGCCGTTCAAGCCCAAGGAGCTGGTGGCCCGGATCCGGACCCGGCTGCGCCGCACCGAGGAGCCGCGGCCCGAGCAGCTGGAGATCGGCGACCTCGCGATCGACGTGGCCGGGCACGTGGTGCGTCGCGACGGCCAGCCGATCGCGCTGACGCCGCTGGAGTTCGACCTGCTGGTCTGCCTGGCCCGCAAGCCCTGGCAGGTGTTCAGCCGCGAGGCGCTGCTGCAGGAGGTCTGGGGCTACCGGCACGCCGCCGACACCCGCCTGGTCAACGTGCACGTGCAGCGGCTGCGGGCGAAGATCGAGCGCGACCCGGAGCGGCCGGAGATCGTGGTCACGGTCCGCGGCGTCGGCTACAAGGCGGGACCGCCGTGACGGAGGCCGCGACGCGCACCCGTGGGCGGGGCGTCGTCGCGGCCGCCCGCCGGGTGCGGTCCGCCTGGCGCCAGTCGTTGCAGCTGCGGGTCGTCACCACGTCGCTGCTGCTGTCCGTCGTCGTCGTGGGCCTGCTCGGCCTGCTGCTGATGTCGCGTGTCACCTCGGGCCTGGTGGAGGCCAAGGAGGTGTCGTCGGTCGGCGAGGCGACGGCCGGCCTGTCCGAGGCGCAGCAGCTGCTGGCCGCGGCCAACACCGGTCCGTCCACCCCGACCCCCTCGCGGCTGGTCGACACCGTGATCGGGCAGCTGGCCGCGCGGGCCGGCTCCCCGGGGATCTTCGAGGTGCTGCTGCTGTCGTCGGCCCCGGGCGGGGTCATCGACGCGCCCGAGCGGGGCACCAACCTGGTGTCCGAGGCCAGCGTCCCGCGCGACCTGCGCACCGCCGTCCTGACCTCGCAGCGCCAGTCCTGGACCTACACCGAGATCCGCTACCTCGACGGTCGGTCCGTGCCCGGCCTGGTCGTCGGCGCGCCGCTCACCGTGCCGACGGCCGGCCCGTACGAGCTGTACTACCTGTTCCCGCTCGCCCAGGAGCAGGCCACGCTGGACCTGGTCCGGTCCACCGTGCTGCTCACCGCCGTGCTGCTCGTGATCGGCCTCGGCGCGTTGGCCGCCCTGGTCACCCGCCAGGTCGTGACACCGGTCCGGCAGGCCGCCGCCACCGCGGGCCGGCTGTCCGACGGCCACCTGTCGGAGCGGATGTCGGTGCGGGGCGAGGATGACCTGGCCCGGCTGGCTCGGTCGTTCAACGACATGGCCGCGAGCCTGGAGGACCAGATCCACCGGCTCGAGGAGCTGTCCCGGGTCCAGCAGATCTTCGTGTCCGACGTCTCGCACGAGCTGCGCACCCCGCTCACCACGATCCGGATGGCGGCCGACGTGCTGTTCGAGCAGCGCGACGAGTTCGACTCCGCGACCGCGCGCTCCGCGGAGCTGCTGCAGAACCAGCTCGACCGGTTCGAGGCGCTGCTCGCCGACCTGCTGGAGATCTCCCGCTACGACGCCGGGGCCGCGGTCCTGGAGGTGGAGCCGGCCGACCTGCGGGTCATCACCCGACGGGCGGTCGAGAGCGCGCTGCCGCTGGCGGACCGCAAGGGGTCCGAGCTGGTGCTGCAGATGCCGGACGAGCCGTGCTCGGCCGAGGTCGACTCCCGCCGCATCGACCGGGTGCTGCGCAACCTCGTGGTCAACGCGATCGAGCACGGCGAGGGCCGGCCGGTCGTCGTGACCGTCGCCCAGGACGACGGCGCGGTGGCGGTGGGCGTGCGCGACCACGGCGTGGGGCTGCGCCCGGGGGAGTCGTCGCTGGTGTTCAACCGGTTCTGGCGTGCCGACCCGGCGCGCGCCCGTACGACCGGGGGCACCGGCCTGGGGCTGGCGATCTCGCTGGAGGACGCGCACCTGCACGGCGGGTGGCTGCAGGCCTGGGGGTCACCGGGCGCGGGGTCGCACTTCCGGCTCACGCTGCCCCGGCACGCGGGCGACGACCTGATCGAGTCCCCGATCCCGCTGGAGCCGTCCGACGCGCCGGCGCAGCCCCCGGTCGGGGTCGCCGCCCCGTACGCCGGCGGTGCGCCGGTCGAGTCCGACGGGGGTGGGCAGCCGTGAGCCGCAACCGTCCGCGGCGACCGCTCGCGGCGGTGCTGGCCGTCGTGGTCGCCGTGGCGACGCTTCTTGCCGGGTGCTCCTCGATCCCGACCAGCGGGCCGATCGAGCAGGGCGCCCAGATCGGTCTGGACCCGGAGGACCAGTTCATCCGGGTGATCGCGCGACCGCCCCGGCCGGGGATGACGCCGACGCAGGTGGTCGAGGGGTTCCTGGAGGCCTCGGCCTCCTTCGACGGCGACCACGCGGTGGCCCGGGAGTACCTCGCGCCCCCGATCCGCCCGGCCTGGGACCCCTCCGCCGGCGTCCGCGTGTACGACAGCCCGGGGCTCACGCTGGAGGAGACCGAGACCGGCCGGGTGTCGGCCACCGGCGGCCTGGTGGGGACGATCTCGGCCGACGGGCGGTTCGAGGTCGCCCCGCCCGGACGGGAGCTGTCCGAGGAGCTGGTGCTCGCGCAGGTGGACGGCGAGTGGCGCATCACCGCGCTCCCGCCGGGCCTGGTGCTGTCCCGCTCGGACGTCGAGCGGGCGTTCCGGACGTACGACGTGTACTTCTTCGACCCGGCGTTCTCGATCCTGGTCCCGGACCCGCG
This sequence comes from Candidatus Nanopelagicales bacterium, assembly GCA_041393815.1. Lineage (NCBI taxonomy): Bacteria > Bacillati > Actinomycetota > Actinomycetes > Candidatus Nanopelagicales > Candidatus Nanopelagicales bacterium. Next base: position 343,979 of record JAWKJK010000004.1, on the reverse strand, counting down.
CACCATCCCCGTGATCGGGCCCGGCCTGGCGACGACGCTGGCGGCCGCCGTCCTGTCCGGTCCGACCCGCTGGCTGGCGCCGGCGGTGCGCACCGCCGTACCTGACGGCACCGAGCTGGCGCTGGAGGCGGTGCCGATCGAGAACGGCATCGCCCGCGTCGACCTCACCGCGCCCGCCCTGGGGGCCGACGACACCACCCGGCGCGCGCTGTCCGCCCAGCTGGTCTGGACGCTCAAGCAGCTGCCCGACGTCACCGCCGTGGACCTCACCGTCTCGGGCCAGCCGTACGTCGTCCCCGGCGCGACCTCCCCGCAGCCGCGCGACTCCTGGCCGAACGTCGACCCCGCGGGCCTCGCGCCGGGGACCACGCCGTACGTCGTCCGCGACCAGGCCCTGCTGCGGCTGGGGACCACCGGCCCGCAGCCGGTGTCCGGGGCCGCGGGCGAGGGCGACCCGCCGCTGGGCACGGTGGCGCTGTCCGCCGACGGGACCGCGCTGGCCGCCGTGTCGCCGGACGGGGCCCGGCTGTACACCGGGGAGGTCGAGCCCGGGGGGGCGCTGACGGAGCGACTGGTGTCCGAGGGGCTGTCCGCCCCGGCGCTGGACCGCACCGCGACCGCGTGGACGGTGGACGGCACCGGCGTCGTGCAGCGGGTCGCCGCCGACGGCACCGTGACCCCGGTCGCGGTCGACGGCCTGCCGGACGACGCGACCGTGCTGGACCTGGCGCTGTCCCGGGACGGCACCCGGGCCGCGCTGGTGCTGCGTCGCGGGACCCGGACCCTGCTGCAGGTGGCCCGGATCGAGCGCCGGGGCGCGGACGTCCGCATCGCCGGGCCGCAACGGGTGGAGACCCGGCTGTCCGAGGTGGACGACGTGGTCTGGGAGGGGCCGGAGACGCTGGCCGTGCTGGCCTCCGACGGGGCCGGGCCGACCCAGGTCTTCCTGGTCGACGTCGCGCGGGGCACGCTGCGCGCCCTCGGCGCGCCGGAGGACCCCCGGTACGTCGCCGCGGCACCGGCGCAGCCGCTGCTCGTGGGCGCCGGGGACGGCCGCGTCTACCAGTCGTCGTCGGGGCTGTGGCGGCCGCGCACCCAGGGCACCGCGCCGGTCTACCCCGGCTGACGCCCCACGCCCGCCCCGTCCCTCCCCCCCCGACCCCCCCACGCCAACCCCCCCGGGGGGGGCGGGGGGCCCCCCCCCCCGCCCCGGGCGGGGGGGCCCCGCCCGCCCCGCCCCCCCCCCCCCCCTCCTGGGGGGGCGGGTTCCTCCAGCACCCGCTCACCCACCCGCCACCACAAGCGGAAGATCAGGGGGCCAGCGGGCCGGGGTCGGCCCCGGTGAGCTCGAGGCTGACGTCCCACAGCCGTCGGGCCGCGTCCTCGTCGTACGCCGCGGCCGACGCCCGCACCACGCGCGGGTGGCCGCGCTGCTCGGCGAACCCGTCCGGGCCGACGTAGCTGCCGCCGGGCAGGCCCGGCTCGGTGGCCGCGTACAGGGTCGGCAGCGCGCCCATCGCGGCGGACTGGGCCAGCACCCGGTTGGCCACCCCCATGGCCGCCTCCCGGACCCGGGAGCCGACCATCCGCGGGCCGACCGCCTGCAGGTTGGTGGCGGCGTACCCGGGGTGCGCCGCCATCGACGACACCGGCAGCCCGGCGGCCTCCAGCCGGCGCTGCAGCTCGAACGCGAACAGCAGGTTGGCCAGCTTGGACTGGCCGTACGCCGCCCACGGCGAGTACGAGGTGAGCCCCATCAGGTCGTCGAAGCGGATCCGGCCGAAGCGGTGCGCCCCGGACGAGACGGTCACCACCCGGGAGCCGGGGCGCTCGGCCAGGGCCGGCAGCAGCGCCAGGGTGAGGGCGACGTGGCCGAGGTGGTTGGTGGCGAGCTGCAGCTCGTAGCCGTCGGCGCTCTCCCGCCGGGGGATCGCCATCACCCCGGCGTTGTTGACCAGCAGGTCCAGCCCGCCCGGGTGCGCCGCCGGCCAGTCGCGGGCGAACGCGCGCACGCTGCCCAGGTCGGCCAGGTCGAGCAGCCCCACCTCCACCCGGGCACCGGGGAAGCGGCGGGTGATCTCCTCCGCGGCGGCCGCCCCGCGGGCGGCGTCGCGGACCGCGAGGGTCACCTCGGCGCCGTGGCCGGCGAGCTCGGCGGCGGCCTCGAGGCCGATGCCGGAGCTGGCTCCGGTGACGACGGCGCGTCGGCCGGCGAGGTCGGGGATGTCGGCCGCGGTCCAGCGGCTCGGACGCAGGGAGGGCATGGCCCCAGTCGACCACGGGACAGGGCGATCCGCCGATTTCGGGTACCCCGGCCGGTGCGTGTACCCTTGCCGATCGCTGTGCCCCAATAGCTCAGTCGGCAGAGCGTCTCCATGGTAAGGAGAAGGTCTACGGTTCGATTCCGTATTGGGGCTCGACAGGTCGGCCCCCGCCTCGGCGGGGGGCGACCGCACGGCGGAGTAGCTCAGCCAGGCAGAGCAAGCGGCTCATAATCGCTGTGTCGCCGGTTCAAATCCGGCCTCCGCTACCCCGTCCCGACCGGGTGCCGTCCGAAGGCACCCACGCACCACCGAAGCGAGGAAAGGCACTCCCGTGGCCAAGGCGACCGACGTCCGTCCGAAGATCACCCTGGCCTGCCAGGACTGCAAGAACCGCAACTACATCACCAAGAAGAACCGGCGGAACGACCCCGACCGGCTCGAGGTGAAGAAGTTCTGCCCGACGTGCAACAAGCACACGGTGCACAAGGAGACCCGCTGACCCTCGGGTCCGCCCCGGTCCTGACGGGGTAGGTTCGCCGCCGTGGCACTGAACCCCGAGTTCGTCGGCAAGACCTATCCGCCGAGCCCGCCGTACGAGGTGGGCCGCGAGAAGGTGCGCGAGTTCGCGACCGCCATCGGCGACCAGAACCCGGCCTACCACGACGTGACGGCCGCCCGCGCCCTCGGCCACCCCGACCTGGTGTGCCCGCCCACGTTCCCGTTCGTGCTGGGCATGCGGGCGATGGCGGTGGCGATGTTCGACCCGGACCTCGGCCTCAACTACGCCCGGGTCGTGCACGGCGAGCAGCGGTTCGTCTACGCGCGCCCGCTGTGCGCCGGCGACGAGGTGACGGTCACCACGTCGATCGAGGAGATCCGGCAGGCCGCGGGCAACGACCTGCTGACCACCCGCTCCGAGGTCGACACCGTCGACGGCGAGCACGTCGTCACCCTCTACAACGTGATCGTGTCCCGCGGCACCGCCGCGGGCGAGGAGGGCTGAGCCGTGGCCGCCAGCGTCACGTACGACTCCGTCGAGGTCGGCACCGAGCTGCCGTCGCGGTCCTTCCCCGTGCAGCGCATCAACCTGGTCATGTACGCCGGGGCCAGCGGCGACTTCAACGTCATCCACTGGAACGAGCGGATCGCCAAGTCCGTCGGCCTGCCGGACGTGATCGCGCACGGCATGTTCACCATGGCGCAGGCCGGTCGCGTGGTCACCGACTGGGTCGGGGACCCCGGCGCGGTGGTCGAGTACGGCGTGCGCTTCACCCGGCCCGTGGTCGTCCCGGACGACGACGCCGGGGCCGTGATCGAGGTGTCCGCGACGGTGGCCGAGAAGCTGCCGGACAACCTGGTCCGCGTCGCCCTGACCGCCACCAGCGCCGGTCAGACCGTGCTGGCCAAGGCCGCGGCCGTGGTGCGGCTGGCCTGAGTGGCCCGCACCTCGTACGCCGTGCCCCTGGCCGGGCTGACCACGCTGCGGCTCGGCGGCCCGGCCCGCCGGCTGGTCGAGGTCGACACCGAGGCCGACCTGGTCGAGGTGGTCTCCGCCGCCGACGCCGCCGGTGAGCCGGTGCTGGTCCTGGGCGACGGGTCCAACGTCGTGGTGTCCGACGACGGCGTCGACGGCACCGTCGTGGCGGTGCGCACCCGGGGTGTGCACGCGGAGGTCGACGGCTGCGCCGGCGCCTGGGTGACCGTGGCCGCGGGGGAGCCGTGGGACGACCTGGTGGCGCGGGCGGTCGCGGAGGAGTGGTCCGGGATCGAGGCCCTGGCGGGGATCCCGGGTCGCACCGGTGCCGCTCCGATCCAGAACGTCGGCGCCTACGGCCAGGAGGTCGCGGACACCCTGGCCCGGGTGCGCGTGCTGGACCGGGTCGAGCGCCGGGTGCGCATGCTCCCGCTGGCCGAGTGCGGCTTCGGCTACCGGTGGTCACGCTTCAAGGCCGAGCCGGGGCGGTTCGTGGTCCTGGAGGTCGCCCTGCAGCTGCGGCCGGGGTCGATGTCGGCCCCGGTGCGCTACGCCGAGCTCGCGGCCCGGCTCGGGGTGGGCCTGGGCGATCGGGCCCCGCTGGGCGAGGTGCGCGACGCGGTGCTGGCGCTGCGCCGGGGGAAGGGCATGGTGCTCGACCCCGACGACCACGACACCTGGAGCGCCGGCTCCTTCTTCACCAACCCCGTGCTCGACGCCGACGCCGCGGCCGCGCTGCCCGGCGACGCGCCCCGCTTCCCGGTCGCGGACGGCCGGGTCAAGACCAGCGCGGCCTGGCTGATCGACCGGGCCGGCCGCGGCCGGGGCTACGGCCTGGCCGGGCGGCCGGCGGCCGGGGTGTCGGACAAGCACGCCCTCGCGCTGACCAACCGCGGGGGCGCGAGCACCGCGGACCTGCTCGCCCTGGCCGCCGACGTCCGGGCCGAGGTGGCCCGTCGCTTCGGCGTGGTGCTGGAGCCCGAACCGGTGCTGGTGGGGTGCGACCTCGGCCCGCTGTGATCGAGCGCCAGGGTCTTTCGTCGTGCGCCGCAGGTCCCGGGACCCCGGGACCTGGGGAAGGGGCCGCAGGTCCCGGCCCACCGGGACGGCCGACCCTGACCGCGGCCCAGCCCGCGCGGGGACCCTGATCGGGATGCGCACGAGGCCCGGGGGTGGGACATGACGGAGCGGCTGTCGCTGGTGCTCGGCTCGGACGAGCCGGACCGGCTGCACGCCGCCGCCCAGCTGGTGGCGGGCGCCGCGGCGGCGGGCGTCGAGACCGACGTGCTGCTCGTGCACTCCGGCCTGGCGGCCTTCCTGAGCAGCGCGGTCGACGCCCCGGTGCCGGCGGTCGCCGGTGTCGGCGGGGGCCCCGGGGACCTGGTGACCCGCCGGCTCGCCGACCCGGACGTGCCGCGGTGGGCGGAGGTGCTGCGCGAGGCGCGCGAGATCGGCGTGGTGCACGTGCACGCCTGCAAGTCCAGCCTCGCGCTGCTCGACGCCAGCCTCGACGACCTCGACCCGATGGTCGACGACGCGGTCAGCGTGGCGACGTTCATGGCGCGCTACGACGGCGCGCACGCCATGTACGTCTGACCGGCGCCTCGTCGCGGGACGCCGGCCCGGTCCGCCCTAGTCCTGCGCCTCGGCCAGCAGGGCCCCGATCCGGCCCACGCCCTCGGCCAGGTCGTCGTCGCCGAGCGCGTACGACAGCCGTAGGTAGCCGGGGGTCCCGAACGCCTCCCCGGGCACGACCGCGACCTCGGCCTCGTCCAGGATCAGCGCCGCGAGGTCGGCGGACGACGCCGGTCGCCGGCCCCGGATCTCCCGGCCCAGCACCCCGCGCACCGAGGGGTAGGCGTAGAACGCCCCCTCCGGCATCGGGCAGGTGACCCCCGGGATCTCGTTGAGCAGCGACACGATGGTGAGCCGGCGCCGGTCGAACGCGACCCGCATCTCCTCGACCGCGGCCAGGTCCCCGCGGACCGCGGCCAGCGCGGCCACCTGGGACACGTTGGCCACGTTGGACGTGGCGTGCGACTGCAGGTTGGTCGCGGCCTTGACCACGTCCTGCGGGCCGATCATCCAGCCCACCCGCCAGCCGGTCATGGCGTACGTCTTCGCCACGCCGTTGACGACCACGCAGCGGTCGGCCAGCTCGGGCACCAGCACCGGCATGGAGGAGAACCGGGCGCTGCCGTAGACCAGGTGCTCGTAGATCTCGTCGGTGACCACCCAGATGCCGGCGTCGGCGGCCCAGCGGCCGATCGCCTCGACCTGCTCGGGCGGGTAGACCGCGCCGGTGGGGTTGGACGGGGAGACGAACACCAGCATGGTGGTCCGGGGGGTCCGGGCCGCCTCGAGCTGCTCCACCGTCGCCCGGTAGCCGGAGGACTCGTCGGTGGGGACCACCACGGGGACGCCGCCGGCCAGCGCGATCGACTCCGGGTAGGTGGTCCAGTACGGCGCCGGCAGCAGCACCTCGTCCCCGGGGTCCAGCAGCGCCGCGAAGGCGTTGTAGAGGGCCTGCTTGCCCCCGTTGGTGATGAGGACCTGCCCGGCCGACACCGAGTAGCCGCTGTCCCGGACGGTCTTGGCCGCCACCGCCTCCTTCAGCTCCGGCAGGCCGCCGGCGGGGGTGTAGCGGTGCCACTTCGGGTCGTGGCAGGCCGCGGCGGCGGCCTCGACGACGTAGTCCGGGGTGGGGAAGTCCGGCTCGCCGGCGCCGAACCCGATGACCGGTCGCCCGGCCGCCTTCAGCGCCTTGGCCTTGGCGTCGACCGCCAGCGTCGCGGATTCGGCGATCGCGCCGATCCGGCGGGAGATGCGGGGGGCGGGTGCGGCGTCGGTCATGGGGGCATCCTGGCAGGGGCGACCCGCCCCGGTCACGGCAGATCCGCGGCCTCGGATCCACGGCCCCGGATCCACCGGCCCGGACGGGATTGGACCCTCGCCGAGGTGGCCCCGTACACTCGGCCTCTCGGTGGATCGTCACCCCGGCGGCAGCCTGCCCGCCGCCGGACGCGCGACCCACCGGAGGGCCGTAGCTCAATTGGTCAGAGTCCCGGTCTCCAAAACCGGTGGTTGGGGGTTCGAGTCCCTCCGGCCCTGCACTGCGCACGACCGCTCCCGACCCCGGGGGCACCCCGTCCCCGCGACGGCAGCACCACCCGCACGCACGACCCAGCACGCACGACCCAGCACGACCGACGACCGCAGCAGACCCGACGCGCCGCGGCGCGACGGACCGGAGGACACGTGAGCGACACCGGCACCACCAGGCCCGACCGCGGTGGTTCCTCGGGCTCGTCCGGCAGCGGCTCGAAGGACCTGTCGTTCTTCCAGCGGATCGCGCTGTTCCTGCGCCAGGTCGTGGCCGAGCTGCGCAAGGTCATCTGGCCCACGCGCAAGGAGCTCATCACCTACACCTGGGTCGTGATCGTGTTCGTGCTGGCGATGGCCGGGATCGTGGCGCTGCTCGACTACGGGTTCACCCGGGGCGTGCTCGCCATCTTCGGCGGCTGACCCGCCCGACCCCGCACCCCGACCCGACCGACCCCGCGAGGAGACCAGACACCCGTGTCCGACGTGACGCCTTCGCCCGACGACGTGCCCGCGACCGACGACCTGCCGGCCGCCGACGCGGCGCTCGACGTCGAGGCCGCCGCGGTGGACGACCTGGCCGAGGCCGTGGCCGTGGCCGAGGTGGCGGAGGTCGCCGAGGCGCTGGGCGTGGACGACGCGGTGGACGCGGCGGAGGCGGCGCTGACCGACCTGGCCGTCGCCGAGGAGGCGCACGCCGAGGCGGAGGCCGCGCTGGCGGACGGGGACCTGGAGTCCGCGATCGACCACGAGGTGGTCGCCGCCCACGCCGAGGCCGCGGCGGAGTCGCTGGCGGCACAGGCGGCCGAGGAGGTCGTCGAGGAGGTCGTGGCCGAGGCCGTCGCCGAAGAGATCGTGGCCGAGGCCGTGGCCGAGGAGATCGTGGCCGAGGAGATCGTGGCCGAGGCCGAGGAGGACGTCGACCCGGTCGTCGCCTTCCGGGACGCGATGCGGCTGGCGCCGGGCGACTGGTACGTCGTGCACTCCTACGCCGGCTACGAGAACAAGGTGAAGACCAACCTCGAGTCGCGGATCACCTCGCTCAACATGGAGGACTACATCTTCCAGGTGGAGGTCCCGATGGAGGAGGTGACGGAGATCAAGGCCGGTCAGCGCAAGCAGGTCCGGCGCAACAAGTTCCCCGGCTACGTCCTCGTCCGGATGGACCTCACCGACGAGTCGTGGGGCGCCGTGCGCCACACCCCCGGGGTGACCGGCTTCGTCGGCCACGGCCACCAGCCGTCGCCGCTGTCGCTGGACGAGGTCACCGCGATCCTCGCGCCGGAGCCGGAGAAGAAGGTCGGGGTGGCCGCGGCCGGTCCGACCGGGGCGCCCGCCGAGGTCGTGGAGGTGGACTTCAACGTCGGCGACTCCGTCACCGTCGTGGACGGTCCGTTCGCCACGCTGCACGCGACGATCTCCGAGATCAACATCGAGGCGCAGAAGGTGACCGGCCTGGTCGAGATCTTCGGCCGGGAGACGCCGGTCGAGCTCGCGTTCAACCAGATCCAGAAGAACTAGCGCCCCACCCACAGACCCCCCGCGGGCCGACGCCCGCGGGATGCACCACCACCGACGAAGGACCCGACAATGCCCCCCAAGAAGAAGGTCGCCGGCCTGATCAAGCTCCAGATCCAGGCTGGCCAGGCCAACCCGGCCCCTCCGGTCGGCCCGGCCCTCGGCCAGCACGGCGTCAACATCATGGAGTTCTGCAAGGCCTACAACGCGGCCACCGAGGGTCAGCGCGGCCAGGTCATCCCGGTCGAGATCACGGTGTACGAGGACCGCTCGTTCACCTTCACGCTGAAGACCCCGCCCGCGGCCAAGCTCATCCTCAAGGCCGCCGGCCTGGAGAAGGGCTCCGGCGTCCCGCACAAGACCAAGGTCGGGTCGATCACCCGCGCCCAGGTCCGCGAGATCGCCGAGACCAAGATGCCCGACCTCAACGCCAACGACGTGGACGCCGCGATGAAGATCATCGAGGGCACCGCGCGCCAGATGGGCGTGACCGTCACCGAGTGACGCCTCGCCCGGGGGTGCGGCGACGCTACGCGCCGACGCACCACCGCAACGCCCCGACCGGGGCGTCCCCCGGCCGACCGGATCCCCGGCGGCCGGCCCCCGTGGGAGGGCCCGCTTCGGCCCGCACACCACACCTGCGAAGGAGCAGCACGATGAAGCGCAGCAAGGCCTACCGCACCGCGGACCAGGGCATCGACCACGACGCCCTGTACTCACCGCTGGAGGCGGCCCGCCTGGTCAAGGAGCAGGCGACCACCAAGTTCGACCCCACCGTCGAGGTCGCCATGCGGCTCGGCGTCGACCCCCGCAAGGCCGACCAGATGGTCCGCGGCACGGTCAACCTCCCGCACGGCACCGGCAAGACCGCCCGGGTCCTGGTCTTCGCCGCCGGCGAGAAGGCCGAGGAGGCGCGCGCCGCGGGGGCCGACTTCGTCGGCTCCGACGACATGATCGAGAAGGTCGCCGGCGGCTGGACCGACTTCGACGCGGCCGTGGCCACCCCCGACCTCATGGGCAAGGTGGGTCGGCTGGGCAAGGTGCTCGGTCCCCGCGGCCTGATGCCCAACCCCAAGACCGGCACCGTGACCATGGACGTCACGAAGGCGGTCGAGGACATCAAGGGCGGCAAGATCGAGTTCCGGGTCGACAAGCACGCGAACCTGCACTTCGTCATCGGCAAGGCCTCCTTCCCGGTGGAGTCGCTGGTGGAGAACTACGTCGCGGCGATGGACGAGGTCATGCGGCTCAAGCCGTCCGCGGCCAAGGGTCGCTACATCAAGAAGGCGACGATGACGTCGACGATGGGCCCCGGCATCCCGCTGGACCCCAACCGCACCCGCAACCTGCTGGCCGACGAGGCCGTCGAGGCCTGACCGACCCCGGTCGTGCACCGTGGGCCCCGAGCGCGATTCGCGCTCGGGGCCCACGGTTGTCTGGGGCGCAGCTGTCCGGGGGCGCAGCTGTCCGGGGGCGCAGCTGTCCGGGGGCGCAGCTGTCCGGGGGCGCAGCTGTCCGGCGTCGCAGCTGTCCGGCGTCGCGGTCGTTCCGGGGCCCGGTCGGGCCCGAGGATTTGGCCGCGGGGGCGGGCCTCCCGTACCCTCCTGGCAGCCGAAGACCGCTGGTCGTCGCGCCCGGACCCCGGGTGCGGCCGAAGGTCCGCCCCGTGCGGACGTCCCGCGCAGGTGACCGGAGCAGCACGCAGCACGCGTGCCCCCACGCCCCGAGCGCCGCGCGCCGGGGCGTTCGTCGTGTCCGGACCCGGGACGACCGGCGGCGCGCGAGGAAGGAGTCCCATGGCGCGGGCTGACAAGGCGACCGCCGTCGCGGAGCTCACGGACGAGTTCCGTGGGTCCAGCGCGGCCGTCCTGACCGAGTACCGCGGTCTCACCGTGAGCCAGCTCAAGCAGCTGCGACGCTCGCTGGCGGGGAACGCGTCCTACGCCGTGGTGAAGAACACGCTGACCAAGATCGCCGCCAAGGAGGCGGGGGTCGAGGGCATCGACGACCTGCTCACCGGCCCGAGCGCGATCGCGTTCGTCACCGGCGACCCGGTGGAGGCCGCCAAGGGCCTGCGTGACTTCGCCAAGGCCAACCCCCTGCTGGTGATCAAGGGCGCGGTGATGGACGGCAAGGTCCTCACCCCGGCCGAGGTCAGCAAGCTGGCCGAGCTCGAGTCCCGCGAGGTGCTCCTCGCCAAGCTGGCGGGTGCGATGAAGGCCTCCATGGCCCAGGCCGCGAGCCTGTTCGTCGCCCCGCTGTCGCAGGCGGCGCGCACCATCGAGGCGCTGCGCGCGAAGGCCGAGCAGGACCCGTCGGTGATCGGCGGCGCGGGTGCGCCGGCGGCCGTCGACACCGCCCCCGCCGCGGCCGACGCCGCGGCGGAGGCCCCCGCCGCGGCCGATGCCGCGGAGGACACGACCACGGCGGAGGCTCCGGCCGACGCCGAGGCGACCGCCGAGGCGGCCGCCGACTCCGGCACCGACGCGCCCGCCGCGGCCGCGGAGGAGTCGGAGACCACCGAGGGCTGACGCCCGACCCGCTGCGTCCGGCCCTCGCCGGAGCCACGACCCGAAAGGAACGCCACCATGGCGAAGATGAGCACCGAGGAGCTGCTCGACGCGTTCAAGGAGATGACGCTGATCGAGCTGTCCGAGTTCGTGAAGGCCTTCGAGGAGACCTTCGAGGTCACCGCGGCCGCCCCGGTCGCCGTCGCGGCCGCCGCGCCGGCCGCCGCCGGCGGGGACGCCGGTGCCGCCGCCGCTGCCGAGCAGGACGAGTTCGACGTCATCCTCGAGGCCGCCGGCGACAACAAGATCCCGGTCATCAAGGAGGTGCGCACCCTGACCAGCCTGGGCCTGAAGGAGGCCAAGGACCTGGTCGAGGCCGCGCCGAAGCCGGTGCTGGAGAAGGTCAACAAGGAGACGGCCGACAAGGCCAAGGAGGCCCTCGAGGGCGCCGGCGCCAAGGTCACCATCAAGTGACCCGCGGCCGTCGACGACGGCCGCGCACGGTGCCGGCGGGACCGCCCGTCGGTCCCCCGCACTCCCGCCCGCAGGGGGCGGTCCGGTTCGCCGGACCGCCCCCTGCGGCGTTTGCCGGGCCTGTGGCCCCGGCTGCCCTGCGGCGTTGCCGGGCAGGGGCTCGGGCCATGGCCGGTGATCCGCCGGCCACGCTCCGCAGCCGACACGCCGCCGGAGTTGGGCACACGATCCGCTATGCGGATCGTGTGCCGTCTCGAGGGTGGGTCCTGACGCGCCGTGTCCGGGTCGTGACCTGCGGTCCTTGACGCGGGGCGCCGCTGCGGTCACCATCGTGGGGCGCACCACGCCCATGGGTGCCGTCCGGCCGACCGGCCGGCGGCGGCCCCGCGGGACGAGGACCGCGTCGCGAGGCCCCTCCGGCGGCTGTCTGCCGGGGTGAGTGCCCGGGCGCTGGTCGAGGTCCCGTGGATCGCCGCCCCGTGGGCCTAGACAGCGGCGTGCCCGAAGGGTATGCTGCCGCTTTGCGCTGCCCTCTGCCGCCCTTCCCAGGGTGTCGTTCGGCCTGCGCACCGGAGAGTCTGCGAGCCCTCGGAAGGACCCCTCTTGGCCGCCTCGCGCACGACCGCCAGCACGCCCATGCCGCCCGGTCTCCACCGGGTCTCCTTCGCCAAGATCCGCGAGCCGCTGGAGGTCCCCGACCTCCTCGCGCTGCAGACCGACAGCTTCGACTGGCTGCTCGGCAACGCGCGCTGGCAGGCCCGGGTCGCCGCCGCCTCGGACACCGGCCGCAACGCGGTGCCGACCACGTCGGGCCTGGAGGAGATCTTCGAGGAGATCAGCCCGATCGAGGACTTCTCGGGGACCATGTCGCTGTCCTTCAGCGCCCCGGAGTTCTACGAGCCGAAATACACCGTCGAGCAGTGCCGGGAGAAGGACTTCACCTACTCCGCGCCGCTGTTCGTCACGGCCGAGTTCATGAACAACGAGACCGGCGAGATCAAGTCGCAGACGGTCTTCATGGGCGACTTCCCGCTCATGACCGACAAGGGCACCTTCATCATCAACGGCACCGAGCGGGTCGTGGTGTCCCAGCTGGTGCGGTCCCCGGGCGTCTACTTCGAGCGCAGCGTGGACAAGACGTCCGACAAGGACGTCTACGTCGCCAAGATCATCCCCAGCCGGGGTGCCTGGCTGGAGTTCGAGGTCGACAAGAAGGACATGGTCGGCGTCCGCGTCGACCGCAAGCGCAAGCAGCCGGTGACCGTGCTGCTCAAGGCGCTGGGGATCACCGACGAGCAGATCCGCGAGCGGTTCGGCGGCTACGACTCCATGGTCCAGACCATGGAGAAGGACCACATCGCCACCCAGGACGAGGCGCTGCTCGACATCTACCGCAAGCTGCGCCCGGGCGAGCCGCCGACGGTCGAGAACGCCCGCACGCTGCTCGACAACTACTACTTCAACCCCAAGCGCTACGACCTGGCCAAGGTCGGCCGCTACAAGCTGGACAAGAAGCTCGGCCTGGACGAGCCCCTGAGTCAGAGCGTGCTCACCCTCGAGGACGTCCTCGCCACGATCGAGTACCTCGTCCGCCTGCACGCGGGCGAGACCAGCATGGTCGGCCCGCGCGGGGAGGTCGTCGTCGAGACCGACGACATCGACCACTTCGGCAACCGGCGGCTGCGCACGGTCGGCGAGCTGATCCAGAACCAGATCCGCACCGGCCTGTCCCGGATGGAGCGGGTCGTGCGCGAGCGCATGACCACCCAGGACGTCGAGGCCATCACGCCGCAGACGCTGATCAACATCCGGCCGGTGGTCGCCTCCATCAAGGAGTTCTTCGGCACCAGCCAGCTGTCGCAGTTCATGGACCAGACCAACCCGCTGGCCGGGCTGACCCACAAGCGGCGGCTGTCCGCGCTCGGCCCGGGCGGCCTGTCCCGGGAGCGGGCCGGCTTCGAGGTCCGCGACGTGCACCCGTCCCACTACGGCCGGATGTGCCCGATCGAGACCCCCGAGGGCCCGAACATCGGCCTGATCGGCTCGCTGTCCACCTACGGCCGGGTCAACGCGTTCGGCTTCGTGGAGACGCCGTACCGCAAGGTCGTCAACGGCCGGGTCACCGACCAGATCGACTACCTGACCGCCGACGAGGAGGACCTGCACGTCATCGCGCAGGCCAACGCCCCGCTGGCCGCGGACGGCCACTTCGCCGAGGACCGGGTGCTGGTCCGGCGCAAGGGCGGCGAGGTCGACTACGTGCCGCCGTCCGAGGTCGACTACATGGACGTGTCGCCCCGCCAGATGGTGTCGGTCGCCACGGCGATGATCCCGTTCCTCGAGCACGACGACGCCAACCGGGCCCTGATGGGCTCGAACATGCAGCGCCAGGCCGTGCCGCTGCTGCGCTCGGAGGCCCCGCTGGTCGGCACCGGGATGGAGTTCCGCGCGGCGGTCGACGCCGGCGACGTCATCCTGGCCGAGAAGGCCGGCGTGGTGACCGAGGTCAGCGCCGACCACGTCCAGGTGCTCGACGACGAGGGCGGCAGCACCACCTACCGGGTGCAGAAGTTCCGCCGGTCCAACCAGGGCACCTCCTACAACCAGCGCCCGATCGTCGACGAGGGCCAGCGGGTCGAGGCCGGCCAGGTCATCGCCGACGGCCCGTGCACCGATCTCGGCGAGATGGCGCTGGGCAAGAACCTGCTGGTCGCGTTCATGCCCTGGGAGGGCCACAACTACGAGGACGCGATCATCCTCAGCCAGCGCCTGGTGCAGGACGACGTCCTGTCCTCGATCCACATCGAGGAGCACGAGGTCGACGCCCGCGACACCAAGCTGGGCCCGGAGGAGATCACCCGCGACATCCCCAACGTCGCCGACGAGGTCCTGGCCGACCTCGACGAGCGGGGCATCATCCGCATCGGCGCCGACGTGGTCCCCGGGGACGTCCTGGTCGGCAAGGTCACGCCCAAGGGCGAGACCGAGCTCACCCCCGAGGAGCGCCTGCTCCGCGCGATCTTCGGCGAGAAGGCGCGCGAGGTGCGCGACACGTCGCTGAAGGTCCCGCACGGCGAGTCCGGCAAGGTCATCGGCGTCCGGGTGTTCGACCGCGACGAGGGTGACGAGCTGCCCCCGGGCGTCAACCGGCTGGTCCGCGTCTACGTCGCCCAGAAGCGGAAGATCACCGAGGGCGACAAGCTCGCCGGCCGCCACGGCAACAAGGGCGTCATCGCCAAGATCCTGCCGGTCGAGGACATGCCGTTCCTGGAGGACGGCACCCCGGTCGACGTGGTCCTCAACCCGCTCGGCGTGCCGGGCCGGATGAACGTCGGCCAGGTGCTGGAGACCCACCTCGGGTGGGTCGCGGCATCCGGCTGGCAGGTCGACTCCGCCGACGGGCGGGCCACGCGGATGCCGGTCGACGCCCGGCAGGCCTCGCCCGGCACCCGGGTGGCGACGCCGGTGTTCGACGGCGCCCGCGAGGACGAGCTGTCCCTGCTGCTCGACTCCACCCTGCCCACGACCGACGGCGTCCAGCTCGTCGGCAACGACGGCAAGGCGCAGCTGCTCGACGGCCGTACGGGGGAGCCGTTCCCCGGGCGGGTGTCGGTCGGCTACATCTACATCCTCAAGCTGCTGCACCTGGTCGACGACAAGATCCACGCCCGGTCGACCGGCCCCTACTCGATGATCACGCAGCAGCCGCTGGGCGGTAAGGCCCAGTTCGGCGGCCAGCGGTTCGGCGAGATGGAGGTGTGGGCGCTGGAGGCGTACGGCGCCGCGTACGCGCTGCAGGAGCTGCTGACGATCAAGTCCGACGACGTGCTGGGCCGCGTCAAGGTCTACGAGGCCATCGTCAAGGGCGAGAACATCCCCGAGCCGGGTATCCCTGAGTCGTTCAAGGTGCTCGTCAAGGAGATGCAGTCCCTGTGCCTGAACGTCGAGGTGCTCAGTAGCGACGGCATGTCCATCGAGATGCGTGACACCGACGACGACGTCTTCCGCGCCGCGGAGGAGCTGGGGATCGACCTGTCCCGGCGGGAGCCGAGCAGCGTCGAAGAGGTCTGAGCACGTGGGCGGGGACCCGGCGAACCGCCGGGTCCCGGCCCCGCTCCGACACCGCTGACGACCGACAACGAACGAAGGACACCACGTGCTCGACGTCAACTTCTTCGACGAACTGCGCATCGGCCTGGCCACCGCGGACGACATCCGGGCCTGGTCGCACGGCGAGGTCAAGAAGCCGGAGACCATCAACTACCGCACCCTCAAGCCGGAGAAGGACGGGCTCTTCTGCGAGAAGATCTTCGGTCCCACCCGCGACTGGGAGTGCTACTGCGGCAAGTACAAGCGGGTCCGCTTCAAGGGCATCATCTGCGAGCGCTGCGGCGTCGAGGTCACCCGCGCCAAGGTGCGCCGGGAGCGGATGGGCCACATCGAGCTGGCCGCCCCGGTCACGCACATCTGGTACTTCAAGGGCGTCCCGAGCCGGCTGGGCTACCTGCTGGACCTCGCGCCCAAGGACCTCGAGAAGGTCATCTACTTCGCGGCCTACATGATCACCTGGGTCGACGAGGAGGGGCGCCACGAGGCGCTGCCCACGCTCGAGGCCGAGCTGTCGGTGGAGAAGCAGCAGATCGCCAACCGTCGTGACTCCGACGTCGAGGCGCGTCAGCAGAAGCTCGAGGCCGACCTGGCCGAGCTCGAGGCCGAGGGCGCCAAGAGCGACGCCCGGCGCAAGGTGCGGGAGTCCGCCGAGCGCGAGATGGCCGCGATCCGCCGCCGTGCCGACGCCGAGATCGACCGGCTCGACCGCGTCTTCGACCGGTTCCGGGGCCTGAAGGTCCAGGACCTCGAGGGCGACGAGGTGCTCTACCGCGAGATGCGCGACCGCTACGGCCGCTGGTTCAGCGGCGGCATGGGCGCGGCGGCGATCCAGAAGCGGCTGGAGACGTTCGACCTCGAGGCCGAGGCGGAGAAGCTGCGCGAGGTCGTGCGCACCGGCAAGGGCCAGCGCAAGACCCGCGCCCTGAAGCGGCTGAAGGTCGTGTCGGCGTTCCTCAACACCCGCAACTCCCCGATGGGGATGGTGCTGGACTGCGTCCCGGTCATCCCGCCGGACCTGCGCCCGATGGTGCAGCTCGACGGCGGCCGGTTCGCGACCTCCGACCTCAACGACCTGTACCGCCGGGTCATCAACCGCAACAACCGGCTCAAGCGCCTGCTCGACCTCGGCGCGCCCGAGATCATCGTCAACAACGAGAAGCGGATGCTGCAGGAGGCCGTCGACGCGCTGTTCGACAACGGCCGTCGCGGTCGTCCGGTCACCGGCCCGGGCAACCGGCCGCTGAAGTCGCTGTCGGACATGCTCAAGGGCAAGCAGGGCCGGTTCCGCCAGAACCTGCTCGGCAAGCGCGTCGACTACTCCGGCCGCTCGGTCATCGTGGTCGGCCCGCAGCTGCAGCTGCACCAGTGCGGCCTGCCCAAGCAGATGGCGTTGGAGCTGTTCAAGCCGTTCGTGATGAAGCGGCTGGTGGACCTCAACCACGCCCAGAACATCAAGTCCGCCAAGCGGATGGTCGAGCGCTCGCGCCCGGTCGTGTGGGACGTGCTCGAGGAGGTCATCGCCGAGCACCCGGTGCTGCTCAACCGGGCGCCGACGCTGCACCGGCTGGGCATCCAGGCGTTCGAGCCGCAGCTGATCGAGGGCAAGGCCATCCAGATCCACCCGCTGGTCTGCACCGCGTTCAACGCGGACTTCGACGGCGACCAGATGGCCGTGCACCTGCCGCTGTCGGCGGAGGCACAGGCCGAGGCCCGCATCCTCATGCTGTCCAGCAACAACATCCTGTCGCCGGCCAACGGTCGCCCGATCACGACGCCGACGCAGGACATGGTGCTGGGCATCTACCACCTGACCGCCGACCAGGCCGACGCCCTCGGCGAGGGCCGGGCGTTCGGGTCGCTGGCCGAGGCGCTGATGGCCTTCGACGGCAACGACCTGTCGCTGCAGGCGCCGGTCACGCTGCGGATCACCGGCACGGTGCCGCCGCTGGGCTTCGAGGCCCCCGAGGGCTGGCAGCCGGGGCAGCCGTTCCTGCTGCAGACCACGCTGGGCCGCGCCCTGTTCAACGAGGCGCTGCCCGAGGACTACCCGTACGTCAACGGCCCCGTCGACAAGAAGCGGCTCGGCGCCCTGGTCAACGACCTGGCCGAGCGCTACCCGAAGGTCGACGTGGCCTCGACGCTGGACAGCCTCAAGGCACTCGGCTTCCACTGGGCCACCCGCTCCGGCGTGACCATCGCGATCAGCGACGTGGTCACCCCGCCGAACAAGTCCGAGCTGCTCGGTGCCGCCGAGGAGAAGGCGGACAAGGTCCAGAAGCAGTACGAGCGGGGTCTGATCACCGACTCCGAGCGCCGGCAGGAGCTGATCGAGATCTGGACGCGGACCACCGACGAGGTGGCCCGGGCCATGCAGGACCACTTCCCGCGCACCAACCCGGTCTTCATGATGGTCGACTCCGGCGCCCGCGGTAACTTCATGCAGGTCCGGCAGATCGCCGGCATGCGCGGTCTGGTGGCCAACCCCAAGGGCGAGATCATCCCGCGGCCGATCAAGTCCAACTTCCGCGAGGGCCTGTCGGTGCTGGAGTACTTCATCTCCACCCACGGCGCCCGCAAGGGCCTGGCGGACACCGCGCTGCGGACCGCCGACTCCGGCTACCTCACCCGGCGGCTGGTGGACGTCTCCCAGGACGTGATCGTCCGGGAGATCGACTGCGGGACCGACCGCGGCCTGGAGATGCCGATCGGGGAGCGCGCGGCCGACGGCACGGTCGTGCCGCTGGACTCGCTCGACACCTCGGTGGCGTCCCGGGTGCTCGCCCGCGACGTCGTCGTCGACGGCGAGGTCGTCGGGACGGCGGGGGAGGACCTGTCGGTCACCCGGGTCGAGGAGCTCGTCCGCGCCGGCGCCGAGTCGGTGCGGGTCCGGTCGGTGCTCACCTGCGAGAGCAAGGTCAGCACCTGCGCCATGTGCTACGGCCGGTCGCTGGCCACCGGGAAGCTGGTCGACGTCGGCGAGGCCATCGGCATCATCGCGGCGCAGTCCATCGGTGAGCCCGGGACCCAGCTGACCATGCGGACGTTCCACACCGGCGGCGTCGCGGGTGAGGACATCACCCACGGCCTGCCCCGCGTGGTCGAGCTGTTCGAGGCGCGCACCCCCAAGGGCGTGGCCCCGATCAGCGAGGTCACCGGCCGGGTGCGGATCGAGGAGACCGACAAGGCCCGCAAGGTGGTCGTCGTCCCCGACGACGGTGCGGAGGAGGTGCCGCACACCGTCTCCAAGCGGTCGCGGCTGCTGGTCGAGGACGGCCAGCACGTCCAGGTCGGCGACCAGCTGGTCATCGGCGCGGTCGACCCCAAGCAGGTGCTGCGCATCCTCGGCCAGCGCCAGGTGCAGCTGCACCTGGTCGACCAGGTGCAGGAGGTCTACCGCTCGCAGGGCGTGTCGATCCACGACAAGCACATCGAGGTCATCGTCCGGCAGATGCTCAAGCGGGTGACGATCATCGACTCCGGCGACGCGGAGTTCCTCACCGGCGAGCTGGTCGAGCGGTCCATCTTCGAGGGCGAGAACCGGCGCGTGGTGGCCGAGGGCGGCAGCCCCGCCTCGGGCCGGCCCGAGCTCATGGGCATCACCAAGGCGTCGCTGGCGACCGAGTCGTGGCTGTCGGCGGCCTCCTTCCAGGAGACGACCCGGGTGCTCACCGACGCGGCGATCCACGCCAAGAGCGACCCCCTGCTCGGCCTGAAGGAGAACGTCATCCTGGGCAAGCTCATCCCGGCCGGCACCGGCCTGCCGGTCTACCGCAACATCCGGGTCGAGCCCACCGAGGAGGCCAAGGCCGCCATGTACGCGTCGTTCAGCGCGTACGACGACATGGACTACTCGGCCTTCGGCCCGTCCACCGGCACCGCCGTGCCGCTGGAGGAGTACGACATCGGCGGCTACTCGCGCTGACGCGGGTTCCCGCCACCGACGGGACCGTCCCCTTCGAAGGGGGCGGTCCCGTCGCCGTTCCCCGGAGGGTCCATGCGGCAGGATGGCGGCCGGCGGTCGGCACCGGCAGCGGACCCACGCGGCGGACACACCGGCAGCGCGGACACATCGGCAGCGCAGACACCGGGAGGCGCGATGAGCGGCCAGGACCCCCGACCGGAGGACCCGGCGCGGCCGGAGGAGTCCTGGGGTGAGCCGGGCGGAACGGGTCCGGGCGCCGCCGGCCCGGGCGGGACCGGCCCGGGCGGGACCGGTTCCGGGTGGGTCGACTCCCCGGACCTGTCCGCGACCTCCCCCTGGGGCCAGTCCCCGCCGGAGCCGCCGGGCACCCAGCCGACGGCCCCGCTGCCGCCGCCGGCCGGACCTGGTGGCTGGCCCCCGGCGGCGGGCCAGCCGCCGACCGGCTACGGCCGTCCCGGAGCGACCCCCTACCCGGGGGCGCCGGCGCCGTACCCCGGCACGGCGTACGACTACCCGCCGACCGGCTACCCGCCGACCGGCTACCCGCCGACCGGCTACCCGCCGACCGGTACGGGGTACCCGGGCGGCTACCCGTACCCGCCGGCCCCGCAGACCTCCAACGACGCGGTCGTCGCGCTGGTCCTGGCGATCCTGTCCTGGGTGGTCTGCCCGATCCTGCCGGCGATCATCGCGCTGGTGTACGCCGGGCGGGCGCAGCGGGAGATCGACGCCTCCGGCGGCCGGCTGGGCGGGGCGGGGATGGTGACCGCGGCCAAGATCGTGTCCTGGATCAACATCGGTCTGTACGCCGTCGTCGGCGTGGTCATGCTGGTCGCGGTCCTGATCCCGCTCCTGCTCGCCTCCACCACCGGCTGACCCGGCGCGTCCGGGCCCCGCGGGCCTGCCGGGCCCGCTAGGGTGCGGGCACCCGGGCCGGTCCACGGCCCGCGTTTTGACCTGGCTGGCGCCCGGCGGGTACCCTCGGTCCTCGTGCCTGGGACGCCCCGGGCCGCCGTGCGTGCCCCCGGGCGCGCCGGCCTCCTCCCCGCCGAGGTGATGGCGTCGAGGTCCGCCTGGACCGCGACACACCCGACCGCGGGGGTCGGAGAAACCAGGGCGCAACCGGGCAAACCGGACGGTTTGGTCCGCTCCCGCGCGGGGCATCCTGACCGCACGGACCCGCCCGAGCCCGCTCGGGAGCACGACCCCGCACGAGCCACAGGCACGAACCACCAGCCGAACACCCCGGACGATCACGGAGACGCGGTGCCCACGATCCAGCAGCTGGTCCGCAAGGGCCGCCAGGACAAGGTGTCCAAGAACAAGACCCCCGCGCTGAAGGGGAGCCCCCAGCGCCGCGGGGTGTGCACGCGCGTCTACACGACCACGCCCAAGAAGCCGAACTCGGCCCTGCGCAAGGTCGCCCGCGTCCGGCTGTCCTCGCAGATCGAGGTCACCGCCTACATCCCCGGCGTGGGCCACAACCTGCAGGAGCACTCGATCGTGCTGGTGCGCGGCGGCCGCGTGAAGGACCTCCCGGGCGTCCGCTACAAGATCATCCGTGGCGCGCTCGACACCCAGGGCGTGAAGAACCGCAAGCAGGCGCGGTCCCGCTACGGCGCGAAGAAGGAGAAGAGCTGATGCCGCGCAAGGGCCCCGCGGGCAAGCGGCCGATCGTGATCGACCCGGTCTACCACTCGCCGCTGGTCACGCAGCTGATCAACAAGGTGCTGCTGGACGGCAAGCGCTCCACCGCCGAGCGGATCGTCTACGGCGCCCTGGAGGGCTGCCGTGACAAGACCGGCACCGACCCGGTCGTGACGCTCAAGCGCGCGCTGGACAACGTCAAGCCGACCCTCGAGGTACGCAGCCGCCGCGTCGGCGGCGCGACCTACCAGGTCCCGGTCGAGGTCCGCGCCGGCCGCAGCACCACGCTGGCCCTGCGCTGGCTGGTGGGCTACTCCCGGCAGCGCCGCGAGAAGACCATGACCGAGCGGCTGATGAACGAGATCCTCGACGCCTCCAACGGCCTCGGCGCCAGCGTCAAGAAGCGCGAGGACACCCACAAGATGGCCGAGTCCAACAAGGCCTTCGCGCACTACCGCTGGTAAGCGCGCCCCCCGAGCCACCGCCCGCCCGCACGAGAAGGACGTAGAAGCACCGTGTCTACCGACACCGCCATCGACCTGGCCAAGACCCGCAACATCGGGATCATGGCCCATATCGACGCGGGCAAGACCACGACCACCGAGCGGATCCTGTTCTACACCGGGATCAACTACAAGATCGGTGAGGTCCACGACGGCGCCGCCACGATGGACTGGATGGAGCAGGAGCAGGAGCGCGGCATCACGATCACGTCGGCCGCGACGACCTGCCACTGGCACGGCTACCAGATCAACATCATCGACACCCCCGGCCACGTCGACTTCACCGTCGAGGTCGAGCGGTCGCTGCGCGTGCTCGACGGTGCGGTCGCGGTGTTCGACGGGGTGGCCGGCGTGGAGCCGCAGTCGGAGACGGTATGGCGCCAGGCCGACCGCTACGGCGTGCCCCGCATCTGCTTCGTCAACAAGCTGGACCGGGTCGGCGCGGAGTTCCACCGCTGCGTCGACATGATCGTCACCCGCCTCAACGCGGTTCCGCTGGTGCTGCAGATCCCGATCGGGGCCGAGGCCGACTTCCGCGGCGTCGTGGACCTGGTCGGCATGCGCGCGCTGGTGTGGCCCGGCGAGACCCAGAAGGGCGAGGACTACGTCGTCGAGGAGATCCCGGCGTCGCACGCCGAGGCCGCCCGAGACTGGCGCGACCGGCTGCTGGAGACCATCGCCGAGGCCGACGACGAGATGATGGAGAAGTACCTCGAGGGCATCGAGCCCACCGTCGAGGAGCTCAACGCGGCCATCCGGCGCGCGACCATCGCCGGCAAGCTCACCCCGGTCCTCACCGGCTCGGCGTTCAAGAACAAGGGCGTGCAGCCCATGCTCGACGCCGTCGTGGAGTACCTCCCCTCGCCGATGGACGTGTCCGCGGTCGAGGGCCACAAGCAGGGTGACGAGGAGGTCGTGATCACCCGCGAGCCCAGCGACGAGGCCCCCTTCGCCGCCCTCGCGTTCAAGATCATGAGCGACCCGCACCTGGGCAAGCTCACCTACATCCGCGTCTACTCCGGCATCCTCACCGCGGGCACGCAGGTGCTCAACGCGACCAAGGACCGCAAGGAGCGGATCGGCAAGATCTACCGGATGCACGCGAACAAGCGTGAGGAGATCTCGTCGGTGGGCGCCGGCCAGATCGTCGCGGTGATGGGCCTGAAGGACACCACCACCGGCGAGACGCTGTGCGACCCGGCCAACCCGGTCGTGCTGGAGTCGATGACTTTCCCGGCCCCGGTCATCCACGTGGCCATCGAGCCGAAGACCAAGAGCGACCAGGACAAGCTGGCCACCGCCATCCAGCGGCTGGCCGAGGAGGACCCCACCTTCCAGGTCCGCACCGACGAGGAGACCGGCCAGACGATCATCGCGGGCATGGGCGAGCTGCACCTGGAGGTGCTGGTCGACCGCATGCGCCGCGAGTTCAAGGTCGAGGCCAACGTCGGCAAGCCGCAGGTCGCCTACCGCGAGACGATCACCAAGGCCGTCGACAAGGTCGAGTACACCCACAAGAAGCAGACCGGTGGCTCCGGCCAGTTCGGCCGCGTCATCATCTCGGTCGAGCCGACCGGTGGCGGCGACGGCGGCTACGAGTTCGCCAACAAGGTGACCGGCGGCCGCATCCCGCGGGAGTACATCCCGTCGGTCGACGCGGGCTGCCAGGAGGCCATGGAGTACGGCGTGCTCGCCGGCTACCCGATGGTCGACGTCAAGGTCACCCTGCTCGACGGCGCCTACCACGACGTCGACTCCTCCGAGCTCGCCTTCAAGATCGCCGGCTCCATGGCGTTCAAGGAGGCGGCACGCCGGGCCGCCCCGGTCCTGCTCGAGCCGATGATGGCCGTGGAGGTCACCACGCCCGAGGACTTCATGGGCGACGTCATCGGCGACCTGAACTCCCGCCGCGGGCACATCCAGGCGATGGAGGAGCGGGCCGGTGCCCGGGTCGTGAAGGCCCTGGTGCCGCTGTCGGAGATGTTCGGCTACGTCGGCGACCTGCGCAGCAAGACGCAGGGCCGGGCCAGCTACTCCATGCAGTTCGACTCGTACGCCCAGGTGCCGCAGAACGTGGCCACCGAGATTATCGCGAAGGCTCGCGGCGAGTAGTCGCGGATCACAGCACCACCCCAACCACCAGACCCACCGATCCGCGACGTCGGACGGCGAAGCAGACGAGAACCCAGGAGGACCCTCCCGTGGCGAAGGCGAAGTTCGAGCGGACCAAGCCGCACGTCAACATCGGCACCATCGGTCACATCGACCACGGCAAGACGACGCTGACCGCGGCGATCACCAAGGTGCTGCACGACAAGTACCCGGACGTGAACCCGTTCACGCCGTTCGACATGATCGACAAGGCTCCCGAGGAGCGTCAGCGCGGCATCACGATCTCGATCGCGCACGTCGAGTACCAGACCGAGGCCCGTCACTACGCGCACGTCGACTGCCCCGGTCACGCCGACTACATCAAGAACATGATCACCGGTGCCGCGCAGATGGACGGCGCGATCCTGGTGGTCGCGGCGACCGACGGCCCGATGCCGCAGACCAAGGAGCACGTGCTCCTGGCCCGCCAGGTGGGCGTGCCGTCGATCGTGGTGGCGCTCAACAAGGCCGACATGGTCGACGACGAGGAGATCCTCGAGCTCGTCGAGCTGGAGGTCCGCGAGCTGCTGTCGACCTACGAGTTCCCCGGCGACGACATCCCGGTCGTGCGCGTCTCGGCGCTGAAGGCGCTCGAGGGCGACGACGCCTGGGCGGACTCGATCATGGAGCTCATGAACGCGGTCGACTCCTACATCCCGACCCCCGAGCGTGAGATCGACAAGCCGTTCCTCATGCCGATCGAGGACGTGTTCACCATCACCGGCCGCGGCACCGTGGTCACCGGCCGCATCGAGCGCGGTGTGGTCAAGGTGAACGAGGAGGTCGAGATCGTCGGCATCCGCCCGGAGTCGAGCAGGACCACCGTCACCGGCGTCGAGATGTTCCGCAAGCTGCTCGACGAGGGCCAGGCCGGTGAGAACGTCGGCCTGCTCCTGCGCGGCACCAAGCGCGACGACGTCGAGCGCGGCCAGGTCGTCTGCAAGCCGGGCTCGATCACCCCGCACACCGAGTTCGAGGCGCAGGTCTACATCCTGTCCAAGGACGAGGGCGGCCGGCACACGCCGTTCTTCAACAACTACCGCCCGCAGTTCTACTTCCGTACCACGGACGTGACCGGCGTCGTGACCCTCCCCGAGGGCAAGGACATGGTCATGCCGGGCGACAACACCGACATGAAGGTCGACATGATCCAGCCGATCGCGATGGAGGAGGGCCTGCGCTTCGCCATCCGCGAGGGCGGCCGCACCGTCGGCGCCGGTCGGGTCACGAAGATCATCAAGTAGCACCCCGCATCTCGGGTGGCGGCTCGGCAACGGGCCGCCACCCGGGGCGCACTCCTCACCAGCGGCACGAGAACGAGAAGGACACCGAAGCCACCATGGCGGGACAGAAGATCCGCATCCGGCTCAAGGCCTACGACCACGAGATCATCGACAGCTCGGCGAAGAAGATCGTCGAGACGGTGACTCGCACGGGCGCTCAGGTCGCGGGCCCGGTGCCGCTGCCGACGGAGAAGAACGTGTACTGCGTCATCCGCTCGCCGCACAAGTACAAGGACAGTCGCGAGCACTTCGAGATGCGCACGCACAAGCGACTCATCGACATCCTCGACCCCACGCCGAAGACGGTCGACTCGCTCATGCGACTCGACCTGCCGGCGGGCGTCGACATCGAGATCAAGCTCTAAGGGACACGCCGATCATGAGCAGCAAGGACAAGGGCGTGGCCGTCAAGGGCGTGCTCGGCGAGAAGCTCGGCATGACGCAGGTCTGGGACGCCGACAACAAGATCGTCCCGGTCACCGTCATCAAGGCCGGGCCGTGCGTCGTCACGCAGGTCCGCACCCCGGACACCGACGGCTACTCGGCCGTGCAGATCGCCTACGGCGCGATCGACCCGCGCAAGGTGACCAAGCCCCAGGCCGGCCACTTCGAGCGCGCCGGCGTGACCCCGCGGCGGCACCTGGTGGAGCTGCGGACCTCCGACGCCAGCGAGTACACGCTGGGCCAGGAGGTCACCGCCGAGACGTTCGAGGCCGGCCAGGTCGTCGACGTCGTCGGCACCACCAAGGGCAAGGGCTTCGCGGGCGTGATGAAGCGGCACGGCTTCCACGGCCTGCGCGCCTCGCACGGTGTCGAGCGCAAGCACCGCTCGCCGGGCTCCATCGGCGGCTGCGCCACTCCGGGCCGCGTCTTCAAGGGCGTGCGGATGGCCGGCCGGATGGGCGGCGTGCGCCAGACCACCCAGAACCTCACCGTCCACGCCGTGGACGCCGACCAGGGTCTGATCCTGCTCAAGGGCGCCGTTCCCGGCCCCAAGGGCGGGCTCGTCCTGGTCCGGACCGCCGCGAAGGGGGCCTGACCATGACCAGCGTCGACGTCAAGACGCCGGCCGGCACCACGTCCGGCACCGTCGAGCTGCCCGCCGAGGTGTTCGACGTGCAGGTCAACGTGCCGCTGATCCACCAGGTCGTCGTCGCCCAGCTCGCGGCCGCGCGCCAGGGCACCGCGGACACCAAGTCCCGCGGCGAGGTCCGCGGCGGTGGCCGCAAGCCGTACCGGCAGAAGGGCACCGGCCGCGCCCGCCAGGGCTCGACCCGCGCGCCCCAGTTCGCCGGCGGCGGCGTGGTCCACGGACCGACGCCGCGCGACTACGCCCAGAAGACGCCCAAGAAGATGAAGGCCGCCGCCCTCCGCGGCGCGCTGTCGGACCGGGCGCGCGACGGGCGCGTGCACGTGCTCAGCGAGGTGGTCTCCGGCGGCTCGCCGTCGACCAAGGACGCGGCCAAGGCGATCGCCTCGGTGGCGACCTCCCGCAACGTGCTCGTCGTGGTCGACCGCGACGACGACGTGGCGTGGAAGAGCCTGCGCAACGTGCCGTCGGTGCACCTGCTGGTCGCCGACCAGCTCAACACCTACGACGTCCTGTGCAGTGACGACGTCGTGTTCACCAAGGCCGCGCTCGACGCGTTCCTCGCCGGTCCCGCGACCGGCAAGGGCGCCAAGGCCGTGGCGACCTCGACCGAGGCGGAGCAGGAGGACGCGAAGTGAGGATCGACGACCCCCGCGACATCCTCATCGCGCCCGTCATCTCCGAGAAGAGCTACGGGCTGCTCGATGAGAACAAGTACACGTTCCTCGTCGCGCCGGACGCCAACAAGACCCAGATCAAGATCGCCGTGGAGCAGGTGTTCGGCGTGAAGGTCACCGGGGTGAACACCCAGAACCGCGAGGGCAAGCGGGTCCGCACCCGCTTCGGCTACGGCCGCCGGGCGGCCAGCAAGCGGGCGATCGTGTCGCTGCGCGCGGGCGACCGGATCGACATCTTCGGCGGCCCGGTCACCTGACCGGCACCCCACCACACACCGAACGACGTTCGACACCACGAGACGGAAGAACGACATGGGCATCCGCAAGTACAAGCCGACGACGCCGGGCCGCCGCGGCTCCAGCGTCGCCGACTTCGTCGAGATCACCCGGTCGGAGCCGGAGAAGTCGCTGGTGCGGCCGCTGCCGAAGAAGGGCGGGCGCAACAACGCCGGCCGGATCACGACGCGGCACCAGGGTGGCGGGCACAAGCGCGCCTACCGGGTCATCGACTTCCGCCGGGCCGACAAGGACGGCGTGCCGGCCAAGGTCGCGCACATCGAGTACGACCCCAACCGCACCGCGCGGATCGCGCTGCTGCACTTCGCCGACGGCGAGAAGCGCTACATCCTCGCGCCGGAGAAGCTCAAGCAGGGCGACCGGGTCGAGACCGGGCCGGGCTCCGACATCAAGCCGGGCAACAACCTGCCGCTGCGCAACATCCCCGTGGGCACCGTGGTGCACGCGGTGGAGCTGCGCCCGGGCGGCGGGGCCAAGATCGCCCGCTCCGCCGGCGCCAGCGTCCAGCTGGTGGCGAAGGAGGGGCCGTACGCCCAGCTGCGCATGCCCTCCGGTGAGATCCGCAACGTCGACGTGCGCGCCCGCGCCACGATCGGCGAGGTGGGCAACGCCGAGCAGTCGAACATCAACTGGGGCAAGGCCGGCCGGATGCGATGGAAGGGCAAGCGCCCGACCGTCCGCGGTGTGGCCATGAACCCGATCGACCACCCGCACGGCGGTGGCGAGGGCAAGACCTCCGGCGGCCGGCACCCGGTCAACCCGAAGGGCAAGCCCGAGGGCCGCACCCGTACGTCGCACAAGCCGAGCGACAAGTTCATCGTCCGCCGCCGCAAGACCGGCAAGAAGCGCTGAGGATCGAGATGCCGCGTAGCCTGAAGAAGGGTCCCTTCGTGGACGACCACCTGATGAAGAAGGTGGACGCCCAGAACGACAACGGCACCCGCAACGTCATCAAGACCTGGTCCCGGCGCTCGATGATCGTGCCCGCGATGCTGGGTCACACCATCGCGGTGCACGACGGGCGCAAGCACGTGCCGGTCTTCGTCACCGAGCAGATGGTGGGTCACAAGCTCGGCGAGTTCGCGCCGACCCGGACCTTCCGCGGCCACGTGAAGGACGACCGCAAGGCCAAGCGCCGCTGACGGCACCCGCCCGGCCCGGCCGGGTGGACCGCACGGACACACCGAACGATCACACGCACAACACGCACGACGACGAGCAAGGGGACAGCGATGGAAGCCAGGGCTCAGGCGCGGTACGTCCGCGTCACGCCCATGAAGGCGCGCCGCGTCGTGGACCTCATCCGGGGTCTGCCGGCGGCCGACGCCCAGGCGGTGCTGACGTTCGCGCCGCAGGCGGCGAGCGTGCCCGTGGGCAAGGTGCTGGACAGCGCCATCGCCAACGCGGCCAACAACCACAACCTCGACCCGGCGACGCTCGTCGTGAGCGCGGCCTACGTGGACGAGGGCCCGACCCTGAAGCGGTTCAGGCCGCGCGCCCAGGGCCGTGCGTACCGCATCCGCAAGCGCACCAGCCACATCACCGTCGTCGTGGCACCGCGCGAGGACGACACCGTCAGCAGCGCCACGAGCGCCTCTACCCGGAAGAAGGGGTGACCCGCACGTGGGGCAGAAGGTCAACCCGCACGGTTTCCGTCTGGGCATCACCACGGACTTCACGTCCCGGTGGTTCGCCGACAGCTCGAAGACCGGTCAGCGGTACCGCGACTACGTCGAGGAAGACGTCAAGATCCGCAAGCTGATGTCGCGTGGCATGGAGCGGGCCGGCATCTCCAAGGTGGAGATCGAGCGCACGCGTGACCGCGTGCGCGTCGACATCCACACCGCCCGGCCGGGCATCGTCATCGGCCGCCGCGGCGCCGAGGCCGACCGGATCCGTGGCGACCTGGAGAAGCTGACCGGCAAGCAGGTGCAGCTGAACATCCTCGAGGTCAAGAACCCCGAGATCGACGCGCAGCTGGTGGCGCAGGGCGTCGCCGAGCAGCTGTCGAGCCGGGTGTCGTTCCGACGCGCCATGCGCAAGGCGATGCAGACGGCCATGAAGGCCGGCGCCAAGGGCATCCGGGTGCAGGTCTCCGGCCGCCTCGGCGGCGCGGAGATGAGCCGGACCGAGTTCTACCGCGAGGGCCGGGTCCCGCTGCACACGCTGCGCGCGGACATCGACTACGGCTTCTACGAGGCCCGCACCACCTTCGGCCGCATCGGCGTGAAGGTGTGGATCTACAAGGGCGACGCCCTGGGCTCGCGCGCCGAGCGCGAGGCCGCGGCCGCGGCCGCCCGCCTCGGCCAGCGCCAGCGTCCCGAGCGCGGCGGCCGCCGTCCGCAGCGCCGCGGCGACGCCCCGGCCGCCGAGGCGACCAGTGCCGCCGAGCCGATGGAGGCCCCGGTGGCCACCGAGGCGACCGTCGAGACCCCCGGAACGGAGGCCTGACCCATGCTGATCCCGCGCAGGGTCAAGCACCGCAAGCAGCACCACCCGGGCCGCAGCGGTGTGGCCAAGGGCGGCACCAAGGTGACCTACGGCTCGTTCGGGCTGCAGGCGCTGGAGCCGGCCTACGTGACCAACCGCCAGATCGAGTCCGCTCGTATCGCCATCACCCGGCACATCCGGCGTGGCGGCAAGGTGTGGATCAACATCTACCCGGACCGTCCGCTGACCAAGAAGCCGGCGGAGACCCGGATGGGCTCCGGCAAGGGCTCGCCCGAGTGGTGGGTGGCCAACGTCAAGCCCGGCCGCGTCATGTTCGAGCTGAGCTACCCCAACGAGCAGATCGCGCAGGAGGCCCTCAAGCGGGCCGCGCACAAGCTCCCGATGAAGTGCCGCATCGTCCGGCGCGACGAGGCAGGTGAGGACTGATGGCAGCCGGGACCAAGCCCGAGGAGCTGCGCAACCTCGAGGACGACGAGCTCGTCTCGAAGCTGCGCGAGGCCAAGGAGGAGCTGTTCAACCTCCGGTTCCAGGCCGCGACCGGTCAGCTGGAGAGCCACGGCCGGCTGCGTGCGGTCCGCAAGGACATCGCGCGGATCTACACGATCATGCGTGAGCGTGAGCTCGGCATCACCCCGGTGGGTGCGGCATGAGCGACCAGAACGACGAGAAGGCGGGCATGAGCGAGACGAAGCGCGGCTACCGCAAGACCCGTGAGGGCCTGGTGGTCAGCGACAAGATGGACAAGACCGTCGTGGTCGCCGTCGAGGACCGGTTCAAGCACCCGCTGTACGGCAAGGTGGTCCGCCGGACCAGCAAGCTGAAGGCGCACGACGAGCGCAACGACTGCGGCATCGGCGACCGCGTGCTGCTGATGGAGACGCGGCCGCTGTCGGCGACCAAGCGCTGGCGCGTCGTCGAGATCCTCGAGAAGGCCAAGTAAGTCAGGTTCGGCCAGGCTCGGGCCCCGTGCCCGAGAACCGGCACGACGATCAGGAGACATGAAGTGATCCAGCAGGAGTCGCGGCTTCGCGTCGCCGACAACACCGGTGCCAAGGAGCTGTTGTGCATCCGTGTTCTCGGCGGCTCCGGCCGGCGCTACGCGGGCATCGGCGACGTCATCGTGGCCACCGTGAAGGACGCCATCCCCGGTGGTGGCGTGAAGAAGGGTGACGTCGTCAAGGCCGTCGTCGTGCGCACCCGCAAGGAGCGGCGTCGTCCGGACGGCTCCTACATCCGCTTCGACGAGAACGCCGCCGTCATCCTCAAGGGCGACGGCGAGCCTCGCGGCACGCGCATCTTCGGCCCCGTGGGCCGCGAGCTGCGCGAGAAGCGGTTCATGAAGATCATCTCGCTGGCCCCGGAGGTGCTCTGAGATGTCCGGTCTGAGCGTGAAGAAGGGCGACCTCGTCCAGGTCATCAGCGGCAAGGACAAGGGGATCAAGGGCAAGGTCATCGCCGTGCTCCCCGAGACCGACCGCGTGATCGTCGAGGGCGTCAACCGGATCAAGAAGCACACCAAGGTCGGGCAGACGACGCGCGGCGGCAAGACCGGCGGCATCGTCACCCAGGAGGCGCCCATCCACGTGTCCAACGTGATGGTCGTCGACCCGGAGGACGGTCGCCCCACGCGGATCGGCTTCCGCAAGGAGAAGGTCGAGAAGCGCCGCCCGGACGGGACCACGTACGAGGCGACGCGCAGCGTGCGCATCAGCCGGCGCACGGGTAAGGACATCTGATGAGCACCGCCACCGAGGCCCGCGCCGTGCCGCGGCTGAAGCAGCGCTACCGCGACGAGATCGTCCCGGCCCTGCGCGAGGAGTTCTCGTACTCCAACGTCATGCAGGTCCCCGGCCTGACCAAGGTCGTGGTCAACATGGGCGTCGGCGACGCCGCGCGCGACTCGAAGCTGATCGAGGGCGCCGTGCGCGACCTGGCCGACATCACCGGCCAGAAGCCGTCGATCACCAAGGCCCGCAAGTCCATCGCCCAGTTCAAGCTGCGCGAGGGCATGCCGATCGGCGCGCACGTCACGCTGCGCGGCGACCGGATGTGGGAGTTCCTCGACCGGCTGCTGTCGGTCGCCCTGCCGCGCATCCGCGACTTCCGCGGCCTGTCGCCGAAGCAGTTCGACGGCAACGGCAACTACACCTTCGGACTGAACGAGCAGTCGATGTTCCACGAGATCGATCAGGACAAGATCGACCGCGTCCGGGGCATGGACATCACGCTGGTGACGACCGCCAAGACCGACGATGAGGGCCGCGCGCTGCTTCGCCAGCTCGGGTTCCCGTTCAAGGAGTCCTGACCGTGGCGAAGAAGGCCCTAGTCAACAAGGCGAACAGCAAGCCCAAGTTCGCCGTGCGTTCCTACACCCGGTGCAACCGGTGCGGCCGCCCGCACTCGGTCTACCGCAAGTTCGGGCTGTGCCGCATCTGCCTGCGCGAGATGGCGCACCGCGGCGAGCTCCCGGGCGTCACCAAGAGCAGCTGGTAAACCACGACGCCGCAGGTCTCCGGCACGGGCCGGGGATACCACGGCGAGGAAGGCCATCAGGCCCATGACCATGACCGACCCGATCGCAGACATGCTCACGCGTCTGCGCAACGCCAACTCGGCGTACCACGACACCACGACGATGCCCTACTCGAAGATCAAGGCGAACATCGCCGAGATCCTCAAGCAGGAGGGCTACATCGCGGGGTGGCACGTGGCCGACGCCGAGGTGGGCAAGACCCTCACGCTGGACCTGAAGTACGGGCCCACGCGCGAGCGGTCCATCGCCGGCGTGCGCCGCGTGTCCAAGCCCGGTCTGCGGGTCTACGCCAAGAGCACGTCGATGCCCAAGGTCCTCGGCGGCCTCGGCATCGCGATCATCTCGACGTCGTCGGGGCTGCTCACCGACAAGCAGGCGACCAAGAAGGGCGTGGGTGGGGAAGTCCTCGCCTACGTCTGGTGACGGGGAGGAGGACAACAGCATGTCGCGCATCGGACGACTGCCGATCCCCGTCCCGTCGGGGGTCGACGTCACCATCGACGGCCGCACGGTCACGGTCAAGGGCCCGAAGGGCACCCTGACCCACACCGTGGTGGAGCCGATCTCGGTGGCCAAGAACGACGACGGCACCGTGTCCGTCACCCGGCCGGACGACGAGCGGGACTCCCGCTCGCGGCACGGCCTCACCCGCACGCTGCTCGCCAACATGGTCGTCGGGGTGACCCAGGGCTACGAGAAGACCCTGGAGATCGTCGGCACCGGCTACCGGGTCGCGGCCAAGGGCCCCGCGCTGGAGTTCTCGCTCGGCTTCAGCCACCCGGTGGTGGTGGACGCGCCGGACGGCATCACCTTCGCGGTGGAGTCCCCGACGAAGTTCCGCGTGCAGGGCATCGACAAGCAGCAGGTCGGTGAGGTGGCCGCCAACCTTCGCAAGCTGCGCAAGCCGGACCCCTACAAGGGCAAGGGCGTGCGCTACGAGGGCGAGGTCATCCGCCGCAAGGCCGGGAAGGCGGGCAAGAAGTGAGCGTCGCAGTCAAGCTCGGATCGGGCGACCGGTCCCGCGTCGCCCGCAAGCGCCGCCACACGCGCGTGCGCAAGAAGGTGTCCGGCACCTCGGCGCGCCCGCGCCTGGTGGTGTCCCGCTCGGCCCGCCACATGCTGGTGCAGGTCGTGGACGACACCGCGGGCCGCACCCTCGCGTCCGCGTCCTCCATGGAGGCCGACGTGCGCTCCCTGGACGGGGACAAGACCGCCAAGGCGCGCAAGGTCGGCGAGCTCGTCGCCGAGCGGGCCAAGGCTGCCGGTGTCGACTCGGTCGTGTTCGACCGGGGCGGCAACAAGTACCACGGCCGCGTCGCGGCCCTCGCGGACGGTGCCCGCGAGGGTGGCCTCGCGTTCTGACGACGTACGAGAGAAGAGGAAATCCCCATGGCTGCAGCCCAGCGCCGCGGAGGCGGCGCCGGCGGCAACGAGCGGCGCGACCGTCGAGACCGCGGTCCCCGCGAGGAGAAGACCGCGTACATCGAGCGCGTCGTCGCCATCAACCGCGTCGCCAAGGTCGTCAAGGGCGGCCGTCGCTTCAGCTTCACCGCGCTGGTCGTGGTGGGTGACGGCGAGGGCACCGTCGGTGTCGGCTACGGAAAGGCCAAGGAGGTGCCCGCGGCGATCGCCAAGGGCGTCGAGGAGGCCAAGAAGCACTTCTTCAAGGTCCCGCGGATCCAGGGCACCATCCCGCACCCGGTGACCGGTGAGGAGGCGGCCGGCGTCGTCCTGCTGCGTCCCGCGGCACCCGGTACCGGCGTCATCGCCGGTGGTCCGGTGCGCGCCGTGCTGGAGTGCGCCGGTGTCCACGACGTGCTGTCCAAGTCCCTGGGCTCGGACAACGCGATCAACATCGTGCACGCCACCGTGGCGGCGCTGAAGATGCTCGAGCGTCCGGAGGAGGTCGCGGCGCGCCGTGGCCTGCCGCTGGAGGAGGTCGCCCCGGCGGCCCTGCTGCGGGCGCGCGCGGGGGTGGGCTCGTGATGACCCGCCTCAAGGTCACCCAGACCCGCTCGGAGATCGGCGGGACGAAGTCGCAGCGCGACACGCTGCGCTCGCTGGGTCTCAAGCGCATCGGGGACATGGTCGTCAAGGAGGACCGCCCCGAGATCCGCGGCATGGTGAACACGGTGTCGCACCTCGTCGTCGTCGAGGAGGTCGACTGACATGGCTCTGAAGGTCCACCACCTGCGCCCGGCCCCCGGCGCCAAGACCGAGAAGACCCGCAAGGGTCGCGGTGAGGCGTCCAAGGGCAAGACCGCCGGCCGCGGCACCAAGGGCACCAAGGCCCGCTACCAGGTCCCCGACCGCTTCGAGGGCGGGCAGATGCCGCTGCACATGCGGCTGCCCAAGCTCCGTGGCTTCACGCCCCCCAACAAGGTCGAGTTCCAGGTGGTCAACGTCGCCACCCTGGGGAAGCTGTTCCCCGAGGGCGGCGAGGTCGGTGTCGACGACCTGGTGGCCAAGGGCGCGGTCCGCAAGGGCCAGCCGGTCAAGGTGCTCGGCCAGGGCGACCTGTCCGTGGCCCTGCAGGTGAGCGCGCAGGCGTTCTCCGAGTCGGCCAAGAGCAAGATCGCCGCCGCCGGCGGCTCCACGACCGAGGTCTGAGTCGCGGGACCCGCAGGGGCGTCCACCGTCGTACGGCGGTCGGGCGCCCCTCGCCCGTGACCGGACCGTCCCGTCGGCCGGGGGGTACGTACCCGGCTGTTAGGCTCACCGGGTCCGTGCCGACGCCCCTCGTCGGTGCGGTCCCCGTGGCGAGAACCGACGCCCCTGGCGTCGCGCAGGAGGATTCGTGCACATCAGCGCATTCGTGTCGGCGTTCCGCACGCCCGACCTACGGAAGAAGCTGCTGTTCACGCTGGGGATGATCGCGATCTTCCGGCTCGGCTCGGTGGTCCCGACGCCGGGTGTGGACTACAGCGCGATCCAGCGATGCATCGACGTGGTGCAGGACAACTCGATCTACGGGCTGATCAACCTGTTCAGCGGCGGCGCGCTGCTGCAGCTGTCGGTGTTCGCGCTCGGGATCATGCCGTACATCACGGCCAGCATCATCATCCAGCTGCTGACCGTGGTGATCCCACGCCTGGAGTCCCTCAAGAAGGAGGGGCAGGCCGGCCAGGCCAAGATCACGCAGTACACCCGCTACCTGACCATCGGGCTGGCGATCCTGCAGTCGACCGCGATCCTGGCGCTGGCGCGCAGCCCGGGCCAGCTGTTCGTGGGCTGCGACGAGCAGATCATCCCCAACCAGTCGGTGTTCCTGATCCTCACCATGGTCATCGTGATGACGGCCGGCACGGCGGTCATCATGTGGCTGGGCGAGCTCATCACCGACCGCGGCGTCGGCAACGGCATGTCGCTGCTGATCTTCACCTCGATCATCGCGACCATCCCCGGCCAGTTCGTGTCGATCTGGACCAGCCGCGGCGTGTTCCCGTTCTCGCTCACGCTCGCCGTCGGTCTGGTGGTCATCACGTTCGTGGTGTTCATGGAGCAGGCCCAGCGCCGCATCCCGGTGCAGTACGCCAAGCGGATGGTGGGTCGCCGGATGTACGGCGGCACCTCCACCTACATCCCGCTGAAGGTCAACATGGCCGGTGTCATCCCGGTCATCTTCGCCTCGTCGCTGCTGTTCATCCCGACCCTGATCGTCCAGCTCACCGGCAGCCAGGCCGGCTGGGCCCAGTGGGTCGCGCAGAACTTCTCGACCGGGACCTCGACGGTCTACCTGCTCACGTTCTTCGCGCTGATCATCTTCTTCACGTACTTCTACGTCTCGATCACGTTCAACCCGACCGAGGTCGCGGACAACATGAAGAAGTACGGCGGCTTCATCCCGGGCATCCGGGCCGGCCGCCCCACGGCGGAGTACCTGGACTACGTGCTGTCGCGGCTGACGGCACCGGGCTCGGTCTACCTGGGCGTGATCGCGATCCTGCCCGTCTTCGCGTTCAACCTGATCGGCGTCTCGACCAACTTCGTGTTCGGCGGCACCAGCCTGCTGATCATGGTGGGTGTCGGCCTCGATACGGTGAAGCAGATCGAGTCCCAGCTCCAGCAGCGCAACTACGAGGGGTTCCTCCGCTGACATGCGTGTCGTCCTCATGGGCCCCCCGGGGGCCGGCAAGGGAACGCAGGCGGTCGTCGTGGCCGCCCGGATCGGGGTGCCGCACATCTCGACCGGTGACCTGTTCCGGGCCAACCTGGCCCAGGGGACGCCGCTGGGGCTCGAGGCCCAGCGCTACATGTCGGCGGGGGAGTACGTCCCCGACACCGTGACCAACGCGATGGTGCGCGACCGGATCGTCCAGGACGACGCGCGCCCGGGGTTCCTGCTCGACGGCTACCCCCGCACGGTGGCGCAGGTGCACGAGCTCGACGTCATGGTGGAGGCCGACGGTCACCGCATCGACCGGGTCGTGGAGCTGACCGTCGACACCGACGAGATCGTGCACCGGCTGCTCAAGCGGGCCCAGGAGCAGGGCCGGGCCGACGACACCGAGGACGTCATCCGCCGTCGGATGGAGGTCTACGCCGAGCAGACCGCTCCGCTGACCGAGCTCTACCGCGGTCGCGGACTGCTGGTGCAGGTCGACGGCATGGGGACGCCGGACGAGGTCACCGACCGCGTCCTGGCCGCCCTCGACTCCTGAGGGGCCCAGGGTGTTCCGCCGGCGCGAGCGGATCGAGATCAAGTCCGCGGCGCAGCTGGAGACGATGCGGGCCGCGGGCCTGGTGGTGGCGCGCACGCTGGCCCTGGTCCGCGACGCGGTGGCCCCGGGCGTGACCACGGCCGACCTCGACGAGGTGGCGCGCGCGTCGCTGGCCGCCGAGGGGGCGCGCTCGTCGTTCCTGGGCTACCACGGGTTCCCGGCGGTCCTGTGCACCTCGGTCAACGACGAGGTGGTGCACGGCATCCCCGGGCCGCGGGTCCTGCGCGAGGGTGACTTGATCTCGGTGGACTTCGGGGCCATCGTCGACGGCTGGCACGGCGACGCCGCGGTCACCGTCGAGGTCGGGCAGGTCGCGGCGGACCTGCGCGAGCTGTCCGCGGTCACCGAGCGGGCGCTGTGGGCGGGGCTCGCGGCTGCCCGCCCGGGGGGCCGGCTGTCCGACATCGGTCACGCGGTGGAGACGTCGGTCCGGGCCGAGGGCGACTACGGGATCGTCGAGGAGTACGTCGGGCACGGCATCGGCAGCGCCATGCACATGGAGCCCAGCGTGCCCAACTACGGCGATCCGGGGGAGGGCCCGCGGCTCGAGCCCGGCATGGCCCTGGCGGTGGAGCCGATGGTGGTGCTCGGGCGCCGGCACGTACGGGTGCTCGACGACGACTGGACCGTGGTGGCCGTGGACGGCGGCGTCGCCGCTCACTGGGAACACACGGTCGCCGTGACCGCCGACGGCCCCTGGGTCCTCACCGCCCTCGACGACGTCCACCTCTGACCCCCGCCCGCCCCCTCCCTTCCGCTCCTGGTGGCACACGATCCGCTTTGCGGATCGTGTGGCGAACTTGCCCGGCGTGTCGCGCCCGAACTCGGGCACACGATCCGCTTTGCGGATCGTGTGCCCGAGGGTGGGTCGGGCGGGGCGGGCGGGGGTGGTATGTCCGGTTTGTGAGGGTCGATTTCCGGTGCGGGTGGCCCCGGGGCTACACTTTCCGGGCCGGTACCGGCCTCCCGTCGCACCTGCCCGCTCCCGGATCCGTTCCGGGGGCGCACACGTGTGTGGGCGGTCGGCGTCGGTGCCACCTCGACGAAAGCGGAGGACATGGGAAAGAAGGACGGTGCCATCGAGCTGGAGGGCACCATCGTGGAGTCCCTGCCCAACGCGATGTTTCGGGTGGAGCTCGACAACGGGCACAAGGTGCTCGCCCACATCAGCGGGAAGATGCGGATGCACTACATCCGGATCCTGCCCGACGACCGGGTGGTCGTGGAGCTGTCGCCCTACGACCTGACCCGGGGCCGGATCGTCTACCGCTACAAGTGACGAGCCGGACCCGTACGAGCACGCCGCCCACCGAACACGCGCACACCGAACACACCACCACCGGCGGGTGGACGAGCCTGGGGCTCGCCCGCGCGCACGTCCCCCCGCGGAGACAGTCATGAAGGTCAAGCCGAGCGTCAAGCAGATGTGCGACAAGTGCAAGGTGATCCGCCGGCACGGTCGCGTGATGGTCATCTGCGAGAACCCCCGCCACAAGCAGCGCCAGGGCTGAGCCCGGCGCCGCCTGAGGCGGTCGACGGCACCACGCCGTCACCCCGAGCGGTACCCGACCCCCGTCGTACGGCACGTGCAGGCGACGGGACGCCACCCCCGGACCAGGAGGCCGGGGACCCACCAGCATCAGGGCGGGTGGGACCGGTGCCGCTGACAACCTCCGACGACAGGTAAGGACGAATCAGCCCGATGGCACGTCTCGTCGGCGTCGACCTCCCCCGCGAGAAGCGGCTCGAGGTTGCGCTCACGTACATCTACGGCATCGGCCGCTCCCGCGCCCAGGAGACGCTCGTGCAGACGGGGATCAGCCCCGACCTGCGCGTGCGCGACCTCGGCGACGACGAGCTGGTCAAGCTCCGCGACTGGATCGAGGGCAACTACAAGGTCGAGGGTGACCTGCGGCGCGAGGTCGCCGCCGACATCCGCCGCAAGGTGGAGATCGGCTGCTACCAGGGTCTGCGCCACCGTCGCGGCCTGCCCGTCCGCGGTCAGCGCACGCACACCAACGCCCGCACCCGCAAGGGCCCCCGCAAGACCGTCGCCGGCAAGAAGAAGGCCGGCAAGAAGTAGTAGTCCGCTCTCGTCCGTCACCCGGCGTCCGCCACCCGGCGGGCCGCACCCGGACCGCGGACCGACGACCTCCAGGAGAACGAAGCACCGATGCCCCCCAAGAGCCGCCAGGCAGCCGGCGCCAAGAAGGTGCGCCGCAAGGAGAAGAAGAACGTGGCCCACGGCCACGCGCACATCAAGAGCACGTTCAACAACACGATCGTCTCCATCACCGACCCGACGGGTGCGGTGATCTCGTGGGCCAGCGCGGGCCAGGTCGGGTTCAAGGGCAGTCGCAAGTCGACGCCCTTCGCCGCCCAGCTCGCCGCCGAGGCCGCGGCACGCCGCGCCATGGAGCACGGCATGCGCAAGGTCGACGTCTTCGTGAAGGGCCCGGGCTCGGGCCGCGAGACGGCCATCCGGTCGCTGCAGGCGACCGGCCTCGAGGTCGGCTCGATCCAGGACGTCACCCCTGTCCCGTTCAACGGCTGCCGCCCGCCCAAGCGGCGTCGCGTCTGAGACCACGAGAGAGAGATCCGAAGACATGGCGCGTTACACCGGGGCGGACTGCAAGCGCTGCCGCCGCGAGAAGATGAAGCTGTTCCTCAAGGGCGCGAAGTGCGAGTCGCCGAAGTGCCCGATCGAGAACCGTCCCTACCCGCCGGGCCAGCACGGCCGCGGCCGGACCAAGGACAGCGAGTACCTGCTGCAGATGCGCGAGAAGCAGAAGGCCGCGCGCATCTACGGCGTCCTGGAGAAGCAGTTCCGGGGCTACTACGAGGAGGCCCAGCGCAAGCAGGGCAAGACCGGCGAGAACCTCCTGCGCATCCTCGAGAGCCGGCTGGACAACGTCGTCTACCGCGCGGGCTTCGCGAAGTCGCGTGACATGGCGCGCCAGCTGGTGCGGCACGGCCACTTCACCGTCAACGGCCAGAAGGTGGACATCCCGTCCTACCGCGTGGCGGCCAACGACATCGTGGAGGTGCGGTCGTCCTCGCGCGAGCTCACGCCGTTCGTCGTGGCGCACGCCGAGATCGGCGAGCGCCCGGTGCCGGCGTGGCTGGAGGTCATCCCCTCCAAGATGCGCGTGCTGGTGCACTCGCTCCCGGCTCGGCAGGTCATCGACACCCCGGTCCAGGAGCAGCTGATCGTCGAGCTCTACTCGAAGTAAGGCCCACCCGCGTCGCGGGCGGGGACAGCGGTCGCCACCGCTCCCCGCCCGCGCGCACCCCCCCTGCTGTTCGTACGCGGCGTCATATGGCGGGCGTCGCGGGAAGGAACGACACGTGCTCATCGCGCAGCGACCGACCCTGACCGAGGAGCCGATCAGCGAGTACCGCTCGCGCTTCGTGCTCGAGCCGCTCGAGCCCGGCTTCGGCTACACCCTCGGCAACTCCCTGCGTCGCACCCTGCTGTCCTCGATCCCGGGTGCTGCGGTCACCAGCATCCGCATCGACGGCGTCCTGCACGAGTTCACCACCGTGCCGGGCGTCAAGGAGGACGTCACCGAGCTCATCCTCAACATCAAGCGGCTGGTCGTCTCCAGCGAGCACGACGAGCCGGTGGTGATGTACCTGCGCAAGCAGGGCCCCGGCGACGTGCTCGCGGCCGACATCGCCCCGCCCGCCGGGGTCGAGGTGCACAACCCCGACCTGCACCTGGCCACCCTCAACGGCAAGGGCAAGCTGGAGATGGAGCTGGTGGTCGAGCGCGGCCGCGGCTACGTCTCCGCGACGCTGAACAAGCAGCCGGGCCAGGAGATCGGC
Source organism: Candidatus Nanopelagicales bacterium (assembly GCA_041393815.1). Lineage (NCBI taxonomy): Bacteria > Bacillati > Actinomycetota > Actinomycetes > Candidatus Nanopelagicales > Candidatus Nanopelagicales bacterium. The sequence goes on along the minus strand of JAWKJK010000004.1, from coordinate 303,424 downwards.
CGGATCCCGGTCGACTCGATCTACTCGCCGGTGCTCAAGGTGACCTACAAGGTCGAGGCGACCCGTGTCGAGCAGCGCACCGACTTCGACAAGCTGGTCCTGGACGTGGAGACCAAGCCGTCGATGCGCCCGCGGGACGCGGTGGCGTCGGCCGGCAAGACGCTGGTCGAGCTGTTCGGCCTGGCCCGCGAGCTCAACGTCGACGCCGAGGGCATCGACATCGGCCCGTCCCCCGCGGACGCGTTCGTGGCCGAGCAGCTGTCCACGCCGATCGAGCAGATGGACCTCACGGTCCGCTCGTACAACTGCCTCAAGCGCGAGGGCATCCACACCGTGGGTGAGCTGATCTCGCGCAGCGAGGCCGACCTGCTCGACATCCGCAACTTCGGCGCGAAGTCCATCGACGAGGTCAAGGCCAAGCTGGTCACCCTCGGACTGGCGCTGAAGGACAGCCCGCCCGGGTTCGACCCCGGCTCGGCCGTGTACTTCGCCGACGACGACGACCTGGGGTACGCCGAGGACGAGCGGCTCTGAGCCGCCGGCCCGCCACCCCGACCCCCTGAGGAGAACGACACCATGCCCACGCCCACCAAGGGCCCCCGTCTCGGCGGCGGACCGGCGCACGAGCGCCTGATGCTGTCCAACCTGGCCACCGCGCTGTTCGAGCACGGCAAGATCACCACGACCGAGGCCAAGGCGAAGCGGCTGCGCCCGCTGGCCGAGCGCCTGATCACCTTCGCGAAGCGCGGCGACCTCGCCGCGCGCCGCAAGGTGCTCACCGTCGTGCGGGACAAGTCCGTCGTGCACACGCTGTTCACCGAGATCGGCCCGGGCTACGCCGGGCGCAACGGCGGCTACACCCGGATCGTGAAGATCGGTCCGCGCAAGGGCGACAACGCGCCCATGGCCGTGATCGAGCTGGTCGAGCCGCTGGCCGAGCAGACCGTGGCCGAGGCGACCGCCGCGACCAAGCGGGCCGCCAAGGACCGCGCGGCGCAGGCGAAGCCGGCTGCCCCCGCGAAGGCAGCGGGGGCGGAGGCCGTCGAGGCGACGGTCACGGACGAGGCCGCGACCGACGAGGTCGAGGAGACCGCGGCCGCGGCGACCGACGCCGACGAGGCGCCGGAGGTGGCCGAGGCCGCCGCTGACGAGGCTGCTGCGGACGACGAGGCTGCTGCGGACGATGAGGCCGAGAAGGCCTGACGCCACCGCGGTGACGCACGTACCGGAGCCCGCCCTCCCCGACCGGGAGGGCGGGCTCCGGCGTCTGCGGCTGGACCTGGGGTACGACGGCGCCGGCTTCTCCGGGTGGGCGGTGCAGCCGGGGCTGCGCACCGTCCAGGGCGCCGTGCAGCAGGCGCTGGCGCGGGCGCTGCGGCTGGACGCCGAGCCGTCGGTCACCTGCGCCGGACGTACGGATGCGGGGGTGCACGCCCGCGGGCAGGTGGCGCACGTCGACGTCCCGGAGGCCGCCCTGGGCACGACCGCGGGCCTCGGACCGGACCCGCTGGCCGACGGCACCCTGCTGCGCCGACTCGGCTCGGCCCTGCCCCCGGACGTCCGCGTGGTCCGCGTCGCCCTCGCCCCGGACGGCTTCGACGCCCGGTTCTCCGCGCTGTGGCGGCGCTACTCGTACCGACTGGCCGACGACCCGACCGGGCCGGCCCCGCTGCGGCGCGGGTTCGTCGTCGCCCGTCGGCGCCCGCTGGACGTCGACGCCATGGACCGGGCGGGCGCCGGGCTGCTCGGGGAGCACGACTTCGCCGCCTACTGCCGGCCCCGCGCCGGCGCCTCCACCGTGCGCACGCTGCTCTCGCTGCACTGCCGCCGAGAGGACCCGGCCGCCGGGGAGGGCGCCGGCGAGGTCGCCGTCGAGGTGACCGCCGACGCCTTCTGTCACTCGATGGTCCGGGCGATCGTGGGCGCGCTGGTGGCGGTGGGGGAGGGTCGGCGCCCGGCAGAGTGGCCCGCCGACGTCCTGGCCGCGGGCGTGCGCGACTCGGCGGTCACCGTCGCCCCCGCGCAGGGCCTGGTCCTGGAGGAGGTCCGCTACCCCGCGGACGCCGACCTGGCGGCCCGCCAGCGCGAGACCCGGGCCCACCGTGGCCACCGGGCCCACACCGGCGCTGGCCGCCCGCCCCTCACCGCGACGGAATGAGTCCAGGCGTTGCTTGGCGGCCCCATTCGGTCCCGCAAGCGACGTGGGGACTCATTCGGCCGGACGGTGTCGGGGCGCGGCGCGGGGTGCGGGGGCACGGGGGCGTGGGAGTTGGCGGATCGGGGTGCGACGTGGCCCACGGTGGTGCCAGGCTCCGATGAGGCGACCGGAGCGGTCCGGTAGGCACCCACACCCGGGAGGCAGTCCATGCGCGTCGTCGTCGCACTCGGGGGCAACGCCCTGCAGAAGCGCGGGGAGCCCATGACGGTGGAGAACCAGCGAGCCAACGTGAAGACCGCCTGCGAGGCGCTGGCCCCCGTGGCGATGGACCACGAGCTGGTCGTGTCGCACGGCAACGGCCCTCAGGTCGGCCTGCTGGCGCTTCAGGCGTCCTCGTACGACGAGGCCTCGTCGTACCCCTTCGACGTCCTCGGCGCCCAGACCGAGGGGATGATCGGCTACTTCATCGAGCAGGAGCTGGGCAACCTGCTGCCGTTCGAGAAGCCCCTGGCGACGCTGCTCACGATGACCGAGGTCGACGCGCACGACCCGGCGTTCCAGAACCCGACCAAGTTCGTCGGTCCGGTCTACTCCGAGGAGGACGCCAAGCGGCTCGCCGCGGAGAAGGACTGGACGGTCAAGCAGGACGGCGACAAGTGGCGTCGGGTCGTCCCCTCGCCGATGCCGGTGCGCATCTTCCAGATCCGGCCGATGAAGTGGCTGCTGGACAAGGGCGTCGTGGTCATCTCCACCGGCGGCGGCGGCATCCCGACGATGTACCTGGAGGGCGAGCACCTCACCTCGGCCAACGACCGCAACCCGCGGACCCTCGTCGGCGTCGAGGCCGTGATCGACAAGGACTTCTCCTCCGCCGTGCTGGCGCGCGACCTCGAGGCCGAGAAGCTCGTCATCGCCACCGACGCCGACGCGGTGTACGTCGACTGGGGCCAGCCGACCCAGAGGGCGATCCGCGCGGCGCACCCCGACGCGCTGGAGGAGATCGCCGCCCAGTTCCCCGCGGGCTCGATGGGGCCCAAGGTGGCGGCGGCGATCTGGTTCGCCCGCGAGACCGGGGGCGAGGCGACGATCGGCGCGCTGGCGGACCTGGCCGAGATCATGGACAACCGGGCCGGCACCCGGGTGAGCACCTCGGTGGAGGGCATCGAGTACGCCTGACGGAGCCGACCCGGAAGTCGGCTGCGCCCCGCGGCGGCCGACCCGCACAATGGCGCCGTGGGTCATGTGGACGTGCAGCGGGTGACCCACACGCTCCCCGACGGCCGGGTCCTGCTGGACGAGGTGTCGTTCCGCGTCGGCGACGGTGCCAACGTCGCCCTGGTCGGGGCCAACGGAGCCGGCAAGACGACGCTGCTGCGCATGGTCGCGGGCGACGACGACCCGCAGGAGGGGTCGATCGCGCGCTCCGGCGGCCTCGGGGTGATGCGGCAGTTCGTCGGCCAGATGACCGACGGGACGGTGCGGGACCTGCTGCTCGGCGTGGCGTCGCCCGCGCTGCGCAGCGCCGCGGCGGCCCTCGACACCGCCGAGCTGGCCATGATGGAGGCCGAGGACGAGCGCACCCAGATGCGCTACGCGCAGGCCATCGCCGACTTCTCCGACGCGGGCGGCTACGACGCCGAGGTGCTGTGGGACGTGTGCTGCACCGCCGCGCTGGGCCGGCCGTACGACGCGGTCCGCTGGCGGCCGGTGTCCACCCTGTCCGGCGGCGAGCAGAAGCGGCTGGTCCTCGAGGCGCTGCTGCGCGGACCGGACGAGGTGCTGCTGCTCGACGAGCCGGACAACTACCTCGACGTCCCCGGGAAGCGCTGGCTGGAGGACCGGCTGCGCGAGACGCCCAAGACCGTGCTCTACGTCAGCCACGACCGCGAGCTCCTGCACCGCACCGCGACCCAGGTGGTGACCGTCGAGCTCGGGGCCGCGGGCAACTCCGCCTGGACGCACGGCGGCGGGTTCGGCACGTACCACCAGGCCCGGGCGGACCGGTTCAGCCGGCTGGAGGAGCTACGCCGGCGCTGGGACGAGGAACACGCCAAGCTCAAGGCGCTGGTCCAGATGTACAAGACCAAGGCCGCCTACAACGACGGGCTGGCGTCTCGCTACCAGGCCGCCCAGACCCGGCTGCGCAAGTTCGAGGAGGCCGGGCCGCCGACGGCGGTGCCGCGCGAGCAGTCGGTCCGGATGCGGCTGCGGGGCGGGCGCACCGGCAAGCGGGCGGTGGTGTGCGAGGGGCTGGAGCTGACCGGGTTGACCCGGCCCTTCGACCTCGAGGTCTGGTTCGGCGAGCGGGTGGCCGTCCTGGGGGCGAACGGCTCGGGCAAGTCGCACTTCCTCCGGTTGCTGGCGGCCGGCGGCAGCGACCCCGACGTCGAGCACCGCCCGGTCGGCGACGTCGTCGTCGACCCGGTCCGGCACGGCGGGACGGCGCGGCTTGGGGCGCGAGTACGGCCGGGCTGGTTCGCCCAGACCCACGCGCACCCCGAGCTGGTCGGCCGCACCCTGCTCGACGTGCTGTGGCGCGGCGACGAGCGCCGGGACGGGATGCCGCGCGAGCAGGCCAGCCGCGCGTTGGACCGCTACGAGCTGGCCGGGGCCGCCGAGCAGACGTTCGACACCCTGTCCGGCGGCCAGCAGGCGCGGTTCCAGATCCTGCTGCTGGAGCTGTCCGGCGCCACCCTGCTGCTGCTGGACGAGCCCACCGACAACCTCGACCTGCACAGCGCGGAGGCGCTGGAGGACGGCCTGGCGGCGTACGAGGGCACGGTCGTGGCCGTGACGCACGACCGCTGGTTCGCGCGCGGGTTCGACCGGTACGTGGTGTTCGGCTCCGACGGCTCGGTGCGCGAGACCGACGAGCCGGTGTGGGCGGACTGGTGAGCCACGACGGGCGTGAGCACCCCGGACCGCACGCGTTCGACCTCGAGGACGTGGTGCTCGTGCGCGGCGGCCACCGGATCCTGGACGGGGTCAGCGCGCAGCTGCCGCGAGGCGCGGCGACCGCGGTCGTCGGGCCGTCCGGGTCGGGCAAGTCGACCCTGCTCAGGCTGCTGAACCGGTTCGAGGACCCCGACTCCGGCCGGGTGCTGCTCGACGGCACCGACGCGCGGGAGCTGGACGTGCTGGCGCTGCGCCGGCGGGTCGGGCTGCTCGCCCAGCGGCCGGTGATGCTCACGGCCACCGTCGGGGAGGAGGTGCGGGCAGGCGCGCCCGACCTGTCCGACGACGCGGTCGCGGCCCTGCTCGGCCGGGTGGCGCTGCGGCACCTGGACCCCGGCCGGGGGACGGAGGGGCTGTCCGGCGGGGAGCAGCAGCGGCTGGCCCTCGCCCGGGCACTGGCCCTGGACCCGGAGGTGCTGCTGCTCGACGAACCGACCAGCGCGCTGGACGCCGAGGCTGCCCGGTCGGTCGACGAGGTGGTCGTGTCCCTGGTCGAGGCCGGCCTGACGGCGGTGGTCGTCAGCCACGACCTGGAGCGGCTGCTCGCCGTGACCAGCCACGCGGTCGTCCTCGACGGCGGCCGGGTCGTCGAGCAGGGACCGCCCGGGACGGTCGGGTACCTCGGCCGAGGGTCCGACCCCTCCCGGGACGGCTGACCGTCGTGCCCGTACGCCATCACCGCCGACACCGGAGGAGCCCATGACCTCGTCCGCGCAGGTCCCCACCTGGATCGGGGTCGTCGCCTCGCTCAGCCTGGTCGTCCTCGCCGCCGCCGTGGCGTGGTGGGGGCGGCTGGGGCTCACCCGCGAGCTCCTGGTCGCCGCGGCGCGCGCCTTCGTGCAGCTGGTGGCGGTCGGCGCACTGCTCGGGGTGGTGTTCACCTACGGCGGCCTGGCGGCGGCCTTCGCCTGGTTGGCGGTCATGGTCGTCATCGGCGGCCAGGTCGCCGGGCGGCGGGCCAGCGGGCTGCCAGGCTCCCGGCGCACGGCCACCGCGGCGATTGCGGTCGGGGCGGCGGCGACCATGGGGGTCCTGCTGCTGCTGCGGATCATCGACGCGACCCCCACCGTGGTCATCCCGGTGGGCGGGATGGTGGTCAGCGGCACCATGGTCGCCACCGGGCTCACGCTGCGCCGGGTGCGCGACGACGCGCGGCGCTCCCGGGCCGAGGTGGAGGCCCGGCTGGCCCTCGGGCTGCCCGGCAGTGCCGCGTTCGCGCCCCATACCCGCGACTCGGTGCGGACCGCGCTGCTGCCCGCCATCGACCAGACCAAGGTGGTCGGGCTGATCGCGCTGCCGGGGGCGATGACCGGCCTGATCCTCGCGGGGACGCCACCGCTGGAGGCCATCCGCTACCAGATCGTGGTGATGTACATGCTGCTGGCGGCGCCGGCCCTGGCCTGCGCGGTGGCGGCCCGGATGGCGGAGCGGTCGCTGTTCGACCCCGCCCAGCGGCTGCGACCGCTGGACCTCCCGGGGTGACCGCCGTCACGTGGCCGGGGCACCCGTCCGACGGCGTTTTGACCCCCGTCCGGGGCCGCCGGTATCCTGGCTCGTCGCTGTGCGTGTCGGGTCCCCGTCGTGCGGGCCGTCCCGGTGCACGCCGCGAGAGTCGCCAGCCGGCGACCGGCAGGACCACAACCAGCGAGAAGACGAAGGCATCCACGTGCGCACGTACACCCCGAAGCCCGGCGAGGTCACCCGCGAGTGGCACGTCATCGACGCCAACGACGTCGTCCTCGGCCGTCTGGCCTCGCAGGCGGCGGTGCTGCTGCGCGGCAAGCACAAGCCGACGTTCGCCCCGCACGTCGACACCGGTGACTTCGTCATCATCATCAATGCCGACAAGGTGGCCCTGACCGGGGCCAAGCGCGAGCAGAAGCTCGACTACCGCCACTCCGGCTACCCGGGCGGCCTGCGCGCCACCTCCTACGCCCAGCTGCTGGAGTCCGACCCGCGCCGGGCCGTGGAGAAGGCCGTCAAGGGCATGCTCCCGCACAACAAGCTCGGCCGGCAGATGCTGAAGAAGCTCAAGGTCTACGCCGGTCCGGAGCACCCGCACTCGGCGCAGAAGCCGCAGCCGTTCGAGATCACCCAGGTCGCGCAGTAACGCCACGGCGACCCCCGCAGTCCCCCAGCGAAAGGAAACCGTGGCAGTGTCCGAGGCCACCGAGACCGTCATGACCACCGAGACGCCCACGTCGGCGTCCGCCGAGCCCGCCCGTCCGGTCGTCACCGGCCCCGGCTCGGCCACCGGCCGCCGCAAGGAGGCCATCGCCCGCGTCCGGCTCGTGCCGGGCACCGGTCGCTGGACCATCAACGGTCGCGACCTGGAGGCGTACTTCCCCAACAAGGTGCACCAGCAGCTCGTCAACGAGCCGTTCCGCACCCTCGAGGTGGACGAGCGCTACGACGTGATCGCGCGCATCCACGGCGGCGGGGTGTCCGGCCAGGCCGGCGCGCTGCGCCTGGGCATCGCCCGCGCGCTGAACGAGATCGACGCCGAGGGCAACCGGCCGCCGCTGAAGAAGGCCGGCTTCCTCACCCGGGACGCGCGGGCCAAGGAGCGCAAGAAGTACGGGCTCAAGAAGGCCCGCAAGGCGCCTCAGTACTCCAAGCGCTAGTCCGATGGCCCGGCTGTTCGGCACCGACGGTGTCCGGGGCCTGGCCAACCGCGACCTGACCGCGGAGCTCGCGGTCGACCTCGCCGTCGCGGCCGCCCACGTCCTGGGGGACGTGGGCGCGTTCGCCGGCAGCGAGGGTCGCCGCCCGCGTGCGGTCGTGGGCCGGGACCCGCGGGCCAGCGGGGAGTTCCTCGAGGCGGCGGTCGTCGCGGGACTCGCCAGCGCGGGGGTCGACGTGCTGCTCGTCGGCGTGCTCCCGACGCCCGCGGTCGCGTACCTCACCGAGCGGCTCGACGCCGACCTCGGCGTGATGCTGTCGGCGTCGCACAACCCGATGCCGGACAACGGGATCAAGTTCTTCGCCCGCGGCGGGCACAAGCTCGCCGACGAGCTCGAGGACGCGATCGAGGCGCGGCTGCGTGAGCCGTGGGACCGGCCTCTCGGCGCAGCCGTGGGCCGGGTGTCGCACCGCCCCGAGGGCCGGGCCGACTACGTCGACCACCTGCTGTCGACGCTGCCGCACCGGCTGGACGGGCTGCGCATCGTGGTCGACTGCGCCAACGGCGCCGCCAGCGAGGTCGCACCGGAGGCGCTGCGGCGCGCCGGCGCCGAGGTCATCGCGATCCACGCCTCGCCCGACGGCCTCAACATCAACGACGGCTGCGGGTCGACCCACATGGACGACCTGGTCGCGGCCGTGCGCGAGCACGGGGCCGACGCCGGGATCGCCCACGACGGTGACGCGGACCGCTGCCTGGCCGTCGACGCCGACGGCGAGCTGGTCGACGGGGACCAGATCATCGCGGTGCTGACCCTGGCCATGCGCGACGCGGGCACCCTCACCCAGGGCACCGTCGTGTCCACGGTGATGGCCAACCTCGGCTTCAAGATCGCGATGCGCGAGGCCGGGGTGCACGTGGTTGAGACGTCCGTCGGCGACCGCTACGTGCTGGAGGCCATGCGCGCCGGCGGGCTCGCGATCGGCGGGGAGCAGAGCGGCCACGTGGTCCTGCTCGACCACGCCACCACCGGGGACGGCGTCCTGACCGCGCTGCACCTGGCCGCCCGGATGGCGCAGAGCGGCCGCTCGCTGGCGGACCTCGCCGGTGTGGTGCAGCGGCTGCCCCAGGTCCTGGTCAACGTGCGCGACGTGGACAAGAACCGGATCGACTCCTGCGCAGAGCTGACCGCCGCCCTGGCGGAGGTGCGCCGCGAGCTCGGCGACACCGGGCGGGTGCTGCTGCGACCGTCGGGCACCGAGCCCGTGGTTCGGGTCATGGTCGAGGCGCCCACCGAGGACGTCGCCCGCGGCTGCGCGGAGCGACTGGCCGAGGTCGTGCGCACCGAGCTGGCCCTGGCCTGACCGCCGTCCGCACGAGCGCCTTCGCGCGTCGGCGCCCCGTACGCTGAGCGCCATGTGCGGAATCGTGGGCTATGTCGGCGAGAAGCAGGCGCTCGAGGTCGTCGTGGCCGGGCTGCGGCGCCTGGAGTACCGCGGGTACGACTCCGCCGGCGTCGCCGTGGTCGCGGACGACCGGCTGAACGTACGGAAGAAGGCCGGCAAGCTGGCCAACCTGGAGGGGCTGCTCGGCGAGGACCCGCTGCCGCAGTCGACCACGGGCATCGGGCACACCCGGTGGGCCACCCACGGAGGCCCGACCGACGCCAACGCCCACCCGCACCTCAGCGCCGACGGCCGGGTCGCGATCATCCACAACGGGATCATCGAGAACTTCGCCGAGCTCCGCGAGGAGCTGGTGGCGGCGGGCGTGCAGATGGCGTCCGAGACCGACACCGAGGTCGTCGCCCACCTGCTCTCCGCGATGCTGCCCGAGACGGACGATGACCTCGCCGAGGCGATGCGCCGGGTGGCGCGCCGGCTCGACGGCGCGTTCACGCTCGTGGCGGTCACGCCCGACCGACCCGACGTCGTGGTGGGGGCGCGCCGGAACTCGCCGCTCGTCGTCGGTATCGGCGAGGGCGAGAACTTCATGGCCTCTGACGTGGCCGCGTTCGTCGCGCACACGAAGGAGGCACTCGAGCTCGGTCAGGACCAGGTGGTCGAACTGACTCGCGAGTCAGTCACGGTGACCGACTTCGACGGCGCCCCGGCCGCGGTGCGCGCGTTCACTGTCGACTGGGACGCGTCGGCCGCCGAGAAGGGCGGCTACGACCTGTTCATGCTCAAGGAGATCGCCGAGCAGCCGAAGGCGGTCGCCGACTCCCTGCGCGGTCGGATCGGGCGCGACGGCCGGCTGCACATGGACGAGATGCGGCTGTCCGACGTCGATCTGCGCGAGATCGACAAGATCGTGGTCGTGGCCGCAGGGACGGCGTTCCACGCCGGCCTGGTCGCGAAGTACGCCATCGAGCACTGGACCCGGATCCCGGTGGACGTCGAGCTCGCCAGCGAGTTCCGCTATCGCGACCCGATCGTGGACAGTCGCACGCTGGTCATCGCGATCTCGCAGTCCGGCGAGACGATGGACACGCTGATGGCCCTGCGGCACGCGCGCGAGCAGGGCGCGAAGGCGCTGGCCATCTGCAACACCGTCGGCTCGACCATCCCGCGCGAGTCCGACGCCGTGCTCTACACCTACGCCGGGCCGGAGATCGCGGTCGCGTCAACCAAGGCGTTCCTGACCCAGATCGTGGCGGCCTACCTGGTCGGGCTCTACCTGGCGCAGGTGCGCGGCAACATGTTCGGCGACGAGATCCAGTCGGTGCTGCGCGACCTGTCGGACATGCCGAGCGCCGTCGACCTGGTCCTCGACACCACGGGGGCCGTACGTGAGCTGGCGCAGGACCTCAAGGACGCGACCAGCGTGCTCTTCCTCGGCCGGCACGTGGGCTACCCGGTGGCGCTGGAGGGTGCGCTGAAGCTCAAGGAGCTGGCGTACATGCACGCCGAGGGCTTCGCGGCCGGCGAGCTCAAGCACGGACCGATCGCGCTGATCGAGGACGGCATCCCGGTGGTCGTGGTCGTGCCGTCCCCGCGCGGGCGCTCGATCCTGCACGACAAGATCGTGTCCAACATCCAGGAGGTGCGCGCCCGCGGTGCGCGGACCGTCGTGATCGCCGAGGAGGGCGACGAGGCGGTCGTGCCGTACGCCGACGTGCTGATCCGCGTCCCGGTCGTGCCCACGCTGATGCAGCCGCTGGTGTCGACCGTGCCGCTGCAGGTGTTCGCCTGCGAGATGGCCACCGCCAAGGGCCACGACGTCGACCAGCCGCGCAACCTGGCCAAGTCCGTCACGGTCGAGTAGGCGTTCACTGACGTGCCGGTGGCGCCCGTTCCGGTGCTCACCGGTCGGCAGGTCCTGCTGCGGCCGGTGGCCGGTGCCGATGCCGGGCGGCTGCGGGCGATCCGCGCCCATCCTGCGGTGCACCGCTGGTGGGGTGACGCGGAGCCTGCGTTTCCCGGGGAGGACGACTCGTGCCTGAGGTGGGCAGTCGTCGTCGGGGATCGGGTCGCGGGCGGTGACCGGGTCGTGGGCATGGTGCAGGCCTGCGAGGAGGCCGACCCGGACTACCGGCACGCCGGGATCGACGTGTTCCTCGACCCGGAGGTGCACGGGCGCGGGCTGGGCCGCGACACGGTGGCGACCGTGGCCCGGTGGCTCGTCGAGGGGCGCGGCCACCACCGGCTGGTGGTCGATCCCGCAGCCGCGAACGCGCGGGCGATCGCGTGCTACGCCGCCGTGGGCTTCCGGCGGGTGGGGGTGCTGCGGCGCTACGAGCGGGACGCGGCCGGGGGCGGCTTCCGCGACGGCCTGCTGATGGAGGCCCTCGCCGAGGATCTCGTCCCAGAACCCTTCGCGGAACCGGCCCCTCCGGGCCCGGCCTAGCACCATCCGCACGCGCCCCGTACGCCCCTCCTGGTGGAACCTAGAGCCAGGTGAATCCCGCCCACGGGTGGTCGTACGTTCCACCAGGGGAGGGGGTCCGGGGCGCGGGGGTGGCGGGGGAGCCCGGCTGTACGCGGCCTGCCGGGTGCGCTTTCGTAGGCATCCGCCGCTTGCGCCCCGTACGTGTCTCCCGGTGGAACTCCTGACCAGGTGAGGCCCGCGTGGCGCTGGACCTACGTTCCACCGGTGGGTGGGGGTGGCGGGTTCCGCTCGGCCTGCTTCCCCGGCGGGGACGTGCCACGCTTGCCGCATGATCGTGGGGGTCGGGATCGACGTGGTGAACGTGCCGCGGTTCGCTGCCACCGTGAAGCGGACCCCGGGCGTGCGCGAGCGGGTGTTCACCGTGGGAGAGCGGACGACCGCGGACGGCCTGCCCCGCCCGGACGCCTCCCTGGCGGCCCGCTTCGCCGCGAAAGAGGCCGTCGCGAAGGCGCTCGGCGCGCCGCCCGGGCTGCGCTGGCAGGACTGCGAGGTGGTCGCCGATCCCGACGGCCGACCGTGGGTGCAGGTCAGCGGCACCGTCGCGGAGGCGGCCGAGGCCCTCGGCGTGCAGCGCTGGCACCTGTCCCTCAGCCACGACGGGGACGTCGCGGTGGCCTACGTGGTCGCCGAGGGCGACCCCATCGGACTGCTCGCCGCGTCCGCCGCGGTCGCCCGCCAGACCGCGGGGGAGGGTGCGTGAGGTCGGCGTACGACGTCGCCACCGTCCGGGCCGCCGAGGAGGCGCTGATGGCCCGCGTCGGCGACGGGGAGCTCATGCAGCGCGCGGCGACCGGACTGGCCCGCACCTGCGCCGGCCTGCTCGCGGCCGGCGGCGGCGTGACCGGGTCCCGGGTGGCGCTGCTGGTCGGCAGCGGCAACAACGGCGGTGACGCGCTGTGGGCGGGGTCGTTCCTGGCCCGCCGGGGCGCGGCGGTCACCGCGGTGCTGCTGTCCGACCGCGTGCACCCCGAGGGCCTGGGGGCGCTGCGCGCGGCGGGCGGGCGAGCGCTCGCCCCCGGCGACGGCGCCGGGCCCGAGGTCGTGCGCTCGGCCGACCTCGTCCTCGACGGCGTCGTCGGGATCGGGGGCACCGGCGCCCTGCGTCCCGCGGCCGCGGAGCTGGCCGCGGCCGCGCTGGCCGGCGGTGCCCTGCGGGTCGCCGTCGACGTCCCCAGCGGAGTGTCCGCGGACACCGGTGCCGTCGACGACCCCGACGCGGTGTTCGTCGCCGACGCGACGGTCACCTTCGGCTGCCTGAAGCCGGGGCTGCTGCTGACGCCGGGCCGCGCGTACGTCGGGGTGCTCGAGCTGATCGACATCGGCCTGCGGCCCTGGCTGCCCGCTGACGCGACCGCGCGGGTCCTCGACGTCGCCGACGTCGCCGCGCTGCTGCCGCAGCCCGGGCCGGCGGACCACAAGTACACCCGCGGCGTCGTCGGCGTGCTCGCCGGCAGCGCGCGCTACCGCGGAGCGGCCTTCCTGGCCACCGGCGCCGCCCGGCACGGCGACGCCGGCATGGTCCGCTACCTCGACCGCGGCGACGGGATCGCGGCCGCGGTCGTCGACGCCTTCCCGGACGTGGTCGCCCAGACCGAGCCGCCGACCGCGGACCCCCGGGTGACCGCCTGGGGCTGCGGGCCCGGCATGGGGGAGTCCGACGGCGACCGCGACGCGCTGGTGGCGGCCCTGGGCACGGCCGGCCCGGTCGTCGTCGACGCCGACGGCCTGCGGCTGCTCGCGGTGGCCGACGGTCCGGTCCGCGCCGCGGTGGACGCCCGGGCCGCCGACGGCCGGGTCACCGTGCTCACCCCGCACGACGGCGAGTTCGCCCGGCTCGGGTTCTCCGCCGGCTCCGGCGCCGACGAGGACCGGCTGGCTGCGGCCCGCAGGGCCGCCGACGAGCTCGGCTGCGTGGTGCTGCTCAAGGGCTCGGGCACGGTGGTGGCCGCGCCGGGTGGACCGGCCTACGTCGACCCGCTGGGGCCGCCGGCACTGGCGACGGCCGGCAGCGGAGACGTGCTCACCGGACTCATGGCCGCGCTGCTGTCCGGTGCCCAGGCGCGGGGCGTGCTGGCCGCCGACCCGGCCGGGCCGGTGACGGCGGCGGCGCGGGTCGCAGCCGCAGCGGCGTACGTCCACGGCTGGGCGGCCGCGCAGGCCGCCGACGGCGGGCGACCGGTGACCGCGGTGGACGTGCGCGAGGCCCTGCCCGGCGCCATCGCGGCGATCCGGACCGGGGGCTGACGGCCCGCTCCGGCAGGATGGTCCGGTGATCCGTGCCGAGGCCCGCGTCGACCTCGATGCCGTGCGCGCGAACCTCGCGGTGCTGCGCGCCGCGGCGGGGGACGCGGAGGTCATGGCTGTGGTCAAGGCCGACGGGTACGGCCACGGGATGGTGCCGGTCGCCCGGGCCGCCCGGTCCGCCGGGGCGGGCTGGCTGGGGGTCGCGTTCCCGGGGGAGGCGCTCGCGCTGCGGGCTGCCGGCGACACCGGCCGGGTCCTGGCCTGGCTGATCACCCCGCACGACGACGTCGCCCCCTGCGTCGCCGCCGACGTCGACCTGTCCGTGAGCGCGCCGTGGGCGGTGGACCTGGTCGCCGCCGCCGCCGATCGGGCGGGGCGCCCGGCCCGGGTCCACCTCAAGGTCGACACCGGACTCGGTCGCGGCGGGGGGTCGCTGGCGGACTGGCCCGCGCTGGTGGACCGGGCGCGCCGGCACGAGGCCGGCGGCGCGCTGGAGCTGGTGGGGGTGTGGTCGCACCTGGCCAACGGCGAGGTGGCTGACGACCCCGAGACCGCGGCCCAGCAGGAGCGGTTCGCGTGGGCGCTGGCGGAGGCCGAGCGGGCCGGGCTGCGCCCGCAGGTCCGGCACCTGGCCAACTCCGGGGCCACCCTGGCCGTGCCCGGCGCGCGGTTCGACCTGGTCCGCTGCGGGATCGCGATGTACGGCCTCACCCCGGGGCTCGCCCTCGGGACCAGCGCGTCGCTGGGCCTGCGCCCGGCGATGACGCTGCGTGCCGAGGTCGCGCTGGCCAAGCGGGTGCCCGCCGGCCACGGGGTGTCGTACGGCCTGACCTGGACCGCCCCCGCGGAGACCACCTTGGCCCTGGTGCCGGTGGGGTACGGCGACGGGATCCCGCGGGCCGCCAGCGGCTCCGGGCCGGTCCTGGTCGGCGGGCGCATCCGCCACGTGGTGGGCCGGGTGGCGATGGACCAGTGCGTCGTCGACGTCGGGGACGACGCGGTGGCCGCCGGGGACCCGGTCGTGCTGTTCGGCCCCGGCGACGACGGCGAGCCCACGGCCGAGGACTGGGCGATCGCCTGCGGCACCATCGGCTACGAGATCGTCACCCGGCTCGGCCCACGGGTGCCGCGCCGCTACGTCGGCGAGGACGCCCGGTGAACCGCTGGATCGCGCCGCTCGCCGGCGTCGGGCTGCTGGCCGTGGGCGCCGCCGCGGGCGCCGCCGCCGAGCACCTGCTGGTGCGGCGCGGGCTGGGCGGGGGCGCATGGGAGGAGCCGTTCGGCTCGCTGCGCGGCCGGGTCGTGGAGGTGACCGGCGACGACGGGACCCCGCTGCACGTGGAGGTGGACGACCCGCCGGCCGGCCGGGCGGAGGACGGGCTGACCGTGGTGTTCAGCCACGGCTACGCGCTCAACCAGGACTCCTGGCACTTCCAGCGCCGCGGCCTGCAGGGCTTGGCCCGGCTGGTGTTCTGGGACCAGCGCAGCCACGGGCGGTCCGGGCGCGGGGAGTTCGACACGCACCACATCGACCAGCTCGGCCGCGACCTGATGCGCGTCCTGGACGTGTGCGCCCCGACCGGGCCGGTCGTGCTGGTCGGCCACTCGATGGGCGGCATGACGGTGATGTCGCTGGCCGCGCACCACCCGGAGATCTTCGGATCCCGGGTGCGGGGCGTGGCGCTGCTGGCCACGAGTGCCGGCGGCATGTCCTCCGAGACGCTCGGACTGCCCCCCGTCCTGGCGCCGGCGCTGCGCCGGTTCGCCCCCTCGGCCGCGGCGGCGCTGGCCCGGCAGAAGGACCTGGTCGAGCTCGGCCGCAGGCGCGGCAGCGACCTCGGGCTGCTGCTCACCCGGCTGTACTCCTTCGGGTCGGCGGTTCCCGCGTCGTACACCGCGTTCGTGGCCGACATGATCGCGGCGACACCGATCGACGTGATCGCGGAGTACCTGCCCACGTTCGACGAGCACGACAAGTACGCCGCGCTCGAGGCGCTGCAGCGCTGCGAGGTCGTGGTGGTCGTGGGGGGCTCCGACGTGCTCACGCCGCCGCGGCACAGCGAGGAGATCGTCCGCCGGGTCCCCGGAGCGCAGCTCGTCGTGCTGCCCGACACCGGGCACATGCTGGGGATCGAGCGACCGGTGGAGGTCAACACCGCCCTGCTCGGCCTGCTGGGCCGGGTCCGAGCCCACCTGCCCGCGCCGGGCGAGCGTCCACCGGGGGCAGCGCCGTGAGCGACACCGCGGGCCACGACGCGGCCGGGGCCTGGCGGGAGCTGGCCGGGCAGGTCGACGGATGCCGAGCCTGCGACCTCGGACTCGTCCGCACGCACGCGGTGCCCGGCGACCTGCCGGATCCGTACGACGGCGGGCCGGTCCCGCTGCTGCTCGTCGGGGAGGCGCCCGGGGCGGACGAGGACGCGCTCGGCCGGCCCTTCGTGGGCCGCAGCGGCCGGCTGCTGGACCAGCTCCTCGACGAGGCCGGCCTGGACCGGACCGGGGTCGCCGTGGCCAACGTGCTCAAGTGCCGGCCCCCGGGCAACCGGGCA
The DNA here is from genome assembly GCA_041393815.1 of Candidatus Nanopelagicales bacterium. Taxonomy (NCBI): domain Bacteria; kingdom Bacillati; phylum Actinomycetota; class Actinomycetes; order Candidatus Nanopelagicales; species Candidatus Nanopelagicales bacterium. Next base: position 287,004 of record JAWKJK010000004.1, on the reverse strand, counting down.
CCACGCGCACGCGAGCTGGCGGCGTGCCGCCCCTGGCTGCACCGGCAGCTGGCGCTACTGCAGCCGCGGGTGGTCGTCACCCTGGGCGGGTCGGCGACGACCTGGTTCTTCGGCCGGGGCGCGCGGCTGACCACGCTGCGCGGCCGGCCGCACGAGGTGGACGGCCGCACCGTCTTCGCCACCTACCACCCGTCGGCCGCGCTGCGGTTCGGTCCCCGGGGCGCGCCGCTGGCGGGCCTGCGGGAGGACCTCGGCACCGTCGCGGGGTGGCTGGCCCGGTGAGCACGCACAGCGGTACGGACACCGCGGGCACCGGCTGCGTACGCCTCGACGTCCCCGACGCCGAGGCCATGCGCGCGCTCGGCGAGCGGCTGGCGGCGCTGCTGCGCGGCGGCGACCTGGTGCTGCTGTCCGGCGACCTCGGCGCCGGCAAGACGACGCTGACCCAGGGGATCGGGGCCGGTCTCGGCGTCCGCGGGCCGGTGACCAGCCCGACGTTCGTCATCGCCCGGGTGCACCCGTCGCTGCGCGGCGGTCCGGACCTGGTGCACGTCGACGCCTACCGGCTCGGGTCGCTGGCGGAGGTGGACGACCTCGACCTCGACGCGTCGCTGGCGGACAGCGTGACCGTGGTGGAGTGGGGCGAGGGCCGGGCGGAGGCGCTGGCCGAGGACCGGCTGGAGGTGCGGCTGGTCCGGTCGCACGAGGGACCCGTCGACGCCGGGACGGATGTCGCCGACCCCCGGGTGGCGCAGGTGCGCGGCGTCGGTGACCGCTGGGCGGGCGTGGACCTGCGCGGGCTGGCGTAGGTTCGGGAGCCGTGCTGCTCGCCCTCGACACCGCTACGCCGGCCGTCACGGTCGCGCTGCTGGCCGACGGCGAGCTCTGCGCCGAGCGCACCGTCGTCGACGCACGCCGGCACGCCGAGCTGCTCGCCCCCCTGATCGACGGCGTGCTGGGCGACGCCGGCGCGGGGCGCCGCGACCTGGCCCTGGTGGCCTGCGGCGTGGGGCCGGGCCCGTTCACCGGGCTGCGGGTCGGCGTCGTCACCGCCCGGGTGCTCGCCGCGGCCCTGCGCCTCCCGTGCGTGGGGGTCTGCTCGCTGGATGCGTTGGCCCTGCAGGCACACGCGGAGGGCGACGTGCGCGGGCCGTTCGGGGTGGCGACCGACGCCCGTCGGCGCGAGGTCTACTGGGCCGGCTACGACGGCGACGCCGTCCGGGTGCGCGGGCCCCGGGTGCAGCGGCCGGCGGACGTCGCCGCCGACCACGCCGACCTGCCCTTCGTCGGCGCGGGCGCGCTGGCGTACCGGCAGGACTTCCTCGACGCCCGCGAGCCGCACCACCCCTCCGCGGCCTGGCTGGGGCTGCTGGTGCATCGAGCGCTGGGCGCCGGCGAGCCGCTCCCCGAGCCGATCGCGGAGCCCCAGGCCGACGATCCGCACCGAGGCCAGGGCGACGATCCGCACGGCGACGGAGCACTCGGCGCGCCGCAGCCGGGCCGGGTGCTGCTCCCGCCGGTCCCGTTGTACCTGCGGCGACCGGATGCGGTCGAGCCCGGCGCGCGCAAGCAGGTGCTGCCGTCGTGACCGGGCCCGTCGCCGCCGCGGGGACCGCGCCCCGGACGGGCGCGGCACCGGTGCGACTGCGGCCGGTCCGGTGGTGGGACGTCGCGGCACTGCACCGGCTGGAGCTGCGGCTGTTCCCCACCGACGCGTGGTCGGTCGAGCAGTTCTGGGGCGAGCTGGCCGGGGTGCCCACGACCCGCTGGTACGTCCTCGCCGAGGCCGCGGACGGGTCGGACGACGGTGCTCCGCTGGGCTACGCGGGGCTGTACGCGGTACCTCCGCAGGCCGACGTCCAGACCCTCGCGGTCGCGCCGGACGCCCAGGGCCGGGGGCTGGGCCGGCTGCTGCTGCGCGCGCTGCTCGCCGAGGCGCACCGGCGCGGCTGCAGCGAGGTGCTGCTCGAGGTGCGGGCCGACAACGAGACGGCGCAGCGGCTGTACGAGGCGGAGGGGTTCGAGCGGATCGCGGTGCGACCGGGCTACTACCCGGGCGGGCCCGGCGAGGCCCCCCTGGACGGCCTGGTGCTGCGCCGCCGGACCACCGGCGACGACGGGGAGCGGGGAGGTGGCGATGACCGACCCGCGTGACGACGGCCCGCTGGTCCTGGGCCTGGAGACCTCGTGCGACGAGACCGGGGTGGGGCTGGTCCGTGGCCACCGGCTGCTGGCCGACGCCGTCGCGTCGTCGGTGCAGGAGCACGCCCGGTTCGGCGGCGTCGTGCCGGAAGTGGCCAGCAGGGCGCACCTGGAGGCGATGCTGCCCACGCTGGACCGCGCCTGCGCCGAGGCGGGCGTCCGCCTCGACGACGTCGACGCGGTGGCGGTCACGGCCGGCCCCGGCCTGGCCGGGGCGCTGCTCGTCGGTGTCGCGGCCGCCAAGGCGCTGTCCCTCGGGCTCGGCGTGCCGCTGTACGGCGTCAACCACCTCGCCGCCCACGTCGCGGTCGACACCCTCGAGCACGGGCCGCTGCCGGAGCCGACGGTGGCGCTGCTGGTGTCCGGCGGCCACTCCTCGCTGCTGCTCGTGCCGGACGTGACGGCGGACGTACGCCCGCTCGGCGCGTCCATCGACGACGCGGCGGGGGAGGCGTTCGACAAGGTGGCCCGGCTGCTCGGGCTGCCGTTCCCGGGAGGCCCGTGGATCGACCGCGCGGCCGAGGACGGCGACCCCGGGTCCATCGCGTTCCCGCGCGGGCTGACCTCCCCGCGGGACCTCGAGCGGCACCGCTTCGACTTCTCGTTCAGCGGGCTGAAGACCGCCGTGGCGCGCTGGGTGGAGGCCCGGGAGCGAGCCGGCGAGGCCGTCCCGGTCGCCGACGTGGCCGCCGCGTTCCAGGAGGCCGTCGTCGACGTGCTCACCCGCAAGGCCGTGGACGCCTGCGTCGCGCACGGGGTCGACCACCTGCTGATCGGCGGCGGCGTGGCCGCCAACTCGCGGCTGCGCGCCGTCGCCGAGACACGGTGCGCCGACGCCGGGATCCGGCTGCGGGTCCCGCGGCCGGGGCTGTGCACGGACAACGGCGCGATGGTCGCGGCGCTGGGGTCGCAGCTGGTCGGGCGGGGCCGGGCGCCGGGGTCGCTGGCCCTGCCCGCCGACTCCTCCCTGCCGGTCACCGAGGTGACGGTGCCGTAGCGAGGCCACGGGGGCGCTCGCGGCTGCGGCGGGGGCGCCGTCGGGCCCGCGCGGGCCGCGATGCAGACTCGTTTCCGTACCGGTCACCACCGTGCCCGGTGGAGCAGGTCGGGAGCGACATGATCGTGCGGATGTGGGTGGCCCACGTGGCCCCCGGGCGGACCGAGGATGCGCTGGCGTGGGTGCGCCGCGACCTGGTCCCCCGGCTGCTGCTCACCGAGGGCTGCATGTCCACCGAGATCCTGCGCGGCACCGGCAACCCGGTCCGCGTCGTGGTCACCTCGCGCTGGGACTCGCCGCCTCGGTTCGAGGAGGGCGTGCCGGACGACGGCGTCCTGACCAGCGCGCGGGCCTACCACTTCGAGACGGTGTGACCGAGAGCCCCCAGGCGGCCGGGCTGGCCGGGCTGCTGGAGTCCGGGCCGTGGCCGCTGGACGGCGGCCTGGCCAGCGAGCTGGCCGAGCGCGGGTGCGACATCACCGGCCACCTGTGGTCCGCGCGGCTGCTGCGGGAGGACCCCGACGCCATCCGGGCCGTGCACGAGGCGTACCTGCGCTCGGGCGCCCGGGTCGTGATCTCGGCGTCGTACCAGGCCAGCCGGCAGGGGTTCGCGGCCGTCGGCCTGGACGCGCGGCAGGCCGACGACCTGCTGCGGCTGTCGGTGGACCTGGCCCGCGCGGCGCGGGACGCGGTGGCGACCGAGCCCGGCCTCGACCCGGGCCTGGTCGCGGCCAGCGTGGGGCCGTACGGCGCGATCGGGCACGACGGCGGCGAGTACCGCGGGCGCTACGGCCTGAGCCATGCGCAGCTGGTCGCGTTCCACCGCGAGCGGATCGACGTCCTGGCCGCGGCCGGTCCCGACCTGCTCGCCGTCGAGACCATCCCCGACGCCGACGAGGCGGCCGCGCTGGTGGACGTGCTGGCCGACCACGCCGACCTGCCGGCCTGGATGACCTTCACCTGCGGGGACGACGCCCGCCTGTGGGCGGGCCAGCCGATCGAGGAGGCGGTCGCGGCGGCGGCCGCGGCGCCGAGCGTGCGGGCGGTGGGGGTCAACTGCACCGCGCCGGAGCTGGTCACGCCGCTGCTGGAGCGCATCGCCGGGTCGGGGGTGGGTCTTCCGGTCGTGGTCTACCCGAACGCCGGTTTCGGCTGGGACCCGTCGACGTCGACCTGGACCGGCGTGGGGACGGACGTGCTGCCGGACCCGGTGGTGCGGGAGTGGGTGGATCGCGGCGCGGTCCTGGTCGGCGGCTGCTGCGGGCTCGGCCCGCGGGCCGTCCGCGGCATCGCCGGGGCGCTGGGTCGCTGACCGGCCCCGCACCGCTCGGCTGGGACGTCAGGGCTCGGAGTCGCCCGGCGACACCAGCAGGGTCACCCCGCCGTGTGCGGTGCGGGTGACCACCAGCGTCGCCGTCGGGCCGTCGCCGCGCAGCCGCAGGTCCCGGCGCAACCGCTCCGGTCGCACCATCACCGCGCGGGTCTTCACCACCACGTCCCCGAACCCGCGCCCGCGCAGCGCGGCCCGCAGCGGGGCCACCGCGCCGGGCAGCTCGGCCAGCACCCGCCAGGCCCGCCCGAGCGCGTCGTCGGGGCGGGTGTCGGTGGTGACCCAGGCGACGTCGGGGTGGAGCAGCCGGCCGTCGACACGCTGCGCCAGCGGGGCCACCAGGCCGGAGCGGATGACGGCGTCGTCCGGCTCGAGCAGCCACTCGCCGACCGGACCGACGTCCGGGGCGGCATCGTCGCCGGCATCGGGCCCCGCGTCGCCCGCCGTGAGCTGGGCCGGGGACCGCCCGGTCCGCAGCACCACCGCGCGGCGCCGTACGCCGGGCTCGGCCAGGCCGGGGAACCACACGGCTGCCTCGACCAGGTCGCCGTCGACGCTGGTCCAGGCCGTCTCGCAGCCCTCCGGCGCCAGCTCCCGGGCGATCCCCGGGGCGACCTTGGCCACGGTGCGCGGCTGTCGCTCGGCCAGCCCCAGCACCCATGGCCACGGCGGGGACCACGAGCCGGGGTCGGCCAGCCGACGGGTCCGGCGCCCGGCGGCGTCCCGGGGGCCGTCGGGGTCGCGTCGCGCCGGGTCCACGTACGCCGCGTCGGTGGCGGCGAGCACGGGCTCCAGCACGGCGGGGTCGGTGACGTCGCCGAGCCTTACCTCGACCAGGTCGGGGGCCACGGCGGCGGCGTTGGCGGTTGCGACGGCGGCCGTCGCGGGGTCCGCCTCGACGGCGACGACCCGGATCCCGTACCCGGCCAGGCTCCACGCGTCCGCGCCGAGCCCGCAGCCGAGGTCGGCCACGGCCGAGGCACCTGCGGCGGCGAACCGACCGGCCCGATGGTCGGCGACCGCCGTCCGGGACGCCTGCTGCAGTCCGCCGTCGGTGTAGAGCAGGGCGTCGGCGTCGACGGGGGCGCCGTCCGGGTGGCGGGGGGCCAGCCGGCCGCGGGCCCGTCGCGCGAGGCGGGCTTGGGTGGCCGCCGCGGCGAGCAGGTCCCCGGGCAGGTCCGGGTGCGCCGAGCGCAGCCGGGTGGCCAGCCGCAGGGGGTCGGCGGGTCGTCCGGTCGCCGCGCCCGCGGCCTCCTCGTCGGCCAGCCGGGCCGCGGTCGCGCGGGCGGCGCGTCCCTGCGGGGACGTCAGCCCGCGCACCCAGGCCGCCCCGGCGGGGGCGTCGACGGCCTGCGGGTCCGGGTCCACCGGCACCTCCGGCGTGGGGTCGGGCGCGGCGCTGGCACTCGAGTTGACGGAGTGCTAAGCGACGCCTAGGGTAGCCGTTGGCACTCTCCACCAGGGACTGCCAACTCAGGAGCGACCCGGCAGCCTCGGCCCCGCGACGACGAGGTCACCGGTGCGTCACCTGGCCCCGCACCGGTCCGCCGGTGCGTCCCCGCCCATCGCACACAGACATCCCGCAAGGGGGAGGTCAGACCGTGTCGGTCACCATCAAGCCGCTCGAGGACCGCATCCTGGTCCAGCCGCTTGACGCCGAGCAGACCACGGCGTCCGGTCTCGTCATCCCGGACACCGCGAAGGAGAAGCCCCAGGAGGGCAAGGTCCTCGCGGTGGGTCCCGGTCGCTTCGACGAGGACGGCGAGAAGCGCATCCCGCTCGACATCAAGACCGGTGACGTCGTCATCTACAGCAAGTACGGCGGCACCGAGGTCAAGTACAACGGCGAGGACTACCTCATCCTCTCGGCCCGCGACGTGCTCGCGGTCGTCGAGAAGTGACGCGCTAGTCCCCGCCCGAGCCGTACGGCTCACCCCCGTTCCACCTGACACCGCCCCGGGCGGCCCGCACCCGGGTCACCGGGGCGGTGTCGTCACCACCGACCGAGGAAGAGGCGCATGCCGAAGATCCTGGAGTTCGACGAGGGAGCCCGCCGCAGCCTGGAGCGCGGCGTCAACGCCCTCGCCGACGCCGTGAAGGTGACGCTGGGGCCGCGCGGCCGCAACGTCGTCATCGACAAGAAGTGGGGCGCGCCCACGATCACCAACGACGGGGTGACCATCGCGCGCGAGGTCGAGCTGGAGGAGCCGTACGAGAACCTCGGCGCCCAGCTCGTCAAGGAGGTCGCCACCAAGACCAACGACGTCGCCGGTGACGGCACCACGACGGCGACGGTGCTGGCCCAGGCCATGGTCAAGGAGGGCCTGCGCAACGTGGCCGCCGGCGCCGGGCCGATGGACGTCAAGCGCGGCATCGACAAGGCCGTGGCCGCGATGACCGCGGAGCTGATCGAGGCCGCCCGCGAGGTGGAGAGCAAGGACGAGATCGCCCAGGTCGCGACCATCTCCAGCCAGGACCCGGCCATCGGCACCCTGATCGCCGACGCCTTCGACAAGGTCGGCAAGGACGGCGTGATCTCCGTGGAGGAGGCCAGCACGATGGGCCTCGAGCTGGAGTTCACCGAGGGCATGCAGTTCGACAAGGGCTACATCTCGCCGTACTTCGTCACCGACGCCGAGCGGATGGAGGCCGTCCTCGAGGACGCCTCGATCCTGCTGGTGCAGGGCAAGGTCGCCAGCGTCTCCGAGCTGTTGCCGTTGCTGGAGAAGGTCGTCCAGTCCGGCAAGCCGCTGCTGATCATCGCCGAGGACGTCGAGGGCGAGGCGTTGTCGACGCTGGTCGTCAATCGGATCCGCGGCACGTTCCCGTCGGTGGCCGTGAAGGCGCCGGCGTTCGGCGACCGCCGCAAGGCGATCCTGCAGGACATCGCGGTCCTCACCGGGGCGCAGGTCGTCTCGCCCGAGGTCGGACTCAAGCTCGACCAGGTCGGCCTGGAGGTCCTGGGCTCGGCGCGACGCGTGGTCGTGACCAAGGACACCACCACCATCGTCGACGGCGGCGGCGAGCACGCGGCCGTCGCGGACCGGGTCGCGCAGATCAAGTCCGAGATCGAGCGGACCGACTCCGACTGGGACCGCGAGAAGCTGCAGGAGCGGCTGGCCAAGCTGGCCGGCGGCGTCTGCGTCATCAAGGTCGGTGCCTACACCGAGGTCGAGCTCAAGGAGAAGAAGCACCGGATCGAGGACGCCGTCTCCGCGACGCGCGCCGCGATCGAGGAGGGCATCGTCTCCGGGGGCGGCACCGCGCTGGTGCAGGCGGCCCACGTCCTCGACGACTCCCTGGGCCTGACCGGTGACGAGGCGGTCGGGGTCTCGGTGGTCCGCAAGGCGGCCAGTGAGCCGCTGCGCTGGATCGCCGAGAACGCCGGCCAGCAGGGCTACGTCGTGGTCGCCAAGGTGGCCGAGCTGCCCGTCGGTCACGGCTTCAACGCCGCGACCGAGGAGTACGGCGACCTGGTGGCGGCGGGCGTGCTGGACCCGGTCAAGGTCACCCGCTCGGCGCTGGAGAACGCCGCGTCGATCGCCGGCATGCTGCTCACCACCGAGGTGCTGGTGGCCGAGAAGCCGGAGGAGGAGGACGAGGCCGAGCACGGCCACGGCCACTCCCACCACGGGCACAGCCACTAGGGCGCGCCCGCGCGTTCGCGCACGCACGAAGGCCCGGCCCCCGTGAGGGGACCGGGCCTTCGTGTCGTCCGTCCCGTGCGGGGGTCTCGCCGTGGGTCGGGGGAGACGCCCGGGACGGATCGGGAGGGGCGGACGTCCCGGAAGGGGGGAGGGAGGGACGCCCGCGGGCTCGGGGGATGGACGGGTGTTGAGTGGAGCAGGGACCGGGCGGGATTGCCGGGACCCGCTGTCGTCAGGAGGCCTCGGCCATCCGGCGCCGGCGGCGCAGCAGCGACTCGCGCTCGTCCTCGGTCAGCCCACCCCACACGCCGTACGGCTCGCGCACCCTCAGCGCGTGCGCGGCGCACTGGGCCATCACGGGGCAAGACGCGCAGACCGCCTTGGCGGCCAGCTCGCGGGCCAGCCGGGCCGGGCCGCGCTCGCCCTCGGGGTGGAAGAAGAGGCTGGGGTCCTCACCGCGGCAGGCCGCCTGCATCTGCCAGTCCCAGAAGTCGGCGTTGGGGCCGGGGAGTCGGGAGACGTCCGCCATCGGGTCCTCCTCGTGGCCAGGTCCGCGGGTGGTCCGCGGGCTCGGGGTCTGCGGGGCTCTGCCTGTGTCTGCGGGGTGCTGCTGTGGTGTGGACTCCACCCTAGATATCGATGCAGAAGTTGGTCAAGAGGAAAGTATGAACAATCTATGAACTAGTTCCCGGGAGGTGGTGCGCGGGCCGCCGGCGGCGCGGATCGAGTCACGCCCTCGGCGCGTCTGCGGTGGCGGGACCGGGCGCCGGGCCCCACCATGGCGACGTGAACTCCGGCGGAGTGGTTCCCACGCGGGGCCCGGGCGACGGGGCCGAGGCCCCCGGCCCGGGCCTGTCCGTGGCGACCGTGGCCCGCCGACTGGGGGTGGCGCCCGCGACGCTGCGCACGTGGGACCGCCGCTACGGTCTCGGTCCGTCCGAGCACGTCCCCGGGGCGCACCGTCGCTACACCGCCGCCGACCTGGCCCGGCTGGAGCACATGCGCCGGCTGGTGCTGGAGGGCGTCCCGCCCGGTGACGCCGCCCGCGACGCGCTGGCGCTGGATCCGGAGCCGGGCGCGGGGGTGATCGCCTGGTCGCCGCCGGCCCCGCCTGCGCGTACCGGGGGACGGGGCGACGGGACAGCGGAGTCGCCCGCGGGAGGCGGCCAGGTGGTCCCGCTGCCCGGTGGGCTGCCGGCGGCGCGGGGACTGGCCCGGGCCGCGACCGCGCTCGACGGGACGGCCTGCACCGCGATCGTCGCCGAGACCCTGGATCGACGCGGGGTGGTGTGGACCTGGGAGAACCTGGCCGTGCCGGTGCTGCGCGGCGTGGGACAGAAGTGGGCCGACACCGGCCGCGGCGTGGAGGTCGAGCACCTGCTCTCGCACGCGATCGCCTCCGCCCTCACCGGGTTGGTCGGCGCGATGGGGACTCCGGTGAACGTCCGTCCGATCCTGCTGGCCAGTGCGCCGGACGAGCTGCACAGCCTGCCGCTGCACGCCGTCGCCGCCGGGCTGGCCGAGCGCCGGATCGGCGTACGCATGCTCGGTGCCCGGGTCCCCGCGGACGCACTGGTCCAGGCGGTCCGGCGTACCGGTCCCGGCGCCGTGCTGGTGTGGTCCCAGCTGGAGGCCACGGCCGACACCGCGGTGCTGGACGCGATCCCGGACTGCCGGCCGGCCCCGGCGGTGCTGGCCGCGGGACCCGGCTGGGGCCCGGTCCTGCCCGACCGGGTGGAGCGGGTGGACGACCTGACCGGCGCCATCATCCGGCTGGCCCGCGCCGTCGGCGCCTGACGCGCGTACCGCCGGCGCCCCACGTTGTCTCGTGTCGCCCCGCGTCGCCCCGCACGTAGCGGCCCACCCTCCTCCGGCCGAATGAGTCCCCACGTCGCTTGACGCGCTGGATTCGGTCGGAAAGCGACGTGGGGACTCATTCCGTCGGGGGGCGAGGGGTGGGGTGGTGGCTCCGGTAGCCTCGCGGCGTCGAGGGGAGCGCGCGTTGGACGACGAGCTCACCGGGCTGCTCAGCTCGGGCGAACGCGCGGCGTTCCACGGCCGTCCGGCCGCGGGCATACCCCCGCTGGAACGCGCGCGCGAGCTCGCCCGCGGCGGCGACCGCGAGGCCGAGGCGACCGCCGCCGACTGGCTCCTCGGCGTATGCCTGACCGCGGCCGGCCGCTACGGCAGTGCCCTGCAGGTGCTCCGCCCGCTGGCCGAGCACGCTCCGCAGGAGCCCGAGCGCCGGGTCTTCGCCGCGCTCGCGGCGGCGACCATGGCGTCGGTCTACCGGCAGATGGGCCGCCACGCGGAGGGCCGCGAGCACGACTCCCGCGCCCTGGACCTGGCCGAGCACGCGGCCGAGGCGCAGTTCGACGCGCACCTGGGCCTGGCCGCCGACGCCGTCGGTCTGGGGGACATCGCGACCGCGGGTACCGAGCTCGGGCAGGCCGTCCGGCTGGCGGAGGGCCGGCGCGAGTGGTGGCGGCAGCGCGTCCGGCTGGACTGGGTGCGCGCCGAGGTCGACCTGCTCGGGGACGACGCCGACGCCGCGCGGGGCCACGCGGAGTCGGCCATCGCACTGGCCGAGCATTCGGGGGCGCCTCGGCACGTGGCCAAGGGACTGCTGTTCCTGGGGGTGGCGCAGGTGCAGAGCGGCCAGAACGAGGACGCGGCCGACACCCTGCGCCGTAGCGCCTCCCTGGCCGAGAGCCTCGGTGCGCTGCCGCTGGTCTGGCCCGCCCGGGCGGTGCTGTCGGCACTGCTGGCCGGTTCCGGGCCGGAGGAGTCGCAGCGCTGCCTGGCCGTCGCCCGGCAGGCCGTACGTCGCATCGCCGAGGACCTCGACCCCACGGACCGTGAGGCCTGGCTGGCCCGCCCCGATGTGGCGGCGGTGCTCACCGAGGTGGCGGACGGGGGCTGACCCGGGGGCCCGCGGCGGGCGACCAGCCGATCGTGGGGCGGCGGGACTGAAGTTCCGGCCCGCGGATGCCGACACCTGTGGGTGTACGGCCGATCCGCGGCCGCCGGCGAGAGGACCCGACGTGGCCACCGTCCTCGTCTGCGACGACGCCCCGCTGGCGCGCGAGGCGGTCCGCCGCGTCGTGTCGGCCGCGCCCGGTGTCGAGCGCGTGACGGCGGCCGGCAGCGGCGAGGAGGCCCTGGCCCGGTACCCCCTGGAGCGGCCGGACCTGATCCTGATGGACGTGCGGATGCCCGGTATCGGCGGCCTGGAGGCGACCCGGCGGCTGCTGGCGGCGCACCCCGAGGCCACGGTCGTCATGCTCACCCTCGGCGAGGACGCGGAGGGGGTAGCACGGGCCGTGTCCGGCGGAGCCCACGGCTACCTGGCCAAGGATGCGACCCGGGAGGAGATCCTCTCCACCGTGGCGCTGGCGCTGTGCACCACGCCGCGGCCGAGCGTCCAGCACCGGCCCGGCGGGTCGCCGCCCGCGCTCACGGACCGGGAGCGGCAGGTGCTCGACGGGATGTCCCGCGGGCGCAGCAACGCCGAGATCGGCGGGGAGCTGTTCCTGTCCGAGGACACCGTGAAGACACACGCGCGCCGGCTGTTCCGCAAGCTCGGCGCGGCCGACCGGGCCCAGGCGGTGGCCCTCGGCTTCCGCTGGGGCCTGCTGCACTGAGCCCCGGGCCGCGGCCCCCGAGCCCCGTGCGTTCCCGTTGTGGTGCCGGGTGCGTGCGCTGTAGCGCACGCAACCGGCACCACAACAGCGGTCTGGGCGCGGGGAGAAGGGTGGACGCGGCCGCGGGTAGCCTGAGCGCGCGCCCCGGCCCCACCGCCCCGACCGCCCCGACTGCCCCGACCGCCCCGGAGACCGCCCATGGACCACCCCGAGCTCCCGGACACCTTCGGCCCGCTGGGCCTGACGTTCGACGACGTGCTGCTGCAGCCGGGGGAGACCGACGTGCTGCCGTCGGAGGTGAGCACCGCGACCCGGCTGACCCGCGACGTCGAGATGGCGGTCCCGCTGGTGTCTGCGGCGATGGACACGGTCACCGAGGCGCGGATGGCCATCGCGATGGCCCGCAACGGCGGCATCGGGGTGCTGCACCGCAACCTGTCCATCGAGGACCAGGCCAAGCAGGTGGACATGGTGAAGCGGTCGGAGTCGGGCATGGTCACCGACCCGGTCACCGTCGGGCCCGACGCCACCATCGACGAGCTGGACCGGCTGTGCGGCGCCTACCGGGTGTCCGGCCTGCCGGTCGTGGCCGACGACCGCACCCTGCTCGGGATCATCACCAACCGGGACCTGCTGTTCGTGCCGCCGTCGGAGTTCCCGCACCGACGGGTGCGCGAGCTGATGACCCCGATGCCGCTGGTCACGGCACCGGTGGGGATCTCCCGGGACGATGCGGCGGCGCTGCTGGCCAAGCACAAGGTCGAGAAGCTGCCGCTGGTCGACGAGCACGGCCGCCTCGCCGGGCTCATCACGGTCAAGGACTTCGTGAAGTCCGAGCAGTACCCCGACGCCACCAAGGACCCAGAGGGCCGGTTGCGCGTCGCTGCGGCGGTCGGCTTCTACGGCGACGCCTGGGAGCGGGCCACCGCGCTGGTCGAGGCCGGTGTCGACGTGCTCGTGCCGGACACGGCCAACGGCCAGGCCCGGCTGATGCTGGAGATGGTGCGCCGGCTGAAGTCCGACCCGGCCACCCGGCACGTGCAGGTCATCGGCGGCAACGTGGCCACCCGCAGCGGCGCGCAGGCCCTGGTGGACGCCGGCGTCGACGCCGTGAAGGTCGGCGTAGGTCCCGGCTCCATCTGCACCACCCGCGTGGTCGCGGGCGTCGGTGTCCCGCAGATCACGGCTATCCACGAGGCGGCGCAGGTGTGCCGCCCGGCCGGGGTCCCGGTCATCGGCGACGGCGGGCTGCAGTATTCCGGCGACATCGCCAAGGCCCTGGTCGCCGGCGCCGACTCGGTCATGCTGGGCTCGCTGCTCGCCGGCTGCGACGAGAGCCCGGGCGAGCTGGTCTTCGTCAACGGCAAGCAGTACAAGCACTACCGCGGCATGGGGTCCATCGGTGCGATGGCCTCGCGCGGGCGGGTCTCCTACTCCAAGGACCGCTACTTCCAGGCCGACGTGCCCACCGACGAGAAGATCGTCCCGGAGGGCATCGAGGGCCAGGTGCCCTACCGCGGCCCGCTCGCCGCGGTCGCACACCAGCTCGTCGGCGGCCTGCACCAGTCGATGTTCTACGTCGGGGCGCGGTCCGTCCCCGAGCTGAAGGAGCGTGGCCGGTTCATCCGGATCACCGCGGCCGGGCTGCAGGAGTCCCACCCACACGACATCCAGATGACCGTCGAGGCCCCCAACTACCGTCCCCGCTGACCAGGTCGGAGCAGGCGCGTGAACGAGATCGAGATCGGCCGCGGCAAGCGCGGGCGCCAGGCGTACGCGTTCGACGACGTCGCGATCGCCCCGAGCCGGCGCACCCGCGACCCGCAGGAGGTGTCGACGACCTGGCGCATCGACGCCTACTCCTTCGACACCCCGATCGTCGCGGCCCCGATGGACTCCGTCATGTCGCCCGCGACCGCGATGGAGGTCGGCCGGCTCGGCGGCCTGGGGGTGCTCAACCTCGAGGGGCTGTGGACCCGGTACGAGGACCCCGAGCCGCTGCTGGCGGAGATCGCCGAACTGCCCGCCGACCGGGTGTTCCCGCGGATCCAGGAGATCTACTCCCAGCCGGTCGACCCGGACCTGATCGGTATGCGCGTCGCCGAGCTGCGAGCATCCGGCTCCACCGTGGCCGGCGCCATCTCACCCCAGCGCACGACCCAGCTCGCGCCGCACGTGGTGGCCGCAGGCGTCGACCTGCTGATGATCCGCGGCACGACGGTGAGCGCGGAACACGTGGCGTCCCAAGGTGAACCGCTGAACCTCAAGCGCTTCATCTACGACCTCGACATCCCCGTCATCGTCGGCGGGTGCGCGACCTACCAGGCCGCGCTGCACCTGATGCGCACCGGTGCGGCCGGCGTCCTGGTCGGCTTCGGCGGCGGCGCGGCGCACACCTCGCGCGACGTGCTCGGCGTCCGCGTGCCGATGGCGAGCGCGGTGGCCGACGTGGCCGCGGCGCGACGGGACTACCTCGACGAGTCCGGCGGACGCTACGTCCACGTCATCGCGGACGGGTCGATGGGTCGCAGCGGCGACATCGTGCGCGCGATCGCCTGCGGGGCCGACGCGGTCGTGGTCGGGTCGATCCTGGCCCGCGCCACCGAGGCGCCCGGCCGCGGCTACCACTGGGGCCCGGAGGCGGTGCACGCGGACCTGCCGCGCGGGGAGCGGGTCCACCTGGGCACGGTCGGGTCGCTGGAGCAGATCTTCCAGGGGCCCTCGCACACCGCCGACGGCACGATGAACATCGTCGGGGCGCTGCGCAAGGCCATGGCCACGACCGGATACTCCGACCTCAAGGAGTTCCAGCGGGTCGAGGTCGTCGTGTCCCCCTGGTCGTAGCCCGGCGGTCGCGGCCGATGCCCGGACCACGACGCGACGTCGGACCCCCGCCGGTCTAGCGTGAGGAGCGTGACCGTGGACGCTGAGGGCGACGCCCGCCCCGCCGCACCCCCGACGACGCCGAGGTACGAAGGCTCCGACCGGCTCGATCCCGCCGCCCGGACGGCCGCGGTGGCCCGGCTGCGGGGCACGTCGGTGCAGGAGCCCCTGGACGTACTGGTCATCGGCGGCGGCGTCGTCGGCGCCGGTGCCGCGCTGGACGCGGCCGCCCGCGGCCTGACCGTCGGCCTGGTCGAGATGCACGACCTGGCCGCCGGGACGTCGTCGCGGTCCTCCCGGCTGGCGCACGGCGGCCTGCGCTACCTCGAGCAGCGCGAGTTCGCGCTGGTGCACGAGGCGCTCACTGAGCGGGGCCTGCTGCTGGACCGGATCGCGCCGCACCTGGCCAAGCCGGTGCCCTTGCTCTTCCCGGTGACCCGGCGCGGCTGGGAGCGGCCGTACGTCGGGGCCGGCATCCACTTCTACGACATGCTGTCGCGCATCGGGGCCTACGGCGGTGCCATGCCGCGGCCGAAGACGCTGTCGAAGGTGCAGGCCCTCGGCCTGGCGCCGGACCTGCGCGAGGACGCCCTGGTAGGCGCGGTGCGCTTCTACGACGCGCAGATCGACGACGCGCGGCACACCGTGGCCGTGGCCCGCTCCGCGGCCGCCCGCGGGGCCGCCGTCGTCACCCGCACCAAGGTGGTCGGGCTGCTGCGCGAGGGCGAGCGGGTCGTGGGCGCGCTGCTGCACGACCACGAGACGGGGGAGACGTACGAGGTCCACGCCCGCGCGTTCGTCGGCGCGGCCGGGGTGTGGACCGACGCCGTCCGGTCGCTGCTGGGCGACCAGGGCACGGCGGAGGTCCGGCAGAGCAAGGGCGTGCACCTGGTGGTGCCGCGCCAGGCGTTCCGCTCGACCACCGCCCTGATGACCCGCACCCCGACCAGCGTGCTGTTCGTCCTGCCGTGGGGACGGCACTGGCTGATCGGGACCACCGACACCGACTGGGACGGCGACCTGGCCGAGCCGAGCGTCGACGTCGACGACGTGGAGTACCTGCTGGACCAGGCCAACCGGTGGATGGCCCGTCCGCTCACGCATGCCGACGTGATGGGGGTCTACGCCGGGCTTCGTCCGCTGCTCAACCTCGGGCCGGCCGACGGCGGTACCGCGACCCTGTCCCGCGAGCACGGCATCGTGCGCCCGGCGCCCGGCATCGTCCTGATCGCCGGCGGCAAGTACACGACGTACCGCGTCATGGCCGCCGACGTCGTCGACGCCGCGGTCAAGGAGCTCGCCGAGCTGGGGATGCACGGCATCCCGGAGTCGAGCACGGCGGACATCCCGCTCGTGGGCGCCGAGGGCTACGCCGAGATGTGGACGGGGCGGGCGGCCATCGCCGACGAGTCCGGGGTGGACGTGGCCTCGGTGGAGCACCTGCTGCGACGGCACGGCGACCGGACGCCGGACGTGCTCGACCTCATCGCCGACGACCCGTCGCTGGGGCTGCCCCTGCACCCGGACGAGGCGTACCTGCGGGCCGAGGTGGTCGTGGCCGCCACGCACGAGGGGGCCCGGGGGCTGTCCGACGTCCTGGTCCGCCGGCTGCGGGTCGCGCTGGAGACCCGGGACAGCGCGGTCACCGTCGCGCGCGACGCCGCCGAGCTGATGGCCCCGGTCCTCGGGTGGGACCACGACCGGGTGATGACCGAGATCGAGGCCTTCGCGGCCGGCCGGCCGCTGCTGCCGGCCGCCCGCGACCTCGACGAGGTCTGACCCCCTTCCGGTCCCGACTCTCCGGCACCCCTTCTCCGCGACGTTACCGGCGGGTAGCATCCGCGCATGCCGGTCCGGGCCCCCGCCGACCCCGACGCCACGGACGCCCCGACCGACCGGGGCGTGGTGCCCCCGCACGGGCAGACCGCGGCGGGACGGCCCGACGTCGGCCCGCCCCTGGACCCCGCGCTCGTCGCCCGCCTGCACTCCCGGCTGGTCGCGGCCCCGGAGGCCGACCGCGTCACCGTCCTGGCCCCCTTCACCGGCGAGCCCCTGCACCGGCTGCCGCAGTCGACCCCCGACGACGTCGCGCTGGCCTTCCGTGCCGCCGGCCGGGCGCAGCGGGAGTGGGCCGAGGTCCCGCCGGCCGCCCGCGGGCGCATCCTGCTGCGCTTCCACGACCTGCTGCTGCAGCGCCGCGACGAGGGGCTCGACGTCGTCCAGTGGGAGACCGGCAAGGCCCGGCGGGACGCCCTCGAGGAACTGCTGGACGTCTGCATCAACGCCCGGCACTACGCCCGCGACGGGGTTCGCCTGCTCCGCCCGCGCCGGCAGCGCGGTGCCCTCCCCGGTCTGGTCGGCGTCCGCGAGCTGCACCACCCCAAGGGGGTCGTCGGCGTCATCGCCCCGTGGAACTACCCGCTGACCCTCGCGGCCAGCGACGCGATCCCGGCCCTGATGGCCGGCAACGGCGTCGTCGTCAAGCCCGACAACCAGACCGCGCTCACCGCGTTGTGGGTCACCGACCTGATGGCCCAGGCCGGCATGCCGGAGTCGCTGGTCCAGGTGGTGGCCGGCGACGGCCCGGTGATCGGCCCGCAGGTGGTGGAGCACGCCGACTTCATCATGTTCACCGGCTCCACGCAGACCGGCCGCCAGGTCGCCCGCCGCTGCGGCGAGCGGCTGATCGGCTGCTCGCTGGAGCTCGGCGGCAAGAACGCGCTGCTGGTCCTGGCCGATGCGGACCTCGAGCGCGCCGCGGACGTGGCGACGCGCGCGGCCTTCGCCAACTCCGGCCAGCTGTGCATCTCGATGGAGCGGCTGTTCGTGCACGAGGCCGTGCGCGAGGAGTTCCTGGCCCGGTTCCTGCCGCGAGTGCACGCGATCCGACTGGCCGCCCGGGTCGGGTGGGGCGCCGACATGGGCTCGCTGATCTCGCAGCGCCAGCTGGACCGCGTACGCGGTCATGTGGACGACGCGGTCGCCAAGGGCGCGGAACTGCTCGCCGGCGGCCGACCGCGCCCCGACGTCGGCCCGTACTTCTTCGAGCCCACCGTCCTCGCGCACGTCACCGAGGCGATGGAGGCCTGCTCGGAGGAGACCTTCGGACCGGTGCTGTCGGTGCACGGCGTCGCCTCCGACGACGAGGCCGTCGCGCGCGCCAACGCCACCTCGTACGGACTCAACGCCGCCGTCATCACCCGCGACCTCGCGCACGGACGCCGGATCGCGGCGCGGCTGCGAGCCGGCACGGTGAACATCAACGAGGGCTACGCCGCGGCCTGGGGCAGCACCCGTGCCGGGATGGGCGGCATGGGTGACTCCGGCCTGGGCCGACGGCACGGGGACGAGGGACTGCTGAAGTACACCGAGTCGCAGACGGTCGCGACCCAGCGGCTGCTCGGCTTCGGGGCACCGCCGGGGTGGTCCGACCAGCGGTGGGGTGACACCCTGACGCGGGCGGTCGCGGCGATGAAGCGCATCGGGATGACGTAGGTCCGAGGGACACCAGGAACGACCGGAAGGCTCGGGAGGGCAACGCATGGCGCAGGGGTACGACTACGACGTGCTCGTGGTGGGTTCGGGGTTCGGCGGGTCGGTGACCGCGCTGCGGCTGACCGAGAAGGGCTACCGCGTCGGCGTGATCGAGGCTGGCCGGCGGTTCGACGAGGCCACCTACCCGAAGACCTCGTGGCGGGTCAGCCGCTTCGTCTGGGCGCCGAAGCTCGGCCTGACCGGGCTGCAGCGCATCCACGTCCTGCCCGACACGGTCGTGCTCGCCGGCGCCGGGGTCGGCGGCGGCTCGCTGGTGTACGCGAACACGCTGTACGTGCCCCCGAAGAAGTTCTTCGAGGACCCCCAGTGGCGCGACATCACCGACTGGGCGGACGAGTTGGCGCCGCACTACGACCAGGCCGCGCGGATGCTGGGCGTGGTCGAGAACCCGACCATGACGCCGTCGGACCTGGTGATGAAGTCGGTCGCCGACGACATGGGCGTGGGGCACACCTTCCGACTCACGCCGGTGGGCGTCTACTTCGGGGACGGCCCCGGCGTGACCCGGCCCGACCCGTTCTTCGGCGGTGTCGGCCCGGCCCGCACCGGCTGCATCCAGTGCGGCGAGTGCATGACCGGCTGCCGGCACAACGCGAAGAACACCCTGCCCAAGAACTACCTCGGCCTGGCCGAGCAGGCCGGCGCGGTCGTGCACCCGCTGACCACGGTCACCGCGGTGCGCCCGCGCGAGGGCGGCGGCTACGTCGTCGACACCGTGCGCACCGGGGCGTGGTCCAAGCGCCGGACCCGCACGCTCACCGCGGAGCACGTCGTGGTCGCCGCGGGCACCTACAACACCCAGCGGCTGCTGCACCGGATGAAGGACGAGGGCATCCTGCCCCGGCTGTCCAAGGCCCTGGGCCGGCTGTCGCGGACCAACTCCGAGTCCATCCTGGGCGCGGTGGCGCGTACTGCCGACCACGACTTCACCCGCGGGGTCGCGATCACGTCCAGCTTCCACGCCGACGAGAAGACCCACGTCGAGCCGGTGCGCTACGGCAAGGGCAGCAACCTGATGGGCCTGCTGCAGTCGGTGCTCACCGACGAGGAGCCCGGGGTCCCGCGCTGGCGCACCTGGCTGAAGACGTCGGCCCGCAACCCGCGCGACGCCGCCCGGATGCTGAACGTGCGCAAGTGGAGCGAGCGGGCCGTCATCTCGCTGGTCATGCAGCCGGTCGACAACTCCCTCAACGTGTCCGGCTCGCGCAAGGGCGGCTTCTGGCACCTGACCTCACGTCAGGGCGACGGCGAGCCGAACCCGACCTACATCCCGATCGCCAACGAGGTGGTCCGCCGGATCGCCGCGAAGATCGACGGCGTCCCCGGCGGCAACGTGGGTGACAACGTCAACGCTCCGATGACGGCGCACTTCGTCGGCGGCTGCGCGATCGGCGCGACGGAGGAGACCGGCGTCGTCGACGCCTACCACCGCGTGTACGGGCACCCGGGGCTGCACGTCGTCGACGGGGCCGCCATCTCGGCCAACCTCGGCGTCAACCCGTCGCTGACGATCACCGCGCAGGCGGAGCGGGCGATGTCGCTGTGGCCCAACAAGGGCGAGGAGGACCTCCGGCCGCCGCTGGGCTCGCGCTACGTCCGGGTGGAGCCGGTGGCGCCGAAGAACCCGGTCGTGCCCGACCACGCCCCGGGGGCGCTGCGGCTGCCGATCGCCGAGATCCGGCACGGCTGAGGACCTGGCGCCCAGTGATGGGTCGTTCGGCGGAGTGTCGAATGCCCCACACGACGGCGGGACTTCGCTAGCGTCATCCGCACCGCGCCCCCGCGCGCCCCACGACCGGAGGGACCATGTCGACCACACCCCCGCCCCCGCCTCCCGGCGGCTACGGCGCAGCACCGCCCCCGTACGGCCAGCCGATGGGGACGCCGCCGCCCAACTACCTGGTCTGGGCGATCCTGACCACCGTCTTCTGCTGTCTCCCGCTGGGCATCGTGTCGATCGTCTTCGCGGCCCAGGTCAACTCCAAGTGGGCCGTCGGCGACGTCGCCGGCGCGATGGACTCCTCGAACAAGGCCAAGCAGTTCGCGCTGTGGAGCGCGATCGCCGGCGTCGTGGTCGGGATCCTGTACGCGATCTCGATCGTGGCCCTCGGCCTCAGCATCCCGGGGATGACCAACACCAACTGATCCGGTGCACCTGACCGGGTCCGCCTGACCAGGTCCGCCCTCGGGTCGGGCCGCGTGGTGCCGCGGCTAGGCTGCGCGCCATGCGGTCCGACCTCGACCCCGTCCTCGTCGTCGACTTCGGCGCGCAGTACGCCCAGCTGATCGCGCGCCGGGTCCGTGAGGCGCAGGTCTACTCCGAGATCGTCCCGCACACGATGCCGGTCGCAGAGATGCTGGCGCGACGGCCGCGGGCCATCGTGCTGTCCGGCGGCCCCTCCAGCGTCTACGCAGAGGGTGCGCCGCAGGTCGACCCGGCGCTGCTGCGCACCGGCGTCCCCACGTTCGGCATCTGCTACGGCTTCCAGGCCATGGCCGCCGCCCTCGGCGGTGCCGTCGCCCACACCGGCGGCGGGGAGTACGGCGGGACCGAGCTCACGACCACCGGCGAGGGCGAGTTGTTCCACGGCACGCCGACGGACCAGTCGGTGTGGATGTCGCACGGCGACTCGGTGTCCTCCGCCCCGCCGGGGTTCCACGTGACCGCCTCGACGGCCGGCGCCCCGGTCGCGGCGTTCGAGGACGTGGACCTGCGGCTGGCCGGCGTGCAGTTCCACCCCGAGGTGATGCACACCCGGCACGGCCAGCAGGTGCTGGAGAACTTCCTGTACCGGATCGCCGGCATCGAGCCGGAGTGGACGACGGAGTCGATCGTCGCGGAGGCCGTCGCCGCGGTCCGGGAGACGGTGGGGGACAAGCGGGTTCTGTGCGGCCTGTCCGGCGGCGTGGACTCCGCGGTGGCCGCGGCCCTGGTGCAGCGCGCGGTGGGGGACCGGCTGACCTGCGTCTTCGTCGACCACGGGCTGCTGCGCAAGGGCGAGGCCGAGCAGGTCGAGCGGGACTTCGTCGCCGCCACCGGGGTGCGGCTGATGGTCGTCGATGCCGAGCAGCGGTTCCTCGACGCGCTCGCGGGCGTCACCGACCCCGAGGAGAAGCGGAAGATCATCGGCCGCGAGTTCATCCGGGTGTTCGAGGAGGCGGCCCGCGCGGTGGTCGCGGAGGCCGGCGAGCACGGGGAGGACGTCGAGTTCCTCGTCCAGGGCACGCTCTACCCGGACGTGGTGGAGTCCGGCGGGGGCACCGGGACCGCGAACATCAAGAGCCACCACAACGTGGGCGGCCTGCCGGACGACCTGCAGTTCACGCTGGTGGAGCCGCTGCGCACCCTGTTCAAGGACGAGGTGCGGCAGGTGGGCCTCGAGCTCGGGCTGCCCCCGGAGATCGTGTGGCGGCACCCGTTCCCCGGCCCCGGCCTGGCGATCCGCATCATCGGGGCCGTCGACCGCGACCGGCTGGACCTGCTGCGCGAGGCCGACGCGATCGCGCGGGAGGAGCTCACGGCCGCGGGACTGGACCGCGGCGTGTGGCAGTTCCCCGTCGTGCTGCTCGCGGACGTGCGCAGCGTCGGCGTGCAGGGGGACGGGCGCACGTACGGCCACCCGGTCGTCCTGCGCCCGGTGTCCAGCGAGGACGCCATGACGGCGGACTGGTCGCGGCTGCCGTACGACCTGCTCGCCCGCATCTCGACCCGCATCACCAACGAGGTGCGCGAGGTCAACCGGGTCGTCCTCGATGTCACGAGCAAGCCGCCGGGCACCATCGAGTGGGAGTGACCGGAGGTCGGGCCGGGCTGCGGATCGTCCACCTGTCCGACATCCACCTCGGGCGAGACGTGCAGGCGGTGGCCGACGCGCTGGTCGCCGAGGTCGGGCTGCTCGCACCGGACGTCGTCGTCGTATCGGGCGACCTCACCCAACGGGCGCGGACCGCGCAGTTCCGGGCGGCGGTCGCGTTCCTGGACCGGCTCCCGGGCGAGCGGCTGGTGGTGCCCGGCAACCACGACACCCCGCTGTACGCGGTGCACCAGCGCATGTTCCGTACGTTCGGCAAGTTCGAGCGCTACGTCGGCTCGCCGCTGAACCCGGTGGTGCGCGCCGACGGGGCGGTGCTGCTCGGGGTGACCACCATGCCGAGGTGGCGCTGGAAGGACGGCTACGCCTCGCGCAACGACGCCGCTCGGGTGCGTGGCACCCTCGGCTCGTCCCCCCCTGCCGACCTGCGGGTCCTGGTCACCCACCACCCGCTGGTGCACGGCTCGGGGGTCAGCGTGATCGGCCGCGACCGGATCCTGCAGGCGGTGGCCGACTCACGGGTCGACGTCCTGCTGTCCGGGCACACGCACGAGCCGGTGGTCGACCGCGTCGAGCTCAAGGCCGGCGATGGCCGGCGCTGGCCGGTGCTGTCGGTGGTCACCGGCACGGCCCTCAGCGACCGGGTCCGGGGGGAGGAGCCCAACGCGTTCCACGTGCTCGACGCCGACGACGTGGAGGTGTCGGTGTCCACCCGGCGCTGGGATCCGGCGGACGACGGGTGGACCGCCCGTGACGAGGGGACGTTCCCCCGCCAGGCCCGGGACGCCTGATCCGCCGCTGCCCGCGCTACCGCTCGCAGCCGGAGTCGGTCCCGGTGAGCTGCAGCGGGTTGTCCCAGGACTTGGAGGCGCCGCCGGCCTGCCCGGCGCCGCTCATGTCGATGGTGCCCGCCGTCCCGTCGGCGTCGACGGACACGGTGTAGCGACCCGAGCCGCTGATCGAGATCCCGCCGCCACCGCCGGTGTAGGACCACGAGCCCGCCTCGCGCGACGTCGGTGAGAACCGCAGGTTCACGGTGACGCCCTTGCCCGCGCCGCGCGCCGAGAACGGCTTGCTCAGGTCGCAGACCAGGCCGGTGAACGACACGCCCTCCTCGGTCCCGGAGATGCGGTACTGGTCCGGCTGCCAGTCGGTCATCGGCCACACCTGCTCGCCGAGGTCCCAGTGGAACGTCTTGGCGATGTCCAGCACCAGGGCCAGCGCGGAGAACGGCGTGGGGGCCGCGGCGAAGGACAGCCCGTCGAACGCCGCGTTGAACAGCGAGTTGCCGTCGACCGGCTCCGGGGTGGCCTCGACGGACAGCGTGTACTCCTTCTGCACCTGCGGCGTGTCCTCCGGCAGCTCCTTCTTCTGCGCCTTTCCGAGGATGCTCACCGGCACGCTGCCGTCCGGCCCGGTGTCCTGCTTGAGCTGGTTCATGTCCGCGAACAGCACCCGCTCGCCGAACCCGTCCTCCCCGGTGATGACGACCTCGACGCCGCTGACCGGGCCCTCGGGCGGGAAGTTGAACGAGATCCCCGCGGCGTTGAGCAGGAAGCTGAGCGCGCACAACGTCTTGTCGTTGCCGTCCGGGAGGTGGCCGGGGTCCATCGCCAGGTCGATGCGGTTGTCGACGCGCTCCCCGTTCGTCGTGGTCCGGGTCCGCAGCAGGTTCTCCGCCGAGCCGCCGGAGATGGTGAACGACGCGTACTGCATGAGGATCGACGCGACCGTCGCCACGGCGTTGACACGCTGCGCGAACTTCTCGAACTTGCCCAGCTGCGCGTCGGACACGATGTGCGGGTTCAGCTCCTGGATCGCCTTGATCACGCCCTTGACGTTGAGCCCGGGCAGGTTCGCGCCCCCGAACACCTTGCCGGTCAGCCAGTTGGTGACGTACGTCGTCTGCTCCGAGCCCCACATCTGCGAGCACGGGGTGGCGGCCGGTGCCTGGGTGCGGATCGCCGCCAGGGGGCGGGACGCGGCGGACTCCACGTGCACGCCGACGGCGGTCCCGCGGCCGCCGTCCGGCCCCGTGTCGGCCGAGGCGAGCAGGTCGCGCAGCGTGATCCACGACAGCAGGTGGACGGTCGCCTGGTCCAGCCAGGCGCGCTGCAGGTCGACGTCTGGCGCCAGCAGGCTGGTGGGCGTGCCGGCCTGGCGTGCCTTGGCATCGAGGAAGGCGGCGGTGAAGCGTGCGTCCGGGTCGTCGGAGGTGGCGGCGGCCCTCAGGTCGGCCAGCAGCCCCCGCGCCGCCGCCTCCTCCTCCCCGGTCGTCGGCGGACGGTCCTCCGGGGAGATCAGGACGGCCAGCGCGTCGGTGAGGCGGACCCCCTGCACGGGCTGCGCGGCGGTGAGCATCCAGACCTCCCACCAGCCCGGGCCCACCGGGTCGCCCTCGGTCCCGACCACGGCGGTGCCGTCGGCGGCCAGGACCGGGACGCCGGCGTACGCGTAGGCGCGCAGCCAGGCCTGCTCCGCCCGTGCGGCGCCGGGAGCCGTCTGCTGGGCCAGCGTGGCGGCCAGCTCGGCCGGGCGGGCGAACGGCGGAAGCCCCACGGTGGGCGCCGGCGGTACGTCGGGGGCACTGACGGACCCCGGGCCGACCGGCGTGCCGCCGCGGGACGTCGAGCCGGCGGAGCCGGTCGCCTCGGCGGAGGCGGAGCCGGTCGCGGCGAACCCGCCGCCCCCGGTCGCCGCGGACGAGGCCGACGCGGCGGGCACGGGGTCGCCCGTGCAGGCGGCGGTCAGCAGGGCGGTGAGGAGGAGCGGGGCGAGCAGGGCGCGTCCCCCGAACGGCCGGGTCATGGCCGGAGGCTAGGGCTGCCACGGGCCGGTCCGGAGTGCCGTTGGTCCCTGCGGGTGATCGGGCGCGGGGGCCGGGGGTACCGTCGGCGCGGCCCCACCCGAGGGCCCGCTGTCGGAGGTCGTGATGAACCCGTTCCTGCTCGTCAACTCCGGGTCGGGGGGCGGGAAGGCCCAGGACGCGATCCTCGCGGTGGCCCGTGAGCGCGGCATCCGGCACCACGTGGTCGCACCGGGCGAGCGGTTCGCGCCGGTGCTGGACGCGGCGGTGAGCGACGGCGCGGACCTGCTGCTGGCGGCCGGAGGCGACGGCACCCTGTGCGCCGTCGCGAACGTGGCCATGGCCGCGGACCTGCCGATGGTCGTGGTCCCCGCGGGGACCCGCAACCACTTCGCGCTCGACCTCGGCCTGGACCTGGAGGACCCGGCGGGGGTGCTGGCCGCGTCGCTGGACCACGAGTACGAGCGGCACGTCGACGTCGGCGCCGTGAACGGGTCCACGTTCCTCAACAACGTCTCGCTGGGCGTGTACGCCAGCGCCGTGTCGAAGCCGGACTACCGCGACCACAAGGTCTCCGCACTGGTCGGGGCGGCGGCGCAGGCGCTGGAGCACGCGCCGGACCGGTCGTCGAAGCTGACGCTCTCCGCGCCGTCCGTGGCGGTCGTGCCCGGCGCCACGGCCGGTGCGCTGATGGTCGTCAACAACGCGTACGCGACCACGTTCGCCCCGGGGGAGCGGCTGCGGCCACGGCTGGACTCGGGGGAGGTGTGGGTCTACGTCGGCGGGGCGGGCATCGGCGCGGAGTCCGGGCTGCTCACCCGGATGTGGGACCTGGCCCGGACGGCGGTCACGCAGTCGATGCTCGCGGCGGCGTTCGGCGCGCCCGAGGTGGTCATCGACTGCGACCCCGCCGACGTCCCGGTGGCGGTCGACGGCGAGCACCGGCCGGACCTCAGCGGTCCGCTTGCGGTTCGAGAGCCGGCCGGGGGCGTTGCGGCTGCGGGTCCCGGAGGATCCCGGCCCGGTCACCCTGCCGGTCACGTTGGTCTGGTAGTGCGGTACGACGACGGCGGCCGGTCCCTCGAGGGGACCGGCCGCCGTCGTGCGGAGCGGTGCGCCGGCTCAGTCCTCGGCCGACGCGCCCGACGTGGCGGTGGTCGCCGCATCGTCGGTCGAGGCCGACTCGGCCAGCGCGGCGCGGCGCTGGGCCCGGCTGGAGGCGGCGATCGAGCCAGCGAGGCCGGCCAGGCCGAGGCCCACCAGGGTCAGCGGGAACCACAGCCGCGGGTCCAGCCGTACGTCGGTGTAGGCGCCCACCACGTAGGCCACCGACAGGGCGAGGAACAGCAGTCCGGCGATGAGCGAGGTCAGGCTGAGGTCATGACGCTGCACGACGCACCTCCAGGTTGCCGAGGCCGACCTGCAGGTCGAGCTCGAGGGTGCCGGCGGACGTGCCGCCGAGCGGGGACAGGGTGAGGGTCTGGTCGACGTTGCTGCCCGAGGTGGTCTCGCGCGCTCCGGGCACGGAGGTCGGCAGGGACAGCTCGCCCAGGCCGACCTCGGCGGAGATCACCACGGTGGCGTCGGAGGGGATGACGACGACGAGCTGGCCGGTGCCGACCTCGGCACTGACCTCGACCGGCTCGGCCGCGTCGGCGAGTTCGCCGGTGGTCGCGTCTCCGGTGGTCGCGTCTCCGGTGGCCGCGTCGTCGGGGACCGTGGTCCCGGGTGACGCGGCGGGGGCCTCCCCGCTCAGGTCGAGCGCGGTGAGGTCGAGACGGGCGTCTCCGATGCCGAGCGCGAACCCGGCCTCGGCCTCGGCCACGGTGAGCGGCCGCCAGGACCGCTCGCCGACGCCTGCCTTCCACGTGTCGCTCACGTTCGCGGGGACGAGGGACGCGATCTGGGTGACCAGCAGCAGCGGCAGCGCGATCGCGATCAGCCACAGGGCGCGGCCGGCGAAGGCTCCGACCACCAGGCCGAGCCCGAGGATGCCGAGCGGGACCGCGAGGACCACGACGGCGGGGATGTCCGCCGCGCCGGTGACGGCGAGCGCACCGAGGATGCCGGCGGCGATGACCGCGAGGCTCAGCGTGATGGCGCCCAGGTAGGACGGCGGGCGCCGGGGAGCCGGCGGCGCGGGCGGTACCGGCGCCGGGGTGGGCGGCGGTCCGTAGCCGCCGTAGCCGCCGTAGCCGGGGTAGCCCGGGGAGGCGTACGCGCCCGCCGGGGGCACGGTCGAGCCGGGGCTGCCGGCGGGGGGTGCGGTCGGGCCCGCTGCGGGCGGGCTGGTGGTCGGGGCGGTCACGGTGCTCTCCGTTCCGGCAGGGGTGGTCGGGTCAGCGGCGGCCGGTCCGGACGGACCGGTGGGGGCGTACGGGGCGTACGACGGGGTCGGGGCGTACGGCGGGGTCGGGGCGTAGGGCGGGGTCGGGGCGTACGGCGGGGTCGGGGCGGGGCCGGCGGCGCGGTCGCGGCGCACCAGCCACACCACCAGGGCGATCACGACGACGACGCCGATCGGGCCGGTGAGGTTGACGCCCCACCACGGCCACCAGCCCCAGCCGTCGGACAGCGCGCCGGCCAGCAGGCCGAGCCCGACCAGGATCACCAGGACGGTGCCGACGATGACCAGGGTCGTGCGCACCGGGGAGCCGGGCTCGCGCGCCTCGGAGACGAGGGCCGCGCCCTCGCTGGTGTCGCTGCCCTCGACCGGGATCAGCAGCCAGCCGGCGAGGTAGAGCAGCAGGCCGAACCCGCCGAACAGGGTGAACACCACGACCAGCACGCGCAGCACCACCGGGTCCAGGCCCAGACTGCGGGCGGTCCCGGCGCAGACACCGGCGACGACGCGGTCGTCCCGGCTGCGGCGCAGCGGGGGCCGCGGCGGCGCGGGGGAGGCGTACGGAGGGGTGGGGTAGGGGGGCGCCCCGTACCCGGGAGTGGTGGAGTCGTTCTGCGTCATGGCCCCAGCGTCGCGCTCGCCGCGCGCCGGCACATCGGGGACGCACCCTGGTCCGACCCTGAGATCGGGGGTCGGGGGTCAGGGTCGGTCTCGGGGTGGTTCCCGGACGACGGGGAGGGGCGTGGCGGGGGATCATGCGGGGGTGAGCAGCCCGCCGTCCCCGCCCGCGCCGGGTGCCGACTGGCCGCGGACCGCCGTGGGTACGCCGAGGGTGTTCCGTGCGACCCGCGGCCGCCTGGTGGCCGGGGTGGCCCGGGGCCTGGCGGTGCACCTGCGCTGGCCGGTCTGGCTGGTGCGGGTGCTGTTCGTGCTGCTGGCGCTGTCCGGCGGGGCCGGGATCGTGCTGTACGCCGTCTACTGGGCGGTGATCCCGCTGGCGCCCGAGCCTCTGCGCGCCACCGTGTCCGGGCGTGAACCCCAGGTCGCGGTACCCGGGAGCGGGGCGACCGCCGAGGTGCCCGAGGCCGGAGCGGAGCCCGCGGAGGAGGACCAAGGGCGCGACCTGGGCCGGCTGCTGGCACTGGCCGCGCTGCTCGTCGGCGTCCTGCTGCTGCTCCCGCTGCTGGGCGTCGACATCGCCACCTCCCTGGTCCTGCCGCTCGCCCTCGCCGGGGTCGGCGCGGCGCTGGTGTGGCGGCAGGCCGACGACGTGCAGCGCGACCGGTGGCGCACGTCCGCCGCGGGCGCGGCCACCGACGCGGCCCGTACGACGGCCCGCGCGGGCTGGTGGCGGGCCGCGGCCGGCGTGGTCCTCGTGGTGGCCGGGCTGCTGGCCCTGCTGGCCGGGCGCACCGGCCTGGGCGAGGCCATGCGGGGGCTGGCGGCCGGTCTGGTGCTGATGCTGGGGGTCGGCGTCGTGGCGTTCCCGTGGCTGTACCGGCAGGGCCGCGAGCTGGCCGACGAGCGCCGGGCCCGGATCCGCTCGGAGGAGCGCGCGGAGGTCGCCGCGCACGTGCACGACTCTGTACTGCAGACGCTGACCCTGATCCAGCGGCACGTCGACGATCCGGACACCGTCGCCCGGCTGGCCCGGCGGGAGGAGCGCGCGCTGCGCTCGTGGCTGTACGCGCCGATCGGCGACCCGGCCCGCACTCTCGCTGCGGCGCTGCAGCGGGAGGCGGCCGACGTCGAGACGGCGTACGCGGCGACGATCGAGGTGGTGACCGTCGGCGACGCGCCGCTCGACCCGGGGACGGGAGCGCTGGTCGCTGCCGCGCGGGAGGCGATGGTGAACGCGGCCAAGCACGGCGGCGGCGCGGCCTCGGTCTACGCGGAGGCCTCCGACGACGCGGTGGAGGTGTTCGTCCGGGACCGCGGCCCGGGGTTCGACCCCGGGACCGTGCCCGACGACCGGCTCGGCGTGCGCGAGTCGATCCTGGGCCGGATGGAGCGCAACGGCGGGCGGGCCGTGGTCCGCTCCGGGGCGGGCGGGGTCGGGACCGAGGTGTCGCTGTGGATGCCTCGGACTCGGGATCTCGGCGTCCGGCCCGACGAGGCCGCCCAGCAGCCGCAGGACGTTCGCGGGACGCGGGAGGATGGGGCATGACCTTGCGGGTGGTGCTGGTCGACGACCACGCGATGGTGCGTGCCGGGGTGCGGTCCGAGCTCGGCGACGGCTTCGAGGTCGTCGGGGAGGCGGGCGACGTGGCCGAGGCCGTGCAGGTGATCACCCGCACGCGGCCGGACGTGGTGCTGCTGGACGTGCACCTGCCCGGCGGCGACGGGCGCGCCGTGCTGGACGCGTGCGTCCCGGTCGTGCCGGACACCCGGTTCCTCGCGCTGAGTGTGAGCGACGCCGCCGAGGACGTGATCGGGGTCGTGCGCGGCGGGGCCCGCGGCTACGTCACCAAGGCGATCACCGGCCCGGAGCTGCGGGAGGCCGTCCAGAAGGTCGCGGAGGGGGACGCGGTGTTCTCGCCGCGGCTGGCCGGCTTCGTGCTGGACGCGTTCGCCGGCGGTCCGGCGGAGACCGACGAGGAGCTGGACCGGCTCACCCCGCGCGAGCGGGACGTGATGCGGCTGATCGCCCGCGGCTACACCTACCGCGAGGTCGCCAAGGAGCTGGTGCTGTCCGTGAAGACGGTCGAGACCCACGTGTCCGCCGTGCTCCGGAAGCTGCAGGTGTCGGACCGCTACGAGCTGGCCCGCTGGGCGAAGGCCCGCCGGCTGGTGTGACGGCCCGTACGGCGGCCCGGTGTGACGGCCCCCACGCCGCTGCCTACTGCAGTCGGCCGGCGGCGTCGGGCCGCATAGGGTGCGGGGGCCGTACCCGCCCGCGGAGGAGTCCCGATGGAGTTCGTCTACAACCTGGTCCTCGTCCTGCACTTCCTCGGCCTCGCCTCGCTGATCGGCGGGTTCCTGGTGCAGATGTCGGCGGAGGACAAGGGCGTCAACCCGGCGATGCTGCACGGCGCGCTGACGCAGCTGGTGACCGGGCTGATCATGGTCGGGATGGCCGAGACGGACCTCGTGGACGAGGACCTCGACATGGCCAAGATCGGCACCAAGCTGGCCATCGCGGCGGTCGTGGTCGTGCTCGCGTTCGTCGGCCGGCGCCGGCAGCCCCCGCAGGTCGGCCTGTGGGCCGCGATCGGCCTGCTCGGGATCGCCAACGTGGTGATCGCCGTCCTCTGGCACTGACCCCCGCAGCACCGACCCTGGTGGCACTTGTGGCACTGCCTGTCCCCTGATCCGGGACATCCCGCCATGACCCTGGGGTAGGTTCGGGC
This sequence comes from Candidatus Nanopelagicales bacterium, assembly GCA_041393815.1. Taxonomy (NCBI): domain Bacteria; kingdom Bacillati; phylum Actinomycetota; class Actinomycetes; order Candidatus Nanopelagicales; species Candidatus Nanopelagicales bacterium. Next base: position 256,434 of record JAWKJK010000004.1, on the reverse strand, counting down.
TCCGGCCGCGAGGGTCGGCTGCGGGTGTGGAGCGGGTGGGGGCGCCGTGTCGCGTCGGGTGTTCATGCTTCTCGCCGTCGGAGTGTCGCTGCTGGCTGGGCTGCTGGTGACGGCTCCCCCGGCCTCGTCGGCAGAGTCATGGAGCATCGTCGGCCGGGCGGTGGATGCCTCGGTGGATGCAACGGTCGGCGCGGGGGCGGCTTACTCCGGCACCGTGACCGATGCGTCCGGTGCCCCGGTCGGCGCGCACGTCCGCTTCTACGCCGCGGACGGGACCGAGGTCCCGCAGGCTGACGTCGACACCGATCCCTCGACAGGGGCGTTCGGGGGGCTCCTGCCACCGGGGCGGTACTGGATGTGCGTCCTGCCGAACACGGAGGTGTGCACGTTCTGGCCGGGGACGGCAGCGCCGTCCGCCGCCAACCTGGTCGCGCTGCCGGTGTCCGACGTCGCGACGGACCTGTCCCTGGTGCTGCCCCGCACCGGGACCCTCGACCTGAACGTGCTCCGGAACCCGTCGGATCCCACGGAGATCACGGGTGCAGCGTTCGCCATCGCGGCCCCGGGGGACACCTCCCCCTTGATCGCGCAGCGGGCATACAACGATTCCCCCCGGCTCCGGCTGGACGTCGCCCCCGGCACCTACGTGGTGTGCTGGTGGGAGCAGATGTGCGCGCCGGGGGTGCCGCGGGCGCAGGCGTCGACGGTGACCGTGACCGCCGGGCAGACGACGGTCGTGAACATCGTCCCGCCGGCGCCGAGGATCACCTGGCTGAAGCGGGCCGGCACCGTCGTGGTGAAGGTCAAGCGGACGACGCTGCTGTCGCGGGTCGCGAGGGTCAGCGCCGGTGAGCATCTGTCGTGGGAGTCGCGGACGCCGCGTACGTGCAGGGTCACGGGTTACCTGGCCAAGCAAGCCGTCCGCGGGCTGCGGGCGGGCAGGTGCACGCTCCGAGCGATCGTGTACCCGACGGCCCTGCACCCGGGTCCGGCGGTGCAGTCGACGCGCAGCTTCCGGGTCGGCCGCTGAGGGTCCGCCGACCTCGCCCCGCCCCCGGAGGAACGTCTGACCAGCGAACGGGCCCGTGCCCATGGACCGAGGTTCCACCTGTGGGGGGTGGTGGGGCGGGTGCGCCCGAAGCGGCGGGTGGCGCTCCGCGTGGGGGCTGCGCGGCAGTCCGGCCGGCGGGCGCGGCGGGACGGGCGGGCTACGCGGTGTCGATGACCCGGAACGCCTCGGCCAGCCGGCCCTCGGGCAGGTCGAACCGCTCCGCGGTGGCGCGCATCCAGGTGCTGATGCGGTCCTCGAGGTCGTCCATGTGTCCGGTCTGGCTCTCGTGCGCGCGCAGCGCCGCCAGCTTCGCCGGCCAGTACTCCGTCACGTCCACGACGTGGTCGGGCGCGTCGGTGGCCATCACCCACACCTCGGGCACCGCCCAGTCCGCCAGCCCCTCGTCCAGCAGCAGGCTGGCGTGCGCGAACGGGTTGCGCGCGTCCGGGTAGACCGCCTGCAGCGCCGCCTCGCCGGCGGCCATGTGGTCCGGGTGCGAGGCCGCGATCCGGGCCCAGTTGCGCTCGGGTGACTGGACCAGCATCCGCTGCGGCCGGACCTGCCGGATCACCCGGGAGATGTCGCGGCGCAGGTCGTGGGTGACGGTCAGCTCGCCGTCCCGGTAGCCCAGGAACCGCACGTCGGTCACGCCCAGGCACGCCCCCGCGGCCACCTGTTCGGCGCGCCGGATGGCCGGGATCCGGTCCCGCGGCACGGTCGGGTCGAAGCCGCCGGCGTCGCCGTCGGTGACCACGCAGTACGTCACCGTGTGCCCGGCCGCCACCCAGGACGCGACGGTCCCGCCGGAGCCGAAGTCCACGTCGTCGGGATGGGCGGTGACTACCAGGACCCGCTCCACCGAGGCGTCGTCGAGCACGCCGCTCCCTCCTTCGCCCGCCGCGAGGCCGGCCCGACACCCTGTGACTCGAGTGACGCAAGTGAATGAATTACATCAGTGATGTTCACGTGCAGGACTAGAACATCTGGTAGTGCGGGTGCCATCGTAGGCGGGTGCCGTCCCCGGGTCTTCCCCCCCGAGCGGCCGCCCGAGAGGCCGTGCGTACGTCCGCACGCGTCTCCGCGCGGCCCGGCGCGCGCACCCTCGCGGCGGCCCTGACCGCCCTGCTGACCGGCGTCGGACTGCTCGCCACCGCGCTCCCGGCGACCGCCGCCGACACGCCCAGCCCCTCGACGAGCACCTCCGCCCCGTCGACCGCTCCCGCAGCGACCGACGCACCCACCCCCGACACCCCCGCTTCCGACCCGACCCCGACGCTTCCGCCCGCCCCCGTGCCCGTGGTCCCGAGCGAGCTGCCCGAGGCGTACGACGTCGACGCCACGTACGAGGGGCAGTCGCAGTGCGACCCGGCCGCCAAGCCCGGCGCGCTCAAGCTGGCCGCGCTCATCAAGGCCACGTACGGCACCAGCCAGGTCATCGGGATCGAGCGCGGCTGCTTCGTCGGCGGTCAGAGCGAGCACAAGGAGGGCCGCGCGCTGGACTGGATGACCAGCGTGCGGGTGCCCGCCCAGCGCGCGAACGCCGAGGCCTTCCTGGCCTGGCTGATGGCCAAGGACGCCGCGGGGACTCCGTACGCGATGGCCAAGCGGCTCGGCGTCATGTACATCGGCTGGAACGACCGGATCTGGCGCGGCTACGACCCCTCCCGCGGATGGGCCGAGCTGAAGGGCTGCCTGGGCAAGAACATGCAGGTGCCCGCGCAGGACACCTACTGCCACCGCGACCACATCCACATCTCGCTGACCTGGGACGGCGCGGCGGGGCTCACCTCCTTCTGGGACGGCACCGCGCAGTCCTCGCCGTACTGCCCGCGCGCCACGTCCTCGGCGTCCGGGCCGACCTCCACCGCGGGGCTGGACCTGGTCACGGTCTCCCCGGCGCGAGTCCTCGACACCCGGCTGGGTCTGGGCACGCCGTCCGGTGCCTGCCGGCTGCAGCAGGACCGCTGGAAGGGCGACAACCACCAGCTGTTCGTGAAGGTCACGGGCAAGGGGCAGGTGCCGTCGTCCGGGGTGACCGCGGTCGCCGTGCGGGTGTCGGCCGTCGGCTCCAACGCGCCGTCGTACCTGCGGGTCTGGCCGGCGGGGACCTCGCCCGTCGACGCCCCGGTGCTCAGCGTCGCGATGAACTCCAACGCGACCGCGGCCACGGTCGTGCCGGTGGGCAGCGACGGCACCATCGGCATCTCCACCCGGGCGGGCGCGACCGACGTGGTCGTGGACGTCCTGGGCTACCTGCGTCCGGCCCCCGCCGGCGCGCTGCCGGCCGGCGGCGCCCTGCACGTACCGCGGCCCACCAAGGTGTTCGACACCGCCGCCGAGGGCGGCGACCTGCAGCCGGGCGAGTCCCGGACGGTCTCGCTCGCCGGCCGCGGCGGGATCCCCGCCAGCGCCGGGTCGCTGATCCTGTCCGTGACGCCGTACGGGTCCGCCACCGCCGGCGGCGTCAAGATCTCCCGACCGGGGGAGCGGCTGACCTCGCGGACGCTCTCGGTCTACGCCCCCGCGGGGTCGCCGCGCACCGGCCGGATCGTGACACCGGCGGGTCCGGACGCCTCCCTCGTCCTCACCAACGCCGGGAAGTCCCCGGTGAAGGTCAAGATGGACCTGATCGGCTGGGCGGGTCCCGACCGGGACTCCGCCGGCGGCTCGCTGGTGCCGGTGCCGATGGCCCGGGTGATCGACACCGCCAACGGCGTCGGGATCAGCGGCGCCCTGGCGCGCAAGCGGCCGGAGACCGTGCGGCTGGCCGGCGCCGGCGGGGTGCCCGAGGGGGCGCGGGCGGTGGCGCTGCAGGTCACCACCACCGGCGGGACCCGCAACGGCGCCGTCACCGCTTGGCCCGCGGGGACGTCGAGCCCGGGCATCCGCTCGGTGGGAGTGGTCAAGCAGGCCACGTCGACGGAGCTGCTGGTGGTCCCGCTGGGGGCGGACGGCGCGGTGTCGTGGATCAGCCCGAGCACGTCGGTGCACCTGCGGGCGTACGTCGTCGGCTACCTCGCCTGAGGCCCGCGGACCGGGTCGCGCGGCCCGTCCGGGGCGTCGGGGTCGCCGCTTAGGATGCCGCGGTGGACTCCCTCTTCGACGACCTGCCGCTGCCCGGAGTCCCCGCAGCCCCCTCCTCCCCGTCGGCGGTCACCGCGACGACCCTCGCATCGGCCCGGCTGCCGGACCAGGGTTCCCCTGACGCGGAGGAGCGGCCGCAGGCGCGACCCACGCGCGACCCCGAGTCCCTCGTGGCGGACCTCAACGACCGGCAGCGCGAGGCAGTCCTGCACCGCGGCTCGCCGCTGCTCATCGTGGCCGGCGCCGGATCGGGCAAGACCCGGGTCCTGACCCGGCGGATCGCCCACCTGCTGGCCACCGGGGCCGCCCGCCCCGGCGAGATCCTCGCGATCACGTTCACCAACAAGGCCGCCGGCGAGATGAAGGAGCGGGTCGCCGAGCTGGTGGGCCCACGGGCCCGGACCATGTGGGTGTCCACGTTCCACTCCGCCTGCGTGCGCATCCTGCGCCGCGAGTCCCACCGCCTGGGCGTGTCGTCGTCGTTCTCCATCTACGACCAGGCCGACTCCCAGCGGCTGATGACGTTGGTCGTGCGCGATCTGGACCTGGACCCGAAGCGGTTCAACCCCAAGGCTTTCCTGGCGCAGGTGTCCAACCTCAAGAACGAGCTGGTCGACGAGGAGACCTACGCCTCCCGCGCGGCCAACCACACGGAGAAGATGCTGGCGGAGGCCTACACGCTGTACCAGCAGCGGCTGCGCCGGGCCAATGCGTTCGACTTCGACGACCTCATCTCGACCACGGTCGCCGTGCTGCAGCTGTTCCCGGACGTGGCCGAGCACTACCACCGGCGCTTCCGGCACGTCCTGGTCGACGAGTACCAGGACACCAACCACGCGCAGTACGTGCTGGTCCGCGAGCTGGTCGGCCGGGGTGGCGACGTCCCGCCCGCAGAACTGTGCGTGGTGGGCGACGCGGACCAGTCGATCTACGCGTTCCGCGGCGCCACGATCCGCAATATCGAGGAGTTCGAGCGCGACTACGGCGACGCGACCACGGTGATGCTGGAGCAGAACTACCGGTCCACGCAGAACATCCTCGAGGCTGCCAACGCCGTCATCTCGCGCAACTCCAGCCGGCGGGAGAAGCGGCTGTGGACCGAGGCGGGCGACGGTCCGCCGATCACCGCGTACGTCGCCGACGACGAGCACGACGAGGCCGCGTTCGTGGCCAACGAGATCGACCGCCTCGGCGACGAGCACGGCGTACGGCCGTCGGACGTCGCCGTCTTCTACCGGACCAACGCGCAGTCGCGTTCGGTGGAGGAAGTGTTCATCCGTACCGGCCTGCCCTACCGCGTCGTCGGCGGCGTGCGGTTCTACGAGCGGCGCGAGGTGCGCGACGCGCTGGCCTACCTGCGCGCGCTGGCGAACCCCGACGACGACGTGTCGCTGCGGCGCATCCTCAACGTGCCCCGGCGCGGGATCGGGGACCGGGCCGAGGCGATGCTGGAGGCCTACGCGCAGCGCGAGCGGATCCCGTTCGGCCGCGCGCTGGACCAGGCCGCGCAGGTGCCCGGGCTGGCGACCCGGTCGCTGGCCCAGGTGGAGGCGTTCGCCAGGCTGATGGGCGACCTGCGGACCCTCGTCGAGGCCGGCACCGGCCCGGCCACGGTGCTGCAGGCGGTGCTGGAGCAGTCCGGCTACCTCGCCGAGCTGCAGGCGTCCAGCGACCCGCAGGACGAGACCCGAGTGGAGAACCTGGCCGAGTTGGAGTCGGTGGCGCGGGAGTTCGAGCAGGACAAGCCGGAGGGGACCCTGACCGACTTCCTCGAGCGGGTGTCCCTGGTCGCCGACTCCGACGAGATCCCCGACTCCGACGGCGGCGTCGTCACGCTGATGACGCTGCACACCGCCAAGGGGCTGGAGTTCCCGGTGGTGTTCCTCACGGGTATGGAGGACGGGGTCTTCCCGCACCTGCGCTCGCTGGGGGAGCCGCGCGAGCTGGAGGAGGAGCGGCGGCTGGCCTACGTCGGGATCACCCGGGCGCGGCAGCGGCTGTACCTGTCCCGCGCGGTCGTCCGCTCCGCGTGGGGGGCACCGAGCTTCAACCCGCCGTCGCGGTTCCTCGACGAGGTGCCGGAGCGGCTGCTCGACTGGCGCCGGCTGGAGCCGGTGCGATCCGGTCGCGGTCCGACCGAGGGCGGGTTCGGGTCCGCGCCGTCGCTGGTGGCCGCGGCGTCGCGTCCGGGGGCGGCGACCACCGGCGTGCGGCCGGTGGTGTCGCTGTCGCCGGGGGAGCGCGTGACGCACCAGAAGTTCGGCCTGGGCACCGTGGTGTCGACGTCCGGCGTGGGCGACAAGGCCGAGGCGACCGTCGACTTCGGCAGCGAGGGCGTGAAGCGGCTGCTGCTGCGCTACGCCCCGGTCGAGAAGCTCTAGCGCCGTACGCCTTCCGGCGACTGAAGGTGCCCACCCGCGTTCAGCGGGTCGCGGGCGACGATGCCGGGCAGCTGGTCGTGGAAGAAGACGCGGGCCAGGAGCTCGCGCCTGGACCGGGTGCCAGTCTTGTCGAAGGCCGACTTCAGGTGGTCCTGCACGGTCCACGGCGAGATCACCAGCCGCTCCGCGATCGCCGCGGTGTCGAGGCCCCGGGCGACCAGCGTGGCGACGTCGCGCTCGCGCGCCGACAGCCCGAAGGCCTCCAGCCGCAGCGGCAGCGCGTACTCCTCGCCGGCCGGCTGCACCACGATCGCCACGCGACCCGCACCGGGACCGTCGGGGAGGGAGGCGTGGAAGGTCAGCCATCCCGACGAGGTGGGCACGTGCAGCGGCGGAGCCGTCCTGCCGGCCAGCCCCCGGGCGCGGGCGGTGGCGGCGATGCTGAGCGCCGCACCGGGGACCGTGCGGTGCTGCGGGTCGTCGCGCGCCAGCCGTTCCAGGAGCCGGCTGGCGGGCGGGGTGACCAGCTCGAGGCCGTCGTCGCTGTCGAGCACGAGCATTCCGGGTGCCCGCTCGTCGTCGGGACGTCGGGCGGCGTCGACGCGGTACGAGGCACGCAGCGCCTCGGCGATCGGTCGCGACAGCCGGGCCATCACCCGGGCCTGCGCTGCACCGAAGTCCCCTGTCGCCTCGGTGTTGTGCATGACGACCGCACCCCAGACGCGGCCGCGCGTGACCATGGCCGCCCGCATCTCGAACGGGGTGCCGATCGGTTCCAGGTACTCGGCGTACCGCGCGCTGCGCTCGGGGCGGCCTCGGGTCGTCTCGCTCAGGATCGCCACCGGAGTCCGGCGGCCGGCCAGGTCGGCGAACGTGTTCACGTCGTCGCGCACGTACTCGCTCGTCACGACCGCGCTCGCGGCGCTGGCCTCGGTCTCCGGCGTGAGGAACCCGCCGGCCATGAGCTCCACCGGGTTCGCCGTGGTGAGCAGCTTGGTGTCCGGGTCCAGCCCGTGCCAGCACATCGCGTCCACCGGGAACGCGCGACGCAGGCGCTCGCCGATCGCGGCGTGCAGCTCCCCGTACGCCAGGCCTCGCGAGCCGAGACGCTCCACCTCGTCGATCAGGCGATCGGCGGTCCAGGGCTCCACGACGCCATGGTGATCCGCACGGGCGGATCCGGGCGCCACATGCACGAAAGATCCCAGATCCGCGGGGATCCGCGGTGGGTGCGTGCGCGGCCAGAGTCCTCTCCGAGCCGCCGGCCGGCGGCACCGAGACAGCCCGAGCTGCCAGCGGCGGCACCGAGACAGCCCGAGCCGCCAGCGGCGGCACCGAGCGAGCCCGAGCCGCCAGCGGCGGCACCGAGCGAGGAGGACCCCATGACCATCGACATCAGCGCGACCGACGTCAGCGCGACGACTACGACGACGACGACGACCACGACGCAGGCCGTCTGCTTCGCCGCGCCGCTGCTCCCGGGAACGACGGACCGGGACCGCGAGGAGATGCTCGCGTGCGGAGAGGGCGCGCGCCGCGGCGACCACGCCGCCTCGCGGCGCCGGCACGGCATCACCCGGGAGGCCGTGTGGATCCAGAGCACGCCGGTGGGGGACTTCGCGGTGGTGCTCCTGGAGTCGCGCGACCTGCCGCGGGCACTGCACGGACTCGCCACGTCCGCCGAGCCGTTCGACGCCTGGTTCCGCAGCCACCTGCTGGCGGTGCACGGGATGGACCTGGCCGAAGGCATGAGCCTCCCCGAGCAGGTGCTGGACTACCGGGCCTGACGCGCGGCGACCGGGCAGCACGTCGTGCGTGTGCTGCCCGGTCGTGAAGGGGAGGGTTGCGCCTGCGGGCTCGTCGGCCCGGGGATGTGGGCGGGCCTACCAGCCGGCGCGCAGCCACCGGTGCGGGTCGCGGAACCGACCGTCACGGATGACCTCGAAGTGCAGGTGCGGGCCGGTGGAGTTGCCGGTCGAGCCGACCCGGCCGATGCGCTGGCCGGCCTTGACCTTCTTGCCCGGCTTGGTGTGGATGCGCGACAGGTGCGCGTAGCGCGTCTGCGCGCCGTTGCGGTGCTTGATGACGATGGCCCGTCCGTACGCGCCGGCCCAGCCGGCGGACACGACCTTGCCGTCCTGGGCGGCGCGGACCGGGGTGCCGCTGGCGGCAGCGAAGTCCAGTCCGGTGTGCCGGCCGCTGCTCCACAGCCGGCCGCGCTGGCCGTACCGCGCGGAGTAGCGGAAGTTCGTCACCGGGGTCACGCGGACCGGCAGGCGCGACGCGCGCGCGGTGCGGCTGGCGCGCTGGTCGCCCCGGCTCGTCGTGCTCGTGGCGCTGGTCGTGCTGCGGGCCCGGGTGCCGGTGGGCGTACCCGTGGCGCCGGTGCTCGTCGTCGTGCCGGCGCCGCTGCCCGAGGCGGGTCGCGTCTCGGCGGCACCCGCGGGCAGCGGGCCGGCCACGACCGCGGAGCCGACCAGCACGGCGGCTCCCGCCACGGTGCCGGCCGCGGCGGCGCCCCAGCGGCCGAGCAGGCGGCTCAGTCGGCCGGGGGAGCCGTCGGGTCGGGAGCGGTCCTCCGGGGTGGTGTCCAGGTGCAGGTCGGTGGCGGGCACGGGGGTGTCTCCTGGGGAAGCGGGATGCCCGCGGGGGACGGGCCGGATACCTCAGGGGGTACCCGGGACCCCCGTCGTGAAACCGCTTCCACGGCCGTGCCGGGGTGACCTCCCGCACAGCGCCGGCGGCGCCCGATCGGGGAGTCGCACCGCTGGTTCACCCCTGTCACATTCGTCCCGAGCCCCGGATCGTGTACCCGCCCTGGCCCCGAACACGCCGCCCGCCCTGGGCACACGATCCGCTAAGCGGATCGTGTGCCCAGGTGGGGCGGCGCGGGGCGGCGGGTGAACCAGGGCGGGGTGCGGGGCGCGGGGAACGAGGGCGGGGTGCGGGGGCGCGGGGAACGAGGGCAGGGTGCGGGGGCGGGGTGCGGGGGCGGGGTGCGGGGACGCAGGTGCCCCGCTCGTGCCTACCCGTCACACCCGCCTCAGCTGGTGGCACGCAGGACCGCCCCGTGGGGCATCAGTGGGGGTCGTACGTTCCACCGGTGGTGCCGGGGGTGGGGGTTCGGCTGCGGGTGGGGGGCTCGGGCGCGTGGCGGGTCAGCAGCCGTAGGCGCGGCAGGCCCAGTCCGGCGCGGTGTCCGGGACACCGGGCCAGGCGCCCCACAGGAAGGTCTCCGGGTCGGTCGGCACGCCGTCGACGCGGACCTCCAGGTGCAGGTGGGAGCCGGTGGAGTTGCCGGTGGTCCCCATCCGGCCGATCGGCTGGCCGGCCTTCACCGGGCCGGACGTCCGCGCCACCGACGACAGGTGCGCGTACCACAGCTCGACGCCGTCGGAGCGCTGCACGACCACCAGGTTCCCGTACGCGCGGTGGTAGTACGCCTGCGTGATCCGCCCGTTGGTCACCGACCGCACGACGTCGCCGGTGACCCCGTCGAAGTCCAGGCCGGTGTGCGCGACCGACCAGTGCGCGCCGGTCTCGCCGTACGTCGCCGTCGTGCGCACGGAGTCGACCGGCAGCCGGACGGCGAGGTCCTGGACGAAACCGTCGTCGAGGCCGGCGTCGGACCCCTGAGGCGCGTCCTCCGCGGCGATCGGCTCGACCACCAGCCCGGTGGCGCGGCCGGACCGGTCCGCCCGAAGCACCAGGGATCGGCGCTCGGCCGCGGCGGGCCCGTCGGACTCGGTCGGGACCAGCACGGGCAGCGCGAGTGTGGCGGCGGCGCTGGGCTGCAGGCCGGCCGCCGAGACGTCGGAGGCGGCGCCGCCGAGGACGGCCACGGCGGCCAGCACGGGCACGGCGATGGCGGTGGCCACGGCGGTGGCGACGACGGTCCGGCCGCGCGGCGTCAGCCGCACCGGGGTCCGCGGATCGCGCACCGGGCAGCCCCTCTCCGCCGTACGGTCCGTGGCCACACGAGCGGGTCACGGCGGGGCCGCTGCGAGGGCCCCTGTCACCGGGCCCGCCGCGAGGCGCCGGGCCGTGGAACGGCACCCGTTCCCCTCGTCCGCGGGGCGGACCAGACGGGTGCCCGCGCCGTGGATAGCAGTCCGCCGGAGCCGGGCGGAAATGCCGATGTGGTCGGCGAGGTGGGTGTGGCGTGCGGGGCCGACGAGGCGATTTCGTCCCGGTGTGCGGGACGTCGTCCCGCGGTCGTGCCGAGCCCGGCGAGTGCCCCGCGGTGCCGTCCTCGTCCCCGGCGGCGCTAGGCTCGACACGGTCCTGCGACGACCGGCACCCCCGGTCCCGTCGACAGGTCAGGCTGCGAAGGGAGCCGCGCGCATGAGCACCGCACCGGTCCGCATCGTGGTGGCCAAGCCCGGGCTCGACGGGCACGACCGCGGCGCGAAGGTCGTCGCCCGCGCCCTGCGCGACGCCGGCTTCGAGGTCATCTACACCGGGCTGCACCAGACCCCGGAGCAGATCGTGGACAGCGCGATCCAGGAGGACGCCGACGCCATCGGGCTGTCGGTGCTGTCGGGGGCCCACCTGACCCTGTTCCCGGCCGTGGTGGACCTGCTGCGGGAGCGCGGCGCCGACGACATCGTGGTCTTCGGCGGCGGCATCATCCCCGAGGACGACATCCCGACCCTGGAGTCGGCCGGGGTGGCCCACGTGTTCACGCCGGGCACCTCGATGGAGGACATCGTCGCCTGGGCCCGCGAGCACGTCGGCGACACCGCCGCCGTCTGACCGGCGGCCACCCGGCCGCCGCTCGGCGCAGCGAGCCCGCCGTCCGCCGCTGAGCCGCCGCTCACCGCGACCCGCCCCCGGAGGTGCGCGCGCCCGCCGCTAGAGTCGCGGCGATCCCGCAAGCGACCCCCGTGAACGATCCGTGAGGGCGGTGCACCGGTGGACCTGTACGAGTACCAAGCCAAGCATCTGTTCGGGAAGCACGGGGTGCCCGTGACGGCGGGCGAGGTCTGCTCGACCGCGGACGCGGCGCACGAGGCGGCCCGCAAGATCGGCACCACGGTCGTGGTGAAGGCCCAGGTGAAGACCGGTGGCCGGGGCAAGGCCGGCGGCGTGAAGCTGGCGGAGACGCCGGACGAGGCCGCCGAGAAGGCCGGCGCGATCCTCGGCATGGACATCAAGGGGCACACGGTCCACCGGGTGCTCATCACCGAGGCGACCGACATCGCCGAGGAGTACTACGTGTCCTTCCTCCTCGACCGGGCCGAGCGGGCGTTCCTCGCGATGGCCAGCGTCGAGGGTGGGGTCGAGATCGAGGTGGTGGCGGCCGAGCGGCCCGAGGCGCTGGCCAAGGTGCGCGTCGACGCGCTCGAGGGCGTCACGCCCGCCAAGGCCCGCGAGATCGTGGACGCGGCGAACTTCCCGGAGGCCGTACGCGCCCAGGTCGCCGACGTCCTGACCCACCTGTGGCGGGTGATGATCGACGAGGACGCCACGCTGGTCGAGGTCAACCCGCTGGTGAAGACCGACGACGGGCGGGTCGTGGCACTGGACGGCAAGGTCACCCTCGACGGCAACGCCGACTACCGGCACGCCTCGCACGCCGACTTCGTGGACCGCAACGAGACCGACCCGATCGAGCTGCGCGCCAAGGAGTACGACCTCAACTACGTCAAGCTGCACGGCGAGGTCGGCATCGTCGGCAACGGCGCGGGTCTGGTGATGTCGACGCTGGACGTGGTGGCGTACGCGGGCGAGGAGTTCGGCGGCATCAAGCCGGCGAACTTCCTCGACATCGGCGGCGGCGCGAGCGCCAAGGTCATGGCCAACGGACTGGACATCGTGCTCAACGACCCCGAGGTCAAGGCCGTGTTCGTCAACGTGTTCGGCGGGATCACCTCCTGCGACGCGGTGGCCGACGGCATCGTGCAGGCGATCGGCATGCTGGCCGAGCGCGGTGAGCCGGTGACCAAGCCGATCGTGTGCCGCATCGACGGCAACAACGCCGCGGAGGGGCGGCGGATCCTGGACGAGTTCGAGCACGAGGTGATCGAGCTGGTCGAGACGATGGATGACGCGGCCCGCCGGGTGGCCGAGCTCGCGTCCCAGGCGAAGTGAGGCGGGACGATGGCGATCTTCCTCGACAAGGACAGCCGGATCCTGGTGCAGGGCATGACCGGGTCCGAGGGCACCAAGCACACCCGCCGGATGGTGGCCAGCGGCTCGCAGATCGTTGCCGGCGTCACGCCCGGCAAGGGCGGGCAGGACGTCGACGGCATCCCGGTGTTCAACTCGGTGGCCGAGGCGCGTGACGCGACGGGCGCGAACGTGTCGGTGGTCTTCGTACCGCCGAAGTTCGCCAAGGGCGCGGTGGAGGAGGCGGTCGACGCCGCGCTGCCGCTGTGCGTGGTCATCACCGAGGGCATCCCCGTGCACGACACCGCCCAGTTCTTCCAGTACGCCGTCAACGCCGGGACGACGCGGATCATCGGGCCGAACTGCCCGGGCATCATCAGCCCCGGCCAGTCCAACGCCGGGATCATCCCCGCGGACATCACCAAGCCCGGGCGCATCGGGCTGGTGTCGAAGTCCGGCACGCTGACCTACCAGATGATGTACGAGCTGCGGGACATCGGCTTCTCCACCTGCGTCGGCATCGGCGGCGACCCGATCATCGGGACCACGCACATCGACTGCCTCGCGGCGTTCCAGGACGACCCGGACACCGACGCGATCGTCATGATCGGCGAGATCGGCGGGGATGCCGAGGAGCGTGCGGCGGCGTACATCGCCGAGCACGTGACCAAGCCGGTCGTCGGCTACGTCGCCGGGTTCACCGCGCCGGAGGGGAAGACGATGGGCCACGCCGGCGCCATCGTGTCCGGGTCCTCGGGCACCGCGGCAGCCAAGCAGGAGGCCCTCGAGGCCGTCGGCGTCCGCGTCGGCCGGACGCCGAGCGAGGCGGCCCGGCTGATGCGGGAGCTGATGACCGCCGGCTGACGCGGCCCCCCGCGCTGCGGGGTTCGCCCGCCTGTGCGGGCGCTCCCACCCGGGACGTCGGCCTCGGGCTCACTCGGGCGACGAACGACGCGTCACACCCGTCACGTCGCTCACCACCATGGTGACGTTGTGCCGAGACACGCCGGCGTGTCTCGGCACAACGTCACACTCGACAGAGCGGCCCAGCGGCGTCGCGCGAGGCGCACCTCCCCGTCCGCAGCCGCACCCGTCCCGCCCGCCTCACCCGCCCCCGCCGGTGGAACCCCGCGCCACCCGCAGGGGGCGCGGAGGTGGTCGTACGTTCCACCGGTGGGTCGGGGGGCACCCCGGCCCGGTCACCGGTCCCCGACCCGGTCACCGGTCCCCGGCCCGGGCCCCGGCACCCGGCCCGGTCCCCGGCACCCGGCCAGGGGGCGCCGTTCTGGTGCGGGTGTGACGGAAGGGGCGTGGCGGTCCCACGGGGCGTACGCGACTCCTGGGAAGGTGACCCCATGCCGCGTCCCGCCGACCCGCCCGGGTCCGACCAGCACGACACCGTGGTCCTGGTCCGCCCGACGGGGACCGGCGGTGCGGCCGCGGCCACCGACGGCCGCCACCCACGACCTGCCGAGTCCGGGCGGGCCGAATCCGGGCGGGCTGAGTCCGGGCGGGCCGAGTCCGGGCGGGCTGAGTCCCGGCGGGCCGAGGCGGCCGCGGGTGCGGGACGCCGTCGCTCCCGCGCGGCGCGCCGACCGGCCCCCGCGGCCAGTCCCGAGTCCCTGGCCCCACCCGCGCCCGCCTCGACCACGCTCCGGCTGCCCCCGCTGGTCGCGGGCGCCGCGGCCGCCCTCTGGTCGGCCGTGCTCGGCCTGAGCCTGCTCGGCCTGGTCGTCGTCCTGGCGTGGGTCGCCGCACCGCACGACGAGACCCCCTGGTCGGCGACCCTGCGGGCCGCCGGGTCGGCGTGGCTGGCGGCGCACCACGTACCCCTGATCCTCGACGGGATCCCGCTGACGCTCACGCCCTGGGGCCTGCTGCTGGTCCCGGTTCTGCTGCTGGCGCTGACGACCCGATGGGCGGTGCGGACCGGGCGGGTCCGCGACGGTGGCGCGGTGGCGCTGCTCGTCGCCGGCGCGGCGGGGGCGTACGGGATCGCCGGTGCGGGGGTCTCCCTGCTGGTCGGAGGCGCCGAGCTCACCGTCCTCACCACGGAGGCGGCGGTGCTCACCGCCGCCGTGGCCGCTCTCGTCGTCAGCGTCACCGCGCTGCGGCGCTCCGGGGTCGGCGGGCGGCTGCTCGCCCGGCTGCCCGCGACCGTTCGGTTGTCGCTGTCCGCGGGTGCGGCCGCGGCCGCCGTCGTGGTGGGCGCCGCCGCGCTGGTGGTGGCCGTCCTGCTGATGCTCTCCGGTGAGCGCCGGGCGGCACTCACCGACGCGCTGCAGCCCGGGACGACCGGTGGCCCGCTCCTGCTGCTGCTGTCCCTGGCGTACCTCCCCGTCCTCGTGGCCTGGACGGCCGCGTTCCTCGTCGGCCCGGGCGTGGCCCTCGGGGCCGGCGCGGTGGTCAGTCCGTTCGAGGTCGCGCCGGGCGACCTGCCCGCGTTCCCGCTGCTCGCGGTCGTGCCCGAGAGCCGGCACTGGGCCTACGTCGCCGTCCTGCTGGTACCCGTCCTTGCCGGAGCGGTCGCCGCCCTGGTCCTGGCCCGCGGCCGCGACCGGGATGCGCCACCCGACACGGCGGTCCTGGTCGGGTCCGTGACCGGGGTCGCCGCCACCGCCGGACTCGCGGTCGCCGTGCTCGCCTGGCTGTCGTCCGGGGGCCTCGGCTCCGCACGCCTGTCCGGCCTGGGCCCCGACCCGCTGGCCACCGGGGCCGCCACTGCGGGCCTGGTCGGGTTCGGCTGCCTGGTGGCGACGCTGCTGCTCAGCGTCCGTACGGGTGCGGACGCAGCCACGCCACCGGCAGCGTCCACCTCCGCGCCCGCCGTCGCCGCCGGCAGCACGCCGGCGTCGTAGCCTTCGGGCATGTCGCCCGCCCACGCCCACCGTCCGTGCCGGCGGGCGCGGTGACGACCCCCGGATCCGCGCCGGTCCACGGCCGGCACCGGGCTCCCCGGGGAGCGTCCGTCGGCGCCGGCGCCGACGCCGGCACCGCGACGCCCGGCCCCTCGGGCGGCGCGGCCGTCCTGGCCGGCCTGCTGCCGCGCTTCCTGTCGGCGGTCCTGGACCTGGCGCTGGTCCTGGCGGTCGGCGTCGGGCTGGCGCTGCTCGTCACCGTCCCGCTGCTGGGGCGCAACCCGACGGTCGACCCGTCGACGGGGGCGATCTTTGTCGGCTCACCGCTGGGGACCGCGCTGGTGGAGGCCCTCACCGTGGGCGTGGTCGCGGCGGCGTACTCCTGGGGGTTCGTCGGCCTGTCCGGCCGGACGCCCGGCCGCCGACTGCTGCGCGTCCGCGTCGTCCGCGGCTCGGACGGGGTCCGCCCCGGCCTGGGTCGCGCCGTGCTGCGGTGGCTGCCCGTCGGCGGGGTCTGGCTCCTCGCCTGGGGGCTGGGCTGGTACGTCCCGTACGTCGGGACCGCGCTGCTCCTGGCGGCGCTCGCCGCGGTCACGTCGCCCGTCTGGGACCGGCGGGGTCGGCTGCGCGGCTGGCCGGACCGCCTCGCCGGCACGCTGGTGCTCGCCGACACCTGACGCCCCGGGCCCGACCGGGGGCCGCATCCCGCTCCCGGGTGTGTCCGGCGACACGCAACGTCACCCGTTCGGATGTCCCCACTTCCGCGCGAGGGTGCGGAATGATCGGTGCGCAGGTTCCGCGGACGAGGAGGCAGACCGTGTCCGACCAGAACGTCCCCCCGGGGACGCCCGATCCCGAGGTGCCGCCGCCTGGCGCGACCCCTCCTCCGCCCCCGCCGCCGGCGGGAGGCACTCCGCCGCCCCCGCCGCCCGGCGCGGGCGCACCGCCGCCCCCGCCGCCCGGTGGCGCTGCGCCACCGCCCCCGCCCCCTCCGCCGCCCCCGCCGGGGACCGGAGCGGGCTACGGCTACGTCGGCCCGCCGCCCCCCGGTGCGCCCGGCGGGCAGCCCGACGTGGGCAAGGGCTTCTCGTGGGCCATCGCGAAGTTCGGCCAGTACTGGATCGCGTTCGTGGGCCTAGCGGCCGTCGTGTTCGCGATCCGGCTGCTGCAGTGGCTGGCCACCACGCCGATCACCAACGCGTTCCTCAACTGCGACACGGTGACGGTCAACGACACGACGCTGTCGTCCTGCGTCGCGAGCTTCGGGACGACGATCCTCGTCGGCATCATCATGGCGATCGTCTTCGGCGTCCTCGCCTGGCTGGCCACGATCGGCGTCTACCGCGCCGCGCTGAAGACCTCGCTGGGTGAGACCCCCGGGTTCCACAACATCACCAGCGCGGAGAACCTCGGCGCCTACATCCTGGTCGCCATCGTGTTCGGCCTCATGGTCGGCATCGGCCTGGTGCTGTGCATCCTGCCCGGCCTGGTCGCGATCTTCCTGTTCCAGCTGGCGCCGTTCTACGCACTGGACAAGGGCGAGGGGATCGGCAAGGCGTTCGGCAGCAGCTACCGCGCGGTGACGAAGAACTTCGTCCCCGCCCTGCTGATGACGCTGATCAACGCCGCCGCCGCGTTCCTCGGCGGGTTCTTCTTCGGCATCCTCACCCTGGTCCTGCTGCCCTTCGCGGCGCTGTTCACGGTGAACATGTACCGCCAGTTCAACCAGGAGCAGATCGCGCCCTGAGCGCGACCACACCCCTGATGGAGGGGGGCCGCCCACGCGGGCGGTCCCCCTCCGGCGTGCTCGGATAGGGTCGCCAGACGTGAGCGCCCGTGTCGTGGTCCTGGCCTCCGGCACCGGCACCCTCCTGCAGGCCCTCCTCGACGCCGCCGCGGACCCCGACCACCCCGTCGCCGTCGTCGCCGTCGGCACCGACCGCCCCCAGGTCCAGGCACTCGAGCGGGCCGTGCACGCCGGGGTGCCGACCTTCACGGTGCCCCCCGGCGCCTACCCCGACCGGGCCGCCTGGGACGTGGCGCTGACCGCCGCGGTGGAGCCGTACGACCCGGCCTGGGTGGTCTCCGCCGGCTTCATGCGGCTGCTCGGACCCGTCTTCCTGGCGGAGTACGGCGGCCGGATCGTGAACTCACATCCCGCGCTGCTGCCGTCGTTTCCCGGCGCGCACGGAGTCCGCGACGCGCTGGCGTACGGCGTGCGCGTCACCGGGTGCACGGTGCACCTGGTCGACTCCGGGGTGGACACCGGCCCGGTCATCGCCCAGGAGGCGGTCGCGGTCGCCGAGGACGACGACGAGGCGACCCTGCACGAGCGCATCAAGACCGTCGAGCGTCGGCTGCTGGTCGACGTGGTGGCCCGGCTGGCCGTGCACGGGTGCACCGTGTCCGGCAGGAAGGTGACGATCCCGTGAGCGAGCAGCCCGCAGACCCCGGCCGCCGGCCGTTCCGCCGCGCCCTGGTGTCGGTCTACGACAAGACCGGCCTGGACGACCTGGCCCGCGCCCTGCACGACGCCGGCGTGGAGATCGTGTCGACCGGGTCGACCGCCGCGCGGATCGCGGCGCGAGACGTGCCGGTCACCCAGGTGCAGGACCTCACCGGCTTCCCCGAGTGCCTGGACGGCCGGGTCAAGACGCTGCACCCGCGGGTGCACGCGGGGCTGCTGGCCGACCTGCGGCAGGCAAGCCACGTCGACCAGCTGGCCGAGCTCGGGATCGAGCCGTTCGACCTGGTCGTGGTGAACCTGTACCCGTTCAGCGACACCGTGGCCTCGGGGGCCGCGCCCGAGGAGTGCGTGGAGCAGATCGACATCGGTGGCCCGGCCATGGTCCGCGCGTCGGCGAAGAACCACGCCAACGTCGCCGTCGTGGTGTCCCCGTCCCGCTACCCCGACGTCGTGGCGGCGCTCGCCGACGGCGGCTTCACCCTCGACCAACGGCGCACCCTGGCCGCCGAGGCGTTCGCGCACACCGCCACCTACGACATCGCCGTGGCGTCGTGGATGGGCAGCGTCGTCGCGCCCGACCCGGACGGCAACGGCTTCCCGGTCTGGCTGGGCGCCTCGTGGGAGCGGGCCGAGGTGCTGCGCTACGGCGAGAACCCGCACCAGGCGGCCGCCGTCTACGCCGCGCACGAGCACCGGCCGGGGCTCGCCCGCGCCGAGCAGCTGCACGGCAAGCAGATGTCCTACAACAACTTCGTCGACGCCGACGCGGCGCGCCGGGCGGCGTACGACCACACCGAGCCCGCGGTGGCGATCATCAAGCACGCCAACCCGTGCGGCATCGCGATCGGCGCGGACATCGCATCGGCCTACGCCCGCGCCTTCGACACCGACCCCATCTCCGCCTTCGGCGGGGTCGTCGCCGCGAACCGGCCGGTGGACCTGGCGATGGCGCAGGCCATGGGTGACGTGTTCACCGAGGTCGTGGTCGCGCCGGGGTACGACGATGACGCGCTGGACTTGTTGCAGCAGAAGAAGAACCTGCGGATCCTGCGGGTCGAGGGTCCGCACCCGGGGTACCGGGTGGAGTGGCGTTCGATCAGCGGCGGGGTGCTGCTGCAGACCGTCGACGACGTCGAGGCCGACGGCGACGACCCGTCGGAGTGGCAGCTGGCCTGCGGGGACCCGGTGGACGAGGCGACCCTGCGCGACCTGGAGTTCGCCTGGCGGGCGGTGCGGTCGGTGAAGTCCAACGCGATCCTGCTGGCCCGTGACGGCGGCGCCGTCGGCATCGGCATGGGCCAGGTCAACCGGGTGGACTCGGCCCGGTTGGCGGTCGCGCGCGCGGGCGACGGGCGGGCCCCGGGTTCAGTGGCGGCGTCCGACGCGTTCTTCCCGTTCCCGGACGGCCTGGAGGTGCTGACCGAGGCCGGCGTGCGCGCCGTGGTCCAGCCCGGCGGGTCGGTCCGGGACGAGGAGGTCATCTGGGCGGCGAGGTCGGCCGGGGTGGCGATGTACTTCACCGGGACGCGGCACTTCTTCCACTAGTCCCACGGCACCACCCGCGGCGACGGCCCCAGTCCCGCCGCGCGTCCCGGTCCCCGGGGATCTCCTGTAGGAAACGTATGATGAGTTATACTTGTCCTACCAGATCGAAGGGGGACGCATGCGCACGGTGAAGTCGCTCATCGGCATGGCGACCGTGGGAGCCAAGGGTCAGATCGTCATCCCGGTCGAGGCGCGCAGGGAGCTGGGCATCGAAGAGGGCGACAAGCTGGTGATCCTGCGAGGCAAGACCAGCAAGACCCTGATTCTGCTGACGCATCCCGAGATGGACCGGCTCATCGAGAAGCTGGACATCACCGACGACGACCTCTGACGTGGACCGGCTTCCCCGCATGTCGGGGGATCTCGGGTCCTGCAATCTCGGCTGCTGCCGCGGCCGGGGACCGGTACGGTCACCGCCGTGCCAGACGCCGAACTCCCTCGTCAGCTCGCGCAGCTCAACATCGCGCGGCTGCGTGCCGCGCTGGACTCGCCCGAGCTGGCCGACTTCGTGGCGGCCCTGGACGACGTCAACGCCTCCGCGGAGAGTGCCTCGGGCTTCGTCTGGCGGCTGAAGGACGAGAGCGGCAACGCCACCTCGATCCGCCCCTGGGGCGAGGACGTGGTCGTCAACCTCTCGGTCTGGGACTCCGTGGAGTCGTTGCGCGCCTGGATGTACGCCGGGCAGCACCTGGAGCTGCTGCGCCGCCGGCGCGAGTTCTTCGTCCCCCTGGCGTCGCACCACCTGGTGCTGTGGTGGGTGCCGGAGGCGCACCGCCCCGACCTGGATGAGGCGCACCTGCGGCTGAGCATGCTCGACCGGCTCGGGCCGTCCGCCGAGGCGTTCACGCTGCAGCGGGTCTTCCCGTCGGAGTGACACCGGGGGCGTGGCAGGATCGGCGCCCGTGAGCGCGACGATCCTGGACGGCAAGGCCACCGCAGCGGCGATCAAGGGCGAGCTGGCGGTGCGCGTGGCGGCGCTGGCGGAGCGGGGGGTCGTACCCGGGCTGGGCACGGTGCTCGTCGGTGACGACCCGGGCAGCCACGCGTACGTCCGCGGCAAGCACCGCGACTGCGCCGAGGTCGGCATCGCGTCGGTGCGCGTCGACCTGCCCGAGACCGCATCCCAGGCCGACGTCGAGGACGCCGTCCACGCGCTGAACGCCGACCCGGCCGTGACCGGCTACATCGTGCAGCTGCCGCTGCCGAGGGGCCTCGATGCCAACCGGGTGCTGGAGCTGATGGACCCGGGCAAGGACGCCGACGGTCTGCACCCGACCAACCTCGGTCGGCTGGTCCTCGGCGTCCCCGCGCCGCTGCCGTGCACGCCGCGCGGGATCGTGGAGCTGCTGCGCCGGTACGACGTGCCGATCGCGTCCGCGGAGGTCGTGGTGCTCGGCCGCGGCGTCACCGTCGGCCGCCCGCTCGGCCTGCTGCTGACCCGGAAGTCGGAGAACGCGACGGTCACGCTGACGCATACGGGCACGCGCGACCTGGCCGCCCACACCCGCGGCGCCGACATCGTCGTGGCCGCCGCCGGGGTGCCGCGGCTGGTCACCGCGGACATGGTCAAGCCCGGCGCCGCGGTCCTCGACGTCGGCATCACCCGCACCGACGAGGGGCTGGTCGGGGACGTCGACCCCGGCGTGCTCGAGGTGGCCGGCTTCGTCGCTCCCATGCCCGGGGGCGTCGGTCCGATGACCCGGGCGATGCTGCTCGCCAACGTGGTCGAGTCCGCGGAGCGGGCCGCGGGCGTCCACGCGGGGTAGCGTCCCCGTTGTGGGCCCGTCCGCGCCGATGCCGCCGTACGACGGGGACCGGCTGGCCGAGGTGCGTCACCTCCCGCGCCGGCGCCGCCTGTCGTTGCGGCAGTGGCCGCTGACGGTGGTGCTGGTCCTGCTGGCGATCGCCCTCGCGACCATCGCCCTGGACCACTTCCGCCGCGGCGCGGTGCTGATGTCCGGCTCGGTCGTGCTCGCGTTCTTCCTGCGGCTGCTGCTCACCGACGAGGACGCCGGGCTGCTGGCCGTGCGCTCCAAGCGGGTGGACCTCGTCGTGCTCGCCCTGCTCGGCATCGGGATCTCGATCTTCACCTTCATCGTTCCCGCCCCGAACTGACGGCCCCTGCGGCCGCGGGACGCGGGTCGCCCCGGCCCGGCGGATCCGCTAGCCTCGGACCCGGTATCTTGACCTCAAGAGACTTTCCGCCCGGTCGCAGAGGAAGGGGCCCCGCGCCATGGCCCGTACCCCCGTCAACGTCACCGTCACCGGAGCCGCCGGCCAGATCGGCTACGCGCTGCTGTTCCGGGTCGCCTCGGGCCAGCTGCTCGGACCCGACGTCCCGGTCCGGCTGCGGCTGCTGGAGATCCCGCCGGCGGTGAAGGCGGCCGAGGGCACCGCGATGGAGCTCGACGACTGCGCGTTCCCGCTGCTCGCCGGCATCGACATCTCCGACGACCCGATGGTCGCCTTCGACGGCGTCAACGTGGCCCTGCTCGTCGGTGCGCGCCCCCGGACCAAGGGGATGGAGCGCGGCGACCTGCTCGAGGCCAACGGCGGCATCTTCAAGCCGCAGGGCGCGGCCATCAACGCGGGCGCGGCGGACGACGTACGCGTCCTCGTCGTCGGCAATCCCGCCAACACCAACGCGCTCATCGCGCAGGCGCACGCTCCCGACGTGCCGAAGGAGCGCTTCACCGCGATGACGCGCCTGGACCACAACCGGGCCCTGTCGCAGCTGGCCGCCAAGACCGGCAGCACGGTCAACGACATCGAGCGACTGACCATCTGGGGCAACCACTCCGCGACCCAGTACCCCGACATCTTCCACGCGACCGTGTCCGGGCGTCCGGCGACCGAGCTGGTCGACCAGGCCTGGCTCGAGGACGACTTCATCCCGACCGTCGCCAAGCGCGGCGCCGCCATCATCGAGGCCCGGGGCGCGTCGTCGGCGGCCTCGGCAGCCAACGCCGCCATCGACCACGTCTTCTCCTGGGTCAACGGAACACCGGAGGGCGGCTGGACCTCCGCCGCGATCCCGTCGGACGGCTCGTACGGCGTCCCCGAGGGCCTGATCTCGTCGTTCCCCTGCGTGTCCCGTGACGGTCGCTGGGAGATCGTCCAGGGCCTGGAGGTCAACGACTTCTCCCGCGCCCGCATCGACGCCTCGGTCGCCGAGCTGGCCGAGGAGCGCGAGGCCGTCCGCGCGCTCGGCCTGATCTGACCCGCGCTCCGGTCTGACGCCCGCCCCACGAACCCGACCCCGACACCGCACCCCAGCAAGGAGTCCCAGCGTGGCCAAGATCAAGGTCGAGAAGCCCGTCGTCGAGCTCGACGGCGACGAGATGACGCGGATCATCTGGCAGTTCATCAAGGACCAGCTGATCAAGCCGTACCTCGACGTCGAGCTCGACTACTACGACCTCGGCATCGAGCACCGGGACGCCACCGACGACCAGGTGACCATCGACGCGGCCAACGCCATCAAGAAGTACGGCGTCGGCGTCAAGTGCGCCACCATCACGCCGGACGAGGCGCGGGTCGAGGAGTTCGGCCTGAAGAAGATGTGGCGCTCGCCGAACGGGACCATCCGCAACATCCTGGGCGGCGTCATCTTCCGCGAGCCCATCATCATCAGCAACATCCCGCGGCTGGTGCCGTCGTGGACCAAGCCGATCGTCGTCGGCCGTCACGCGTTCGGAGACCAGTACCGCGCCACCGACTTCAAGGTGCCCGGTCCCGGCACCCTCACGATGACGTTCACCCCGGCGGACGGCTCGGAGCCGATGGAGTTCGAGGTGTACGACTTCCCGGGCGGCGGCGTCGCGATGGGGATGTACAACCTCGACGAGTCGATCCGCGACTTCGCGCGCGCGTCGCTGCGCTACGGCCTCAACCGGAACTACCCGGTCTACATGTCCACGAAGAACACGATCCTCAAGGCGTACGACGGCCGGTTCAAGGACATCTTCGCGGAGGTCTACGAGAACGAGTTCCAGCAGCTCTTCGAGGAGCGCGGCCTCACCTACGAGCACCGGCTCATCGACGACATGGTCGCGGCCGCGCTGAAGTGGGAGGGCGGCTACGTCTGGGCCACCAAGAACTACGACGGCGACGTGCAGTCCGACACCGTCGCGCAGGGGTTCGGCTCGCTCGGCCTGATGACCTCGGTCCTGATGACCCCGGACGGCCAGACGGTCGAGGCCGAGGCGGCGCACGGCACGGTGACCCGGCACTACCGGATGCACCAGCAGGGTAAGCCGACCTCCACCAACCCGATCGCGTCGATCTTCGCGTGGACGCGCGGGCTGCAGCACCGCGGCCGGATGGACAACACCCCCGACGTGGTCCGGTTCGCCGAGACGCTGGAGACGGTGTGCATCAAGACCGTCGAGGACGGCCACATGACCAAGGACCTGGCGCTGCTGGTCGGGCCGGACACCGAGTGGCTGACGACGCAGGACTTCCTCGGCGCGATCGACTCCAACCTGCAGCAGCGGATGGCCACCCTCGGCCTGGCGGGCTGACTCGGTCCGCCGGGACGTGCTGACGGTCGTCACCGCCAACGTCAACGGGATCCGTGCCGCCGCCCGCCGCGGCGGCACGGCCTGGCTGGCCTCCTGCGGAGCCGACGTCCTGTGCCTGCAGGAGGTGCGGGCGTCCGACGCCCAGGTGTCCATGGTGCTCTCGGAGGCCGGCCTGGGTGACTGGCACGTGGCGCACACCGAGGCGTCGGTGCCGGGCCGCTCCGGGGTGGCCGTGGTCAGCCGGCTGCCGTTCGACGCGGTGCGGGTCGGCGTCGGCGACGCCGAGTTCGCCGACAGCGGGCGCTGGGTCGAGGCCGACGTCGCCACTGCGCTCGGTCCGGTCACGGTCGTGTCGGCATACGTGCACACCGGCGAGGCGGACACGCCGCGGCAGGCCGAGAAGTACCGCTTCCTCGACGCGATGGACCGGCGGCTGACCGCGCTGCGTCGCCGGGCCACCCGGCGGGGCGGGCACGCGCTGGTGACCGGTGACCTCAACGTCGCGCACCGCGAGGTCGACATCAAGAACTGGCGGGGCAACCGGGGCAAGGCCGGCTTCCTCGAGGGGGAGCGGGCCTACCTGGACCGCTGGGCCGGGCGCGGCTGGGTGGACCTCGGCCGCGCCTTCGGCGGCGACGGCCCGGGTCCGTACACCTGGTGGTCCTGGCGCGGCCGCGGCTTCGACACCGACGGGGGCTGGCGGATCGACTACCAGCTCGCGACCCCCGGCCTGGCCGCCCGCGCGGTGTCCGCGGAGGTGGGCAAGGCGCCCACGTACGCCGAGCGCTGGAGCGACCACGCCCCCCTCACCGTCCGCTTCACCTGACGTCCCGCGGCGGCCGCTCCCCGACCCCCCGTCCCCGGCGCCCCCCGTGCTCTCTCCGCGACGGAATGAGTCCCCACGCTGCTTGCGGCCCGATTTTCTGCCTGCAAGCAACGCCTGGACTCATTCCGTCGCAGGGTGGTGGCGGGCCTGGATGAGCAGGTCGTACGTCTCCGCCCAGAAGCGCACGGCTTGCGGAACCGGGTCCGTCCCGGCATCCAGGTCGGACAGGCGCAGCACCCGGCCGGGGAAGGCCGAGGCGTTCCACACGTCGGCCCCGCGTTCGAGGCCTGCGGCGTCCGGGTCCCAGACGCTGACGTACAGATACGGCTCGCCGATCGCCGCGTCGCCGGGCGACGCCCCGTACGACCCCCGCACTGCTGTGTCGCCCAGCTCGACGGCGACGTCGAAGTGGCCCGGCCACAGCTGCGGCCGGGTCGCGTCCGGGTGCCGGGCGCGCAGCAGCTCCAACGCGGCGGTCGCCATGCCGTACCAGGCGCCCAGGAAGCCGGTCACCGACGGGTCGACGCGCAGCGGCTCGTCGACGTCGCCGGCCGCAGGCCCGTCCGACTCCCGGGTCAGCTCGTCGACCTCGCCGCCGAGCGCCTCGGCCACCTCGCGGAGCGTCGTGATCGCGATGCTGCGGGCCGCTTCGCCCCGCTGGTCGACGACGACGTCGGCGGCCACCCGCACCTGTCGGTCCCCGCCGAAGAACGGGGTGCCGAAGCCGTCGAGGGTGAATCGCAGCCCGAACTTGCCGTTCGCGGCGTGCCGCACCGGCGCCATGACGTACGCACCCAACCGGTGCAGGGCCTCGCGCCCCGCGGCGTAGCCGGTCGGGACCGCCGGGAGCCGCCGGTCGCCGCCCAGCCAGCGCCGGCTCACCCAGTCCCGGTGCTCCGGGTGCTGCGCCAGCCAGTCGTCCCAGGACAGGTCACCGGGGTGCCCGGCCGGGACGATGGTGGGCCGCCCGTCCGCTCGCGTGAGGTCCATCGGGTCATCGGCGAAGTACGGCGGCTCGGTGACGGTGGGTGGTGACGGCTCGAGCACGAACGGCTCGTACTCCGCCCCCACGAGTGCGGCGGCCTCGGCGCGGGGATCCCGGTGCATGGGGCATCCTCGCGCCCCCCGCCGCCCGCTCGTCGGAGTTCTCCAGCGACGGAATGAGTCCCCACGTCGCTTTCCGGCCGATTTCGGGGACGTAAGCAACGCCCGGACTCATTCCGTCGAGGAGGTCCGGGGTGGGCGGCGGGTCAGCGGGTGAGGGGGAGCGGGGCGGAGCCGGGGGAGGGAAGGACGGGAAACACGCGCGGGGGGGCGAACCCGCGCTCGGCGTACGCGGCGACCGCCGCCTCCGCGACCGCGTCCGCCGACGCCGCGTCGACCAGGGCGATCGCGGAGCCGCCGAACCCGCCCCCGGTCATCCGTGCGCCGAGGGCGCCGGCGGACAGCGCCGCGTCCACCGCCACGTCCAGCTCCGGGCAGCTGACCTCGTAGTCGTCGCGCAGCGACGCGTGCGACGCGGTCATCAGCGGGCCGATGCCCCGGACGTCCCCGGCGTCGAGCAGGGCCACCGTGGCCAGCACCCGGGCGTCCTCGGTGACCACGTGCCGAACCCGCCGTCGCAGCACCTCGTCGTCGAGCCGCTCCAACGCCGCCGGCAGCCCTTCCTCGGACAGGTCGCGCAGCGCCGCCAGGTCCAGCAGCGCCGCGGCCCGCTCGCACTGGGCCCGACGCGCGGCGTACTCCCCGTCCACCAGCCGGTGCGGAGCGCGGGTGTCCACCACCAGCAGCACCAGCCCGTGCTCGGCCAGCGGCAGCGGCACCTGGCGGGCATCCAGCGTCCGGGTGTCGAGGAACAGTGCGTGGTCCGCGGTGCAGTGCGTGGACGCGAACTGGTCCATCACCCCGCAGGGCATCCCGACGAAGTCGTTCTCCGCGTGCTGCGCGGCCAGCGCCACCTCCGCCGACGGCAACGAGTCACCGCCCAGCGCGAGCAGCGCCCCCGCGGTCGCGCACTCCAGCGCCGCCGAGGACGACAGCCCGGCGCCCTGCGGCACGTCGCCGTCCACCAGCAGGTCCGCGCCCGGCACCGAGACGCCCCGCTCGCCCAGCGCCCATGCGGTGCCGGCCACGTATGCGGCCCAACCGCCGACGTCCCCGGGCCGCAGGGCCTCCACGTCCGCCACGACCTCCGTCGTCCCGTCCGGCTCCTGCAGGGATGCGACGCGCAGCGCCCGGTCGTCCCGCCGTGCCGCCAGCACGCGTACCTCGAACGGCACGGCGAGCGGAAGCACGAACCCGTCGTTGTAGTCGGTGTGCTCGCCGATCAGGTTGACCCGCCCCGGGGCCCGCCAGGCCACCTCGGGGTCGTGCCCGAACGCGGCCCGGAAGGACGCGGCCAGGTCAGCCATCGGCCCCGGCGCCGTCGGATCCGGCGCCGTCGGACAGCGACCGCAGCCGAGCGGCGACGTCCTCCGGCGAGCGGTCGTTGATGAACACGTCCATGGCCGACTCGGATCCGGCGAGGAACTTCAGCTTGTCGGGTGCGCGCCGGACGGAGAACAGCTCCAGGTGCAGGGCCGCCTCGTCACGACCGTCGGCGTGGCGCGGCGCCTGGTGCCAGCCGGCCACGTACGGCAGCGGCCGGTCGTAGAACCGGTCGCAGCGGCGGAGCACGTCCAGGTAGAGCGAGGCGACGGCGGCGCGCTCCTCGTCGGTCAGCGCGCCCAGGTCCGGAACCCGGCGGCGGGGGTAGAGGTGCACCTCCACCGGCCAGCGGGCGGCGAACGGCACGAACGCCACCGCGTGCTCGTTCTGCGCGACCAGCCGCGTCCCCGCGGCGAGCTCCGCGGCCACCAGGTCCTCGGACAGGTTGCGCCCGGTCCGTGCCCGGTACGTCCGCGCCGACTCCAGGTGCCGCCGGGTCCGCGGGGTGGCGAACGGGTACGCGTAGATCTGCCCGTGCGGGTGCGACAGCGTCACGCCGATCTCGTCGCCGCGGTTCTCGAACACGAAGACCTGCTCGACGCCGGGGCGGTCGTACAGGTCGCGGGTCCGGTCGGTCCAGGCGTCGAAGACCAACCGCGCCTGCTCCTGGGTCAACGACCGGAAGGACGCGTCGTGGTCGGAGGTGAAGCACACGACCTCGCACCGGCCGACCGCCGGCTCGCACCGGAACAGATCGGACTCCTCGGGGCACTCCGCCTGGTACTCACCCGGCAGTCCGCCGAACGACGGGAACCGGTTCTCGAACACCACGACCTGGTAGTCCGTGTCGGGGATCTCGGTCAGCCGGTCCGGGCCGCTCGGGCAGAGCGGGCAGTCCACCAGCGACGGCTGGAACGTTCGGTCCTGCCGGTGCGCCGCGACCGACACCCACTCGTCCATCAGCGCGTCGTAGCGCTGCTGCGGGCCCTCGACCGGCGCCGCGAGGCCGCGCTGGTCGACGGCGACACGAGGCGGTGTCCCGTCGGCGTCGAAGTAGAGCAGCTCGCGCCCGTCGCTGAGCCGGGTGCTCGTCCGTCTCATGTCACGCTCCTGACGGCGGGTGGGTCGAGTGGTGCGAGCACCACCGACTCGACGTGCGACTCCAGCGTCCGTACGGCGGCCGGGGACAGGCCCGCGTCGGTCACGAGCACGTCGGCCTCGTCGAGCGGCACGATCGTCGACAGTCCGACGACCCCCCACTTGGTGTGGTCCGCGGTGATGACGAGCCGTCGTCCCGCGGCGGCCAGGGCCCGGTTGGTCTCGCACTCCATCAGGTTCGGCGTGGTGAACCCGGCCGCCTCGTCCATCCCGTGCACGCCCAGGAAGACGAGGTCCAGGTGCAGCGTGCGCAGGGCCTGGACCGCGACCGGTCCGACCAGCGCGTCCGACGGCGTCCGGATGCCGCCGGTCAGCACCACGGTCTGGTCGGGGCCGTCGGCGGCCAGCACCACGTCGGCGATCAGCATCGAGTTGGTCACGACGGTCAGTCCGGGCACGTCCCCGAGGCGGTGCGCCAGGGTCCAGGTGGTTGTCCCCGCCGACAGGCCGATGGCCATGCCGGGTCGGACCAGGGTGGCGGCGGTGACCGCGATGGCCTCCTTCTCTCGCTGCTCGCGCACCCGCTTGGCCTCGAACCCGGGCTCGTCGACGCTGCGGTCCTGCGGCGCGGTGGCGCCGCCGTGCACCTTCTCGACCAGGCCCCGCTCGGCCAGGACCGCGATGTCCCGGCGCACCGTCATGTCGGACACGCCCAGCTCGGCGACCAGGTCGCTGACGCGGACCGCGCCGTGTCGCTGGACCTGGTCCAGGATCACCGCCTGCCGCTGCGACGCCAGCATCTCAGCCGCCGGTCGTCACTGACTCGGGTGCGACTGGTCCAGGCACGACGGACTCCCGTACGACGGCGACGCCGCCGGCCGGCAGGCTCACCCCGGCACCCACGTCCTGACCGGTGACCAGGTCGGTGCCGCGCACCTCCACCGCGACCTCGTCGTCGGTGTGGTTGAGCAGGAACAGCCACGAACGCTCGTGGTCGCTGCGGCGCACCGCCTCCACGCCTGCCGGTACGTCGACCGGCGGCGTCACCCCGGCCTCGATGAGCATCCGCTCCAGCCACCGGGCGGTCGTCGCGTCGTCGGTGCGGGTGGCGGCGTACCAACCGACTCCGGCGCCGTGGCCGTGGCGGGTGAGCGCGGGAACCCCCGGGAGCGGGCCGTCGACGTACGTCACCACCGCCTCGGCTCCGCGCAGGCCGAGGTCCTCGGTCCACACGTCCGCCGTGCCGCCGTCGCTGAGCCGCACCCGCTCGCCGGCCAGCAGGGGTCCGAACTCCTCCACCCGGATGCCGAGCATGTCCCGGAACGCACCGGGGTAGCCGCCGAGCCGGACCTGGTCCCGCTCGTCCACGATGCCGGAGAAGTACGTGACCAGCACGTGGCCGCCGGCCTCGACGTACCGGCCCAGGGCCTCGGCGGCCTCGTCGGTGACCAGGTAGAGCGTGGGTACGACGACGAGTCGGTATGCGGACAGGTCCGCACCGGCAGGAACGACGTCGACCGGGACGGAGCGGTCCCACAACGCGCGGTACCAGGCCAGCGCCCGGTCGGGGTAGGTGACGTCCTGGCTGGGGTGGCTGTCCAGCTCGACGCCCCACCAGGCCTGCCAGTCCCACACCAGCGCGACGTCGGCCGGCACCCGGCTGCCCCGGACCTCACCCAGGCGCTGCAGCGTCCGGCCGAGCTCCACGACCTCGCGCCACACCCGGGTGTCCGCGCCGGCGTGCGGGACCAGCCCGGAGTGGTACTTCTCCGCGCCACCGCGCGAGGCGCGCCACTGGAAGAACATCACCGCGTCGCCGCCGCGGGCCACGTGCGCCAACGAGGACCGCAGCAGCTCGCCCGGGCGCCGGGCCCGGTTGCGCGGCTGCCAGTTCACCGCCGACGTGGACGTCTCCATCAGCATCCACGGGTCGCCGCCCGCCAGCCCGCGGGTCACGTCGTCGGAGAACGACTGCTCGACGTGCGCGTCGGCCGCGGCGAACTCGGGGTAGAAGTCCGTGCTCACGACGTCCACCTCGGCCGCCCAGCGCCAGTAGTCCAGCTGGTTGAAGCGCGTCATCACCATGAAGTTGGTGGTGACCGGGATGCCGGGGGAGCGCTCGTGCAGCAGGTCCCGCTCGGCGACGAAGGACTCCAGCAGCAGGTCGTCGGAGAAGCGCCGGTAGTCCAGCTGCTGGGTCGGGTTGGCGAACGTGCCGTTCGGTGTGATCCGCGGCGGCAGCACGTCCTCGAGGTCGGAGTAGCGCTGGCTCCAGAACGCCGTCGCCCAGGCCTCGTTGAGTGCATCGACGTCGCCGTACCGCTCGGCGAGCCACGCGCGGAACCGACCCGCGCACCGGTCGCAGTAGCAGGCGGCCGTATGGCAGCCGTACTCGTTGCCGACGTGCCACAGCCGCAGTGCGGGGTGGCCGCCGAACCGGTCGGCCAGCCGCTCCACCAGCGCCAGCCCGCGGCCGCGCCAGCCGGGGGAGGAGGGGCAGTACGCCTGGCGGGCGCCCGGCCACCGGGTGCGGCCCTCGCGGTCGACGGGCAGCGAGTCCGGCTCGACCCGGGCCAGCCAGGGCGGCGGGGATGCGGTCGCGGTGGCCAGGTCCACGGCGACGCCGGCCTCGTGCAGGCCGTCGAGGACGTCGCCGAGCCAGTCCAGGTCGTAGCGCCCGGGCTCGGGCTCCAGCTGGGCCCAGCCGAAGACCGCGACGGTGGCGAGGGTGAACCCGGCCTCCCGCATCAGCCGGCGGTCCTCGTCCCAGACCGCGCGCGGCCACTGCTCGGGGTTGTAGTCCGCGCCCAGGATGAGGCCCGGCAGGGCCGGCCATGCCATGGACCGCAGGATTCTCCTTCGGACCGGGCAAGTCAACAGAAACCAACACAGAGTCGCCGGCGCCGCGGGGGCCTGATCGGGCAGCGGCCGGCTCCCCCGAGGGTTTGGTAACGGAATGGCAACGGGGACAGGATTGTTCCGGAGGGCCCGTGACTTCCGGCGGGCGCGGTCCTACTGTGCGGTCATGTTCGGGTTTGAGCGAACCCGATGAGATGGGAGAGCACCATGGCGGATCGTCCTGAGTCGGTGCTGGGGGCCCTCGGCGGCACCTCCACCAGCCGGCGCACCATGCTGAAGTCGGCCCTCGGGGTCGCCGGGCTGGCCACGGCCGGCCCCCTCCTGGCCGCATGCGGGGGAGACAGCGGTTCCGGCTCGAGCAGCAGCGCGGCGGCCAGCGGCGGGGAGTCGTCCTCGGCCGCGGCGTCGGGCACCGTGACCTTCGGGTCGAACGCCTCCGACGAGGTGCCCCGCACCGCGTACGAGGAGGTCTTCAAGAAGTTCACCGCCGCCTCCGGGATCGACGTGGCGGTCAACACCGTCGACCACAACACCTTCCAGGAGCAGATCAACAGCTACCTGCAGGGCTCGCCGGACCAGGACTTCACCTGGTTCGCCGGCTACCGGATGCGCTTCTTCGCCGAGCAGGGCCTCGCGCAGGAGATCAACAGCGTCTGGGAGAACATCGGCGGCGACTTCAACGAGTCGTTCAAGCAGGCCTCAACCGGCAACGACGGCAACCAGTACTTCGTGCCCTTCTACTACTACCCGTGGGCGCTGTTCTACCGGAAGAGCGTCTTCAAGGAGCTCGGCATCGACCCGGAGTCGATCACGACCCTGGACGAGCTGAACAAGGCCGCCGCGACGATGAAGGACAAGGGCCTCACCCCCCTCGCCTTCGCCGACAAGGACGGCTGGCCGGCGATGGGCACGTTCGACTACCTCAACGTGCGCACCAACGGGTACGACTTCCACGTCGCCCTCATGGCCGGCCAGGAGTCGTGGACCGATCCCAAGGTGAAGGAAGTCTTCACCACCTGGAAGGACTCGCTGCTGCCGATCAGCCAGACCGGTGCCCTCGGCCGGACCTGGCAGGAGGCCGCGCAGTCGCTGCTGCAGAAGAAGGCCGGCATGTACCTGCTGGGCATGTTCGTCGGCCAGCAGTTCCCGGAGGGTCCCGACCGCGACGACCTGGACTTCTTCGCGTTCCCCGAGATCAACCCGGACTACGGCCGCGACACGGTCGAGGCGCCCATCGACGGCTTCATGATGAGCAACGCGCAGTCCAACGTGGACGGCGGAAAGGCGCTGCTGGAGTACCTCGGTGGTGCCGAGGCGATCGAGACGTACCTCGCCTCCGACCCGAACAACGTCGCGGCCAACAACACCGCGGACACGTCGGGCTACAACGAGCTGCAGAAGAAGGCGGCCACGCTCGTCGGCGAGGCGGCGCACATCACGCAGTTCCTGGACCGGGACACCCGGCCCGACTTCGCGTCGACGGTCATGATCCCGTCGCTGCAGTCGTTCATCGACAACCCGAACGACATCGACGGCCTGCTGGAGTCCATCGAGCAGCAGAAGCAGGCCATCTTCGGTAGCTGAACCGACCCGAGTCGGCCCCGGAAGGACGAGGATCTGGCGCATGGCGACCACCACGCCGAAGGCCCCGCTCCCGGCGGACGAGGAGATCATCCCGCCCAGCCGTAAGCGCGCCTACTCCTTCCGGGGCACCGACCGGCTCGTCCTGATCGCGCTGGTCGGCATCCCGACCGTCATCCACGTGTTCCTCGTGTGGGTGCCGACCGTGCTGTCGATCCTGCTGTCCTTCACCAGCTGGAACGGTGTCGGCGGCCTGTCGACGATCAAGTTCGTCGGCTTCCAGAACTACACGCAGATCGCCACGATCTACCCGCCGTTCTGGAACGCCGTGCGCAACAACGTGCTGTTCCTGGTGGTGTTCCTCTTCATCGCCACGCCGCTGGGCATGCTGCTGGCGTACCTGCTGGACAAGCACCTGCGGTTCAGCCGCTTCTACCAGTCGGCCTTCTTCCTGCCGGTGGTGCTGTCGCTGGCCGTCGTCGGCCTGATGTGGCAGCTGATCTACGCACCGGAGCAGGGCCTGATCAACAACCTGCTCGGGCGGACCGAACCGGACAACTTCATCGACTGGCTCGGCAACCCCAGCATCAATATCTGGGCCGTGCTGGTCGCGGCATCCTGGCGACATGTCGGCTACATCATGATGATCTACCTGGCCGGTCTGAAGGGCGTGGACCCCACTCTGCGCGAGGCCGCCGCCCTCGACGGTGCCAGCGAGTGGCAGACGTTCCGCAAGGTGATCTTCCCGTCGATGCGCCCGGTCAACATCGTGGTCATCGTCATCACGATCATCGAGGCGCTGCGGTCGTTCGACCTGGTGTTCATCATCAACCGCGGCCGTAACGGGCTTGAGCTGCTGTCGGTCCTGGTCTACGACAACATCCTCGGGGAGGCCAGCCGGGTGGGCTACGGCTCGGCCCTCGGCGTCATCCTGCTGCTCCTCGCGCTCCCGCCGATCCTGGTCTACCTGACCAGCGCCTTCCGGAAGGACGCCCAGGAATGAGCACGCTCGCGTCCATCCGCAGCCGCGGTCGCGGCGGCGTCGCGAAGGACGGCACCGTCGACGGAATCCCGGTGGCACGCAAGGACATCGGCCGCCGCCCGATCATCGCGTACACGTTCCTCACCCTGATGGCGCTGCTCTGGCTGGTGCCGGTGCTGTGGACGTTCTACGCCAGCCTGCGCAGCTACCAGGACACAGCGGTCAACGGGTACTTCTCGATCGCGCGCAGCCTCACGCTGGACAACTACTTCAACGCGTACTCGCAGAGCGACTTCAGCAAGTACCTGCTGAACTCGGCGATCATCACGATCCCCGCGGTCATCATGACGCTGTTCCTCGCGTCGATGGTCGCGTTCGTCGTGTCGCGCTACTCCTTCAAGCTCAACGTCACGCTGCTGCTCATCTTCACCGCGGGCAACCTGCTTCCGCCGCAGATCATCCTGGTGCCGCTGTACCGGCTGTACCTGGTCCTGCCGCTGCCGGAGTTCCTCAACACCAAGGGGATCTGGTACGACTCCTACTGGGGCGTGGTGATGATCCACATCGCGTTCCAGATGGGCTTCGCGACGTTCGTGCTGAGCAACTTCATGAAGGCGCTGCCCAAGGACATCTCGGAGGCGGCCACGATCGACGGCGCGTCGGTGTGGCAGCAGTACTGGCGCGTGATCCTGCCGCTGTGCCGCACCCCGCTGGCCGCACTGGCGGTGCTGCTCACCACCTGGATCTACAACGACTTCCTCTGGGCCCTGGTGCTCATGAGCACCGGCGACAAGCGGCCCATCACCGCGGCGCTGAACAACCTCAAGGGGCAGTTCTTCACCGACTACAACCTGCTGGCCGCCGGGTCGATGCTCGCCGCCATCCCGACGATGCTGATCTTCTTCATCCTGCAGCGCCAGTTCGTCGCGGGACTCACCCTCGGCGCGACCAAGGGCTAGCCGTGGCCGACGTGCACGCTGTGCTCCAGCTGCGGGCCGCGGGGACGTCGCTGATGCTGGACGCGTCGGGTCCCGGGCTGCCGTCCGTCATGCACTGGGGTCCCGACCTCGGCGACCTGTCCGACGACGACGCCGCCGCGGCGGTCCTCGCGCTGACCCCCGCGGTCCCACCGAGCGCGTTCGACGAGCCGGTCCGGGTGGGCCTGCTGCCGGAGGGGTCGCTGGGGTGGCTGAGCCGGCCGGGGCTGTCCGGGTCGCGGGACCGACGGGACTTCTCTGCGCGGTTCGAGCCGGTATCGATCAGTCCCGTCGCCGATGCATCCGGCGGCCGGACCGGGGTCACGGTCACCGCCCGTGACGTCTCTGCCGGACTGGCGCTGGTCAGCGAGCTGGTGCTGGAGCCGTCGGGTGTCCTGCGGCTCCGGCACGTGCTCACCAACGCGGGTGACGACGACTACGAGGTCCACCACCTCGACGTGTCGCTGCCGCTGCCGGACCGGGTGGTCGAGGTGCTCGACCTGGCCGGGCGGTGGTCGAAGGAGCGCCAGCCGCAGCGGATGCCGCTGCCCGTCGGCACCTGGGTGCGGGACAGCCGCCAGGGCCGACCCGGCCACGACTTCGCGGTGGCGGTGGTCGCACTGACCGCCGGCACCGGGTTCCGCAGCGGCGAGGCGTGGTCGGTGTCACCGGCCTGGAGCGGCGACCACCGCACGGCGGTGGAGCGCCGGCCCGACGGCCGGGTCACCGTCCGCAGCGGCGAACTGCTGGCGCCCGGCGAGGTGGTCCTCGGACCCGGGGAGTCGTACGCCACGCCGTGGGTCGTCTGCGCCTACTCCGCCGACGGCCTCGACGGCGCCGCGTCGGCGTACCACGCCTGGCTGCGCGCGCGGCCGACCCACCCGACCCGGCGACGGCCCCGGCCGGTGACGCTGAACACCTGGGAGGCCGTCTACTTCGACCACGACCTGGACCGGCTGAAGGCGCTGGCGGACGTGGCCGCGGAGGTCGGGGTCGAGCGGTTCGTGCTCGACGACGGGTGGTTCACCGGGCGGACCGACGACCACCGCGCGCTGGGGGACTGGGTCGTCGACCCGGTCCGCTGGCCGGACGGCCTGCACCCGCTGGTCGACCACGTCCGCGGGCTCGGGATGGAGTTCGGGCTGTGGGTCGAGCCGGAGATGGTCAACGTCGACTCCGACCTGGCCCGCGCCCACCCGGACTGGGTGCTGCACGTCGGGGACCGGCTGCCGCCGGAGTGGCGGCACCAGCAGGTGCTTGACCTCAGCAGTCCTGCTGCGTACGAACACATTCGGGACGCACTGGACTCACTGCTCGACACGTACGCCATCGCGTACCTGAAATGGGACCACAACCGGGTCCTGGTCGACGCGGCGCACGACGGCCGGCCGGCGGTGCACACGCAGACCCTCGCCGTCTACCGGCTGCTGGACGAGCTGCGCGAGCGGCACCCCGACCTGGAGATCGAGAGCTGCGCGTCCGGCGGGGCGCGCATCGACCTGGGCATCCTGGAGCGCACCGACCGGGTCTGGGCCAGTGATACCAACGACGCCCTGGAGCGCCAGCTGATCCAGCGCTGGACCGGGCAGGTGCTGCCGCCCGAGCTGGTGGGGTCGCACATCGGCCCGCCGCTGTCTCACACCACGGGGCGGGTGCTCGACCTGGGGTTCCGCGCGGCGACGGCGCTGTTCGCGCACGCCGGCATCGAGTGGGACATCACCACGGCGAGCGACCTCGAGCGGCAGCTGCTGCGCGGGTTCATTCGGCTCTACAAGGAACACCGGGACCTGCTGCACGCCGGGACCGTCGTGCGCGCCGACCACCCCGACCCCGCGGCGTACGTGCACGGCGTCGTCGCGGCCGACCGGTCCGAGGCGCTGTTCGCGTACGTGCAGCTGCAGACCTCGGACCCGTCCCTGCCGGCGGTCGTGCGGCTGCCGGGGCTGGACCCCGACCGCCGCTACCGGGTCACGACGCCGATGCCGGCCGGTGCCCCGTGGCTGCTGCAGACCCGGGCCGCGCCGTGGCTGGCCGACGGGGTGACGCTGCCGGGGTCGGTGCTGGCGGCGGCCGGCCTGGCGATGCCGCCGCTGTTCCCGGGCCACGCCCTCCTCCTCCACCTGCGCCCCGCCTGACCCACCCCCGAACGCGTCCCGCCTCGCCCCGCCCCCGCACCCCCCCCATTCCGCGGCCGAATGAGTCTGGGCGTCGTTTGGGCGGCCGATTCCGGGCCGAAAGCAACGCCCGGACTCATTCGGTCGAGGTGGGTGGGTCGAGCGCCGAGGTGGGGCGGGTCGCGGTCAGGGGAGGCGGGAGCCGTGCCGGCCGGCACCCGCGGCGAACCGCCGGGCCCCCTCCGCGGTCCCGCCGCCGGCCAGCACCTGCCGGCCCCGGCGCAGCTCGTTCGCGGTCGCGGCCTCGAGGTCGAGGTCCCACTGCTCGATCGCGGACATCCGGTCCGACCGCAGGCACTGCTGGGGCAGCGCCGCGAGCTCCTGCGCGAGCGCCAGCGCCCGATCCAGCGCGGTCCCCGACGGCACCACCCGGGACACCAGTCCCATCGCCAGCGCCTCGTCGGCGTCGACCGCGCGGCCGGTGAGGATCAGGTCCATCGCGCGGCCGTGACCGATCAGCCGGGGCAGTCGTACGGTGCCCAGGTCGATGAGCGGGACGCCGAGGCGTCGGCAGAACACGCCCAGGACCGCGTTCTGCGCGGCCACCCGCAGGTCGCACCACAGCGCCAGCTCCAGGCCCCCGGCGACGGCGTACCCCTCGATCGCCGCGATGGCGGGCTTGCCCAGCGCGAGCCGGGTCGGACCCATGGGGCCGTCGCCGTCCTCCTCGACCCGGTTCGGGTCGCCCGCGGCCACAGCGGCCAGGTCTGCGCCGGCGCAGAAGGTCCCGCCGGCCCCGGTCAGCACCGCGACGGAGACGGAGTCGTCGGCGTCGAAGGCCCGGAACGCGTCGGCCAGGGCCTGCGCCGTGGCCCGGTCGACCGCGTTGCGCCGCTCCGGCCGGTCCAGCGTGACCACGCGCACCGGCCCGACGTCCTCGACCCGCACCGCGTCACCCGTGCGCTCCGCACCCATCCCGTCAGGCTAGGTCCGCCGCCGCCCGCCGCCCCCTTCCTCCGACGGAATGAGTCCAGGCGTTGCTGAGCAGCCCGAATTCGGGCCGCAAACAACGCCTGGACTCATTCGGTCGCGGAGGAAGGACCGAGGAGAGCGCGGAGGACGGAGCGCAGGCGTGCGCGGAGGACGGAGCGGAAGACGGGGGCGGTCGTGTCGTGCCGCCGAAGGGGGCGGCCCGCGCGTGAGGATGGACGCACCGGACCCCGCCCGCGCAGATCCGAGGAGCCCCCATGCAGTCGCCGTCCCGCACCGCCCTGACCGCGGCAGCCGTCGGGGCGCTCGCGCTCGGCCTGCTCGGCCCGATCGGTCCCGCGACCGCGCTGCCCAACGCCGCCACGCCCGCCGTGGCACCCGTCGCCGTCGCCCCGGCCGCGCCCGCCGCTGCTCCGGCCCTGGCGCCGACGGCCGGTGCGACCCGCGGGTTCACCCTGTACGCCCGACCCCGCGCCGCGCGCGTCGACCAGCCCATCGCGATCCGCGGCCGCGCCCCCGTCGGGACCCCCACGGGGACCGAGGTCTGCCTGTACCGCGTCGAGCGGACCGTCGCCGGCGCCCGGCTGCTGAAGAAGCTGCCCATCTGCACGGTCACGTCGTCCACCCGGCGGTACGCGATGACGGCGATCCTCGGCCTGGTCGGGCAGCGCGCCTACGCCGCCGGCATCCGCCGGGAGGAATCCCCCCGGTTCCTGCGGAGCCCGTACGTCCGCATCACCGTCACGGTGTGACGGGCACCTCCCCGGCCGCCGCCGCGGCGGCGGGGGAGCCACGCCGTCCCTATGCTGGCGTGTCATGGCCGACCCCGACCATCCCGCTGACCCGCGCGCCCGCGCGCCCCGACCCGATCGACCGGGTGCGCGGTGAACGAGACCCTCGTCAACGTCCTGGTCGTCCTGTTCTTCGTGCTCGTGGGCGGCTTCTTCGCCGCGGCCGAGATCGCGCTGGTGTCGCTGCGGGAGTCGCAGGTCCAGCGGCTGTCGGAGGCGGGGCGCCGCGGTCACCGGCTGGCCCGACTGGTCCGCGACCCCAACCGGTTCCTCGCTGCGGTGCAGGTCGGCGTGACCCTCGCCGGCTTCGTGTCCGCGGGCTTCGGGGCCAGCCAGATCGCGCCGTCGCTGGCCCCCGCGCTGGAGTCGCTGGGCCTGTCGGAGGCCTGGGCGGGCACGCTGGCGTTCGTCGGGGTCACCGTGGCCATCGCGTACGTCTCCCTGGTGCTCGGCGAGCTGGTGCCGAAGCGGCTGGCGCTGCAGCGCTCGGAGAGCGTCGCGCTCGCCGTGGCCGCGCCGGTGGACTGGCTGGCCCGCCTGTCCCGGCCGTTCATCTGGCTGCTGTCGGCGTCCACCAACCTGCTGGTTCGGCTGCTCGGCGGTGACCCGTCGGCGGCGAAGGAGACCATCTCCGGCGAGGAGCTGCGCGGCATCGTGGCGGCGCACGAGGAGCTCACTCCCGAGGAGCGGGAGCTCATCGACGACGTGTTCGAGGCCGGCGACCGGATGCTGCGCGAGGTGATGGTGCCCCGCACCGAGGTGGAGTTCCTCGACGCGACCCTGCCGGTGTTCAAGGCGGTGCGGATCGTCGCGGACCAGCCGCACTCGCGCTACCCGGTCATCCGTGACTCCGCCGACGACGTGGTGGGGTTCGTGCACGTGCGCGACATCCTCGACCCCGATGTCGCCACCCGGGGGATCCGCGTCGGCGAGCTGGCCCGCGACGTCGCGATGTTCCCGGGCAGCAAGCGGGTCATCCCGGCGCTGACCGAGATGCGCCGCACCGGCCAGCACCTCGCCATCGTGGTCGACGAGTACGGCGGCACCGCCGGCATCGCGACCCTGGAGGACCTGGTCGAGGAGCTCGTCGGCGACATCCGGGACGAGTACGACGAGGAGGAGGCCGACGTCCGGTTCTCCCTCGCAGGGGAGGCGGACGTCGACGGCCTGCTCAACCTCGACGAGTTCGCCGAGGAGACCGGGCTGACGCTGCCGGAGGGGCCGTACGAGACCGTCGCCGGCTTCCTGGTCGCGGAGCTCGGCCGGCTGCCGCAGGTCGGTGACAGCGCGGAGGTCGACGGGCACCAGCTGGTGGTGCTGCAGCTCGACGGGCGACGGGCGGAGCGGATCCGCGTCATCGCCCCCGTGCCACCGCCGGAGTCCGGCGACGAGTCCGGAGGGGGCGGAGAGGCCGCCGAGGGCGGCGAAGGCGCCGGGGCCGGCGCCGCCGGCCGCCTGCCAGAATGACCCGCATGTCCGACCCGTCCGGCCCGACGGCCCTGCCCCGCGTCCTGTCCGGGATCCAGCCGACCCACGACTCGTTCCACGTCGGCAACTACCTCGGCGCGCTGCGGCACTGGGTCGACCTGCAGGACAGCTACGACGCCTACTACTGCGTCGTGGACCTGCACGCGATCACCGTCGCGCAGGATCCGGCCCAGCTGCGGCGGCGCACGCTGCTGTCCTACGCGCAGCTGCTGGCCTGCGGCCTGGACCCGGAGCGCTCCACCGTCTTCGTGCAGAGCCACGTGCCCGAGCACGCCCAGCTGGGCTGGGTGCTGCAGTGCCTGACCGGGTTCGGCGAGGCCGGCCGGATGACGCAGTTCAAGGACAAGTCCCAGCGCGAGGGCAGCGAGCGGGCCACGGTCGGCCTGTTCACCTACCCGATCCTGCAGGCCGCGGACATCCTCATCTACCAGGCCGCGGCCGTGCCGGTCGGCGAGGACCAGCGGCAGCACCTGGAGCTCACCCGCGACCTCGCCCAGCGGTTCAACTCCCGCTACGGCGACACGTTCACGGTGCCCGAGCCGCTCATCGTGAAGGACACCGCCAAGATCCTGGACCTGCAGGACCCCACCGCGAAGATGAGCAAGTCCATCCCCGCCGGCTGTGTCTTCCTGATGGACGAGCCCAGCGTCACGGCGAAGAAGATCCGCAGCGCGGTGACCGACTCCGGTCGCGAGGTGCGCTACGACCCCGAGGGCAAGCCGGGGGTGTCCAACCTTCTGTCGATGCAGTCGGCGTTCACCGGTCGCCCGGTCGCCGAGCTGGAGACCGACTACGAGGGCCGCGGCTACGGCGACCTCAAGCGGGACACCGCCGACGCCGTACTGGGTTTCGTGGAGCCCTTCCGCAAGCGCGTCCTCGAGCTGGTCGACGACCCGGCCGAGCTGGAGCGGCTGATGGAGGCCGGGGCGCTGCGGGCCCAGGGCGTCGCTGCGCCCACCCTGCGGTCGGCGTACGAGCGGGTCGGATTCGTGCCGGGTCCCTACGCGTGATCGAGGGCGGAACCCCTCCGGCGCTGGGGCGGCGGACCCTCGGGGTCGCGGTCCCCGTCGTCGAGCCTTACGCCGCCGAACTGGAGGCCTGGCGGGAGCGCTTCGGGGACCCGCTGGCGCACGCCGTCCCCGCGCACGTGACGCTGGTGCCCCCGACGGAGGTCGACGAGACGGTCCTGGACCAGGTCGAGCAGCACCTGGCGGAGGTCGCCGCGCAGGCCGAGCCGTTCGACCTCCACCTGCGTGGCACGGGCACCTTCCGGCCGGTGTCCCCGGTCGTGTTCGTGGCTGTCGTCGACGGCATCTCCGGCTGCGAGGCGCTGGAGCGAGCGGCCCGCACCGGGCCGCTCGGGGTGGACGTGCGCTTCCCCTACCACCCGCACGTGACCGTGGCCCACCACGTGAGCGAGCCGGTGCTGGACGAGGCGTACGCGGCGCTGGCCGGCTACGACGTGCGCTTCACCGTGCAGCGGTTCGCGCTCTACGAGCACGGCGCCGACGGGATCTGGCGGCGCCGACGGGACTACCCGATCGGCGGGAACGTCCCGGCCTGACGCCGCTCCTGGTCGCGGTCGCGGGACCGGGCAGTCGCGCGCACCCGCAGGGCGGCGACCGCCGCCAGCACGGCCAGGCCCAGGACGAGCGCCCACAGCCACCCGGGGACACCGCCGGTCACCGACGTGCCCACGCTCCCGGGACCGGCTGCGACGGCCACGTCGCCCCCGCCCGCCGCAGGTGCCACCGTGCCCTGGCTCGGGTCCGACGGCGGTGCGTCGGGGTCGACCGGGTCGACCAGCACACCGACGGGAGTCACCTTGTCGGCGTTGGCGAACCCCCAGTCCAGCAGCTTCGCGGCCGCGTCCTCGGTCGGCTCGGTGATCTGCATGAGCGTGACGATGAGCGTGCGCCCGTCGCGGGTGGCGGCACCCACGTAGGTGCGTCCGGCATTGGTCGTGTAGCCGGTCTTGACCCCGATGGCGCCGTCGAAGCCGTGCAGCAGCAGCCGGTTCTGCGTGTAGATCTTGTACGTGGGGCGCTTCTTGCCCGGCTTCTTCGGCATCCGGCCCGGGAAGTCCGCCTCGATCGTGCTGGCGTAGGCGGCGAAGTCCTCGCGCTGCAGTCCGGCCCGCGAGATCAGCGCCAGGTCGTACGCCGACGACACCTGGTCCGGCTCGTCCAGACCCGACGGGTTGACCGCGTAGGTGTCGTAGGCCTGCAGCAGCCGGGCCTGCTCGTTCATCTGCCGCAGCGACTTCTTCCAGCCGCCGTTGGCGTTGGCCAGGGCCGAGGCGGCGTCGTTCCCGCTCTGCAGGAACAGCCCGTTCCACAGGTCGTGCACCGTGTACGTCGCGTCGGGAACGATGCCGACGTGACTGCCCTCGACGGAGGCGTCCTGGTAGGTCGCGGTGTAGACCTGCTCGGGGTCCAGGCGGGGGAGCAGGGTCAGGGCCGTCAGGGTCTTCAGCGTGCTGGCGGGAGGCCGCTGCACGTGGGCACCCTTCGCCGCGAGCACCTCGCCGGTGTCCGCGTTGGCCAGCACCCAGGTCGTCGCGTAGACCTTGGGCATCTTCTGCGCGTCTGGGCCCGGCCGGACCACCCGCTGGTCGGTGCCGAGCAGCGGCCCGCCCACCGGGTCCGCGGACCGCGCCGACGTCGGAGCCGCAGCGGAACCCGCCGCGGCGGGCGTGACCAGCGCGACCGGGAGGCCCGCGGCGAGGACGAGGGCGAGGGTCGCTGCCGCGGTGCGGGGGAGTCGCATGATGGGACGAGGGTAACCCGGCCGCCGGTGTGCTCGTGACGCGCCACACCCGGGCGGTCACGCCCTGCGACCGGCTGCCACCGGGTGCGGGGCGGGCGACGTCCAGATGCCGCCCCGCCGGCCAGGTCAGCCGTACCGAAGGATCAGAACCGGCGGAAGATCAGCGCCCGCTTGACGTCCTGGATCGCCTTGGTGACCTCGATGCCGCGCGGGCAGGCGTCGGTGCAGTTGAACGTGGTCCGGCAGCGCCACACGCCCTCGGAGTCGTTGAGGATCTCCAGCCGTTGCTCGGAGCCGGCGTCACGGCTGTCGAAGATGAACCGGTGCGCGTTGACGATCGCGGCCGGGCCGAAGTACTGCCCGTCGGTCCAGAACACCGGGCAGGACGTCGTGCACGCGGCGCACAGGATGCACTTGGTGGTGTCGTCGAAGCGGGCGCGGTCCTCCGCGGACTGCAGCCGCTCGCGGGTCGGCTCGTGGCCGTCGGTGATGAGGAACGGCTTCACCGCGCGGAACGCGTCGAAGAACGGCTCCATGTCGACGATGAGGTCCTTCTCCAGAGGCAGGCCCTTGATCGCCTCCACCAGGATCGGCTTGGACGTGTCGAGGTCCTTGACCAGGGTCTTGCAGGCCAGCCGGTTGCGGCCGTTGATGCGCATCGCGTCGGATCCGCAGATGCCGTGGGCGCACGAGCGGCGGTAGGTCAGGGTGCCGTCCTGCTCCCACTTGATCTTGTTCAGCCCGTCGAGGATGCGGTCCGTCGGATACGAGGGGACGACGAAGTCCTCCCAGTGCGGCTCCGCGTCCGTCTCCGGGTTGAACCGGCGGATCCGGTACGTGACGTCGATGGTCTCCATCAGTACTTGCGCTCCATCGGCTGGTAGCGGGTCACGGTCACCGGCTTGTAGTCCAGCTGCACCACGGTGTCGCCCTGGGGGTCGACCTTGCGGTAGGCCATTGTGTGGCGCATGAAGTTGACGTCGTCGCGGGCCTGGTAGTCCTCGCGCGCGTGCCCGCCACGGGACTCCTTGCGCTCCAACGCCCCCACGACGAGGACCTCGGCGAGGTCGAGCAGGAACCCGAGCTCGACGGCCTCGAGCAGGTCGGTGTTGTAGCGGCGGCCCTTGTCCTGGATCGCGACGTTGCGGAAGCGGCGCTTGAGCTCCTGCACGTCGGCCAGCGCCTGCTTCAGCGTGGCCTCGGTGCGGTAGACCTGCGCGTTCATGTCCATCGTTTCCTGCAGCTCCCGCCGCAGGGCGCCCACGCGCTCCCCCCCGGTGGAGGAGCGCAGCCCCTCGACCAGGGCGATGGTGGCGCCGGCGGGGTCCTCCGGCAGGTCGACGAAGTCGGCGGTGGCGGCGTACTCCGAACCCGCGATGCCGGCCCGGCGCCCGAACACGTTGATGTCGAGCAGCGAGTTCGTGCCCAGCCGGTTGGCCCCGTGCACCGAGACGCAGGCGCACTCGCCGGCGGCG
Organism: Candidatus Nanopelagicales bacterium; assembly: GCA_041393815.1. Classification (NCBI taxonomy): domain Bacteria; kingdom Bacillati; phylum Actinomycetota; class Actinomycetes; order Candidatus Nanopelagicales; species Candidatus Nanopelagicales bacterium. Next base: position 212,037 of record JAWKJK010000004.1, on the reverse strand, counting down.
TACAGGCCGGGGACGACGTCGGTGTTGTTGCCCAGCACCTCGGTCTCGATGTTGGTCGGGATGCCGCCCATCGCGTAATGCGCGGTGGGGAACACCGGGACCAACTCGGTGACCGGGTCGACGCCGAGGTAGGTGCGGGCGAACTCGGTGATGTCCGGCAGCTTCGCCTCGATCTGCTCCTTCGGCAGGTGGGTCAGGTCGAGGTAGACGTAGTCCTTGTGGGGGCCGGCGCCGCGGCCCTCGCGCACCTCCTGGACCATCGCGCGCGCCACCATGTCGCGCGGCGCGAGGTCCTTGATGGTGGGGGCGTAGCGCTCCATGAACCGCTCGCCGGACTCGTTGCGCAGGATGCCGCCCTCGCCGCGGGCGCCCTCGGTGAGGAGCACGCCCAGTCCGGCCAGGCCGGTCGGGTGGAACTGGTAGAACTCCATGTCCTCCAGCGGAAGGCCACGGCGGTAGACGATGGCCATCCCGTCGCCGGTGAGCGTGTGCGCGTTGGACGTGGTCTTGAAGACCTTGCCGAAGCCGCCGGTGGCGAAGATGACCGACTTGGCCTGGAACACGTGGATCTCGCCGGTCGCCAGCTCGTACGCGACGACGCCGGCGGTGCGCCCCTCGTTCAGCAGCAGGTCGAGGACGTAGAACTCGTTGTAGAACTCGATGCCGTACTTGATGCAGTTCTGGTACAGCGTCTGCAGGATCATGTGGCCGGTGCGGTCGGCCGCGTAGCACGCCCGGCGCACGGCCGCCTCGCCGTGGTTGCGGGTGTGGCCGCCGAAGCGGCGCTGGTCGATGCGGCCCTCGGGCGTCCGGTTGAACGGCAGCCCCATCTTCTCCAGGTCGAGGACCGCGTCGATTGCCTCCTTGCACATGATCTCGGCGGCGTCCTGGTCGACCAGGTAGTCACCGCCCTTGATCGTGTCGAAGGTGTGCCACTCCCAGTTGTCCTCCTCGACGTTGGCCAGGGCCGCGCACATGCCGCCCTGGGCCGCGCCGGTGTGGGACCGGGTCGGGTAGAGCTTGGTGAGGACCGCGGTACGGGCCCGCTGGCCGGACTCCAGCGCCGCGCGCATGCCCGCGCCGCCGGCGCCGACGATGACGACGTCGTACTTGTGGATCTGCATCGGTCGGGCTCCTCAGCCGATGTTCGGGTCGAAGGTGAAGATGACGAGGGTCCCGAGAACGATCGTGAACGAGGCTGCCACGTACAGCAGCATCTTCAGCCAGAAGCGGGTGCCGTCCCGCTCGGCGTAGTCGTTGATGACGGTGCGCAGGCCGTTGGTGCCGTGCAGCATGGCCAGCCACAGCATCAGCAGGTCCCAGACCTGCCAGAACGGCGACGACCAGCGACCGGCGACGAAGGCGAAGTTGATGCGCTGCACGCCGCCGTCGAGCACGTTCATGATCAGCAGGTGGCCCAGCACGAGGAAGACCAGCACCACGCCGGAGACCCGCATGAACAGCCACGAGTACAGCTCGTAGTTCGAGCGCTGCGCGTTGCGGCCGCCGGACCGCGGAGCGCCGAGGTCCGGGGCGCCGCCCCGGTCGACCACGGTCATGAGGTGCTCCCGAACATCGCCTGGACGGTGTGGATGAGCATGAAGTAGGTCCCGGGCACCATCAGGACGACCCAGAGGGCGACGATCGCCCACAGCATCTGGCGCTGGTAGCGGGTCCCCTTCGACCAGAAGTCGACCAGGATCACCCGCAGCCCGTTGAGCGCGTGGAACAGCACGGCGCCGACCAGGCCGACTTCCATGAGATTGACCAGGGGGGTCTTGTAGGTGGCGATCACCCGGTCGTAGGCGTCCGGGGAGACGCGGACCAGCGCGGTGTCGAGGACGTGGACGAGGAGGAAGAAGAAGACCGCCACGCCGGTGATCCGGTGGGCGACCCACGACCACATGCCTTCGCGTCCGCGGTAGAGCGTCCCGGCAGGAGCACTCGCCACGTGGACCTCCGTGGTGTCGCGGCTCGGGCCGGTGCGCGCCACGTCTTGCGCCGGCGGCGCAGCACCGGTCGGACCGGTGCGGGTCGCGCCGAGTCCGGGGCCGATGCTATCGGCGGCTGCTCCCCGCGCGCGTCCGGGTACGGAGCGACCGGGCGCCGCCGACTCCGGTGCGACGCAGATCACACGCGGGGGTCCCGCGGACGTGCCCGGGATGCTCGAGCCCGCTCAGCTGAGGATCACCCGCTGGTAGGCCCGGATGTAGTCCAGCTCGGTGTCGGGGTTCAGGGCCATGAACGGGTGCGCGGACGCCAGCTCCGCCTCGCTGGGGAAGATGGCCGGGTTCTCGACCTGCTCGGGGTCGACCTCGGCCATCGCCTCCTGCGCCCCCTGGACCGGGGTGAGGTACTGCACCCAGGCCGCCAGCTTCGCCGCCACGAGTGGGTCGTAGTAGTAGTCCATCAGCCGCTCGGCGTTGCGGTGGTGCTCGGCGCCGGCCGGGATGACCATCACGTCGGAGAAGTAGCCGCCGCCCTCCTGCGGGACGACGAACTCGACGGCGGGGTTCTCCAGGTTGAGCTGGAAGACGTCGCCGGAGTAGCCGATCGCGGCCGCCACGTTGCCGTCGACGAGGTCCCCGGCATAGTCGTTCCCCGTCACCTTGCGGAACTGACCCCGGTCGAACGCGGCCTGGAACGCCGCGAGGGCCTGCTGGAACTCGTCGTCGGTGAAGTCCTGCGGGTCTGACCCCTGCAGCAGCAGGAAGAAGATCATGGTGTCGGACATCTCCGAGGAGATGGACACCTTCCCAGTGAAGTCGTCGCCGAGGAGCTGCTCGAAGCTGGTGACCTTGCCCCCGGCAGCGTCGTTGTTGACCCCGAAGCCGACGATGCCGTTCTGCCAGGGCAGCGTCCAGGTGCGGTCGGGGTCCCACTCCCGGTTCTGCAGCGACGCGATCAGGTTCGCCTTGTTCGGGACGTTGGCGGGGTCGATCGGCTCCGCCCACCCGGCCCGGATGAACCGACGGGCGTAGTCGTCGGTCACCACGATGATGTCGCGGTCGATCGGCTGGCCCATCTCCAGCTGCGGGCTGACCTTCGCCCAGAACTCCTCGTTGTCGTTGATGTCCTCGATGTACTCGACCGCGATCCCGGTCTCCGCCTCGAAGTCCTGCAGGGTGCTGGTGCCGCCGTCCTCGGCGGTGTCGATGTAGAAGGGCCAGTTCGAGAAGGCCACCGCGGGGTCGGTGTCACTGCGGTCGGAGGACGTGATGCTGGGGGACGGGGTGCCCGACGTCGTCGCCGACGCGGATGGGTCCCCCGCGCTGTCGGATGCGCCGCACGCGGCCAGCAGGCCCGCTCCGGCCAGGGCGCCGCCGCCGACGAGCAGGCGGCGCCGGCTCAGGGTCATCCGCATCGACCTCGGGGTCGGGTCCGGCGTCGGTGTCGTCCTGGGCTGCAGCGGCATGCGGTCGCCTCCTCGGCTCGGCTGCGGGTCCGTACGTGTGCGTCGACCCTACGGAGGTGCGCCGCGGCGCCACGCACTAGCCTCGTGCCCGGCGGCTGGCACGGACGAGAGGACGCGTCATGGGCAGCACGGAGTCGGGTCTGCCGTTCGAGGCGGTGTACGGGCCGGCGGCCCTGGACGACTGGGACCCCGGGGTCGAGCTCGGTGAGCCGGGGGCGTACCCGTTCACCCGCGGCGTCTACCCGACGATGTACACCGGGCGGCCCTGGACCATGCGGCAATACGCCGGGTTCGGCACCGCCGCGGAGTCCAACGAGCGCTACCGGCAGCTCCTCGGCGCGGGGCAGACCGGGCTCTCGGTCGCCTTCGACCTGCCCACCCAGATGGGGTACGACTCCGACAACCCGCTCGCGCACGGCGAGGTCGGCAAGGTCGGGGTGGCCATCGACTCCATCGAGGACATGCGGGTGCTGTTCCGCGAGATCCCGCTGGACCGGGTGTCGACCTCGATGACCATCAACTCGCCGGCGGCCGTCCTGCTGCTGCTCTACCAGCTGGTGGCCGAGGAGCAGGGCATCCCGGGCGAGAAGCTGAACGGCACCATCCAGAACGACGTGCTGAAGGAGTACATCGCCCGCGGGACCTACATCTACCCGCCGGCGCAGTCGCTGCGGCTGACCACGGACATCTTCCGCTACTGCCGCGAGCAGGTGCCGCGGTGGAACACCATCTCCATCAGCGGCTACCACATGGCCGAGGCGGGGGCGACGCCCGCGCAGGAGATCGCGTTCACCCTGTCCGACGGCATCGCCTACGTCCGCGCCGCCATTGAGTCCGGCCAGGACGTGGACGAGTTCGCCCCCCGGCTTGCGTTCTTCTTCGTCTCCCGCACGACGCTGCTGGAGGAGATCGCGAAGTTCCGCGCGGCGCGGCGGATCTGGGCCCGGATCATGCGCGAGCAGTTCGGCGCGCAGAACCCGAAGTCGCAGATGCTGCGGTTCCACACCCAGACCGCGGGGGTCCAGCTCACCGCCCAGCAGCCCGAGGTCAACCTGGTCCGGGTCGCTGTGCAGGCGCTGGCCGCGGTGCTCGGCGGGACGCAGTCGCTGCACACCAACTCCTTCGACGAGGCCATCGCGCTGCCCACGCAGAAGGCGGCCCGGCTGGCGCTGCGCACCCAGCAGGTGATCGCGTACGAGAGCGACGTCTGCAAGACCGTCGACCCGTTCGCGGGGTCCTACGTCGTGGAGTCGCTCACCGACGAGCTCGAGGCCGGGATCCTCGACCTGATGAACCAGGTGGAGGAGATGGGCGGTGCCGTCGCCGCCATCGAGCGGGGGTTCCAGAAGGGCGAGATCGAGCGGTCGGCGTACCGGATCGCGCAGGAGATCGACGCCGGGGAGCGCACCGTCGTCGGGGTCAACCGCTTCACCATCGACGAGGAGGAGAAGTACGAGCCGCTGCGGGTGGACCCGGCGATCGAGGCCGAGCAGTGCGAGCGGCTGGCACGGCTGCGGGCCGAGCGGGACTCGGCCGAGGTGGACCGGTGGCTGGCGGCGGTCCGGGAGGCAGCGACCGGGGACACCAATGTGCTGCCCCCGATGAAGGAGGCGCTGCGGGCCCACGCCACGGTCGGCGAGGTCTCCGACGCCCTGCGCGCCGTCTGGGGCCAGTACACCCCGCCCGACGTCTTCTGACCGCCGTCCCCCTGCCCCGCCCCCGCCCCGATCCCGCCCCCGCCGGGCCGACCCCGCCCCCCGCCGCACTTTCTCAGCCACACGCTTTCTCGGGCACACGATCCGCTATGCGGATCGTGTGCCCAGGTTTCGCGGCGTGTCGGGCGAGAACTGGACAACACCAACCGGGTCGTGGGACCGCTGTGACGTACGGGGCTGTCGTGCTCACCCACGGCACCGCGGCGTGGTCCCGGGCGTCGACGAGCCGCCGCGACCGACGTGACGTCCCGGGCGCCCGTTCGGCGCCAACCCCACCCGTCACTCCGGTCACCCCGCCCGGATCGTGTTGCCCGTTCGGGGGCCGACACGCCGCCCCACCTGGGCACACGATCCGCTAAGCGGATCGTGTGCCCAGGAGGAGGAAGGGAGGGGTCGTGGGCTGGGTCACGGATTCGTTGCGGATCGGATCGGGGACCTTCGCCGCTTCCGGTTCGACCCGGCCCGGGCACTAGGCTCGCGAGCAGTCGCGCCCGGACCCCGGTGGCGCGTCGGGAGAAGGAGACACCCTTGATCAAGGGTATGAAGCTGGCGGCGGTCCTCGCCGCCGGAGCCCTCGCGCTGGCCGCCTGCGGCGGCAGCAGCGACAGCGGCTCGAGCAGCAGCGCACCCGCGTCCGACACCGCGTCGGCATCCGCCTCCGACGAGGCGTCGCCCGACACCTCGGAGTCCCTCGTCGAGGCCAAGGTCGGCCTGGCGTACGACATCGGCGGTCGCGGCGACCAGTCGTTCAACGACTCGGCCGCGGCGGGCCTGGACAAGGCCGTCGAGACGTACGGCATCGAGACCAAGGAGCTCGAGGCCACCGGCGGCGAGACCGACGCCCAGAAGGAGGAGCGCCTCACCACCCTGGCCGAGGCCGGCTACAACCCGATCATCGCGGTCGGGTTCGCCTACGCCGTCGCCATGGACTCCGTGGCCCAGCAGTTCCCGGACGTCAACTTCGCCATCATCGACGACGCCAGCTCCGAGCTGCCGAACCTGGCCAACCTGACGTTCGCCGAGAACGAGGGCTCCTACCTCGTCGGCGCGATCGCCGCGGAGGCGTCCGAGTCCGGCAACATCGGCTTCGTCGGCGGCGTCAACGTCCCGCTGATCCAGAAGTTCCAGGCCGGCTACGAGGCCGGGGCGAAGGCCATCAACCCGGACATCAAGATCCAGGTGAAGTACCTCACCGAGCCGCCGGACTTCAGCGGCTTCGGCGACCCGGCCAAGGGCAAGGTCGCGGCCGAGGGCATGTTCCAGAACGGCGCCGACGTGGTCTACCACGCGGCGGGTGGCTCCGGCGGTGGCGTGTTCCAGGCCGCCAAGGCCGCCAAGGGCTGGGCCATCGGCGTCGACTCCGACCAGTACCTCACGGCCACCGACGACGTGAAGGACGTCATCCTGACCTCGATGCTCAAGCGCGTCGACGTCGCGGTGTTCGACTTCATCACCTCGTTCGTCGAGGGCAGCACGCTGACCGGTGTTCAGGTCTTCGACCTCGCCGCCGACGGTGTGGGCTACTCCACGTCCAACCCGGCGGTCGACCCCTACACCGCCAAGGCCAACGAGTTGGCCGACCAGATCAAGGCCGGCGACATCACGGTGCCGGACAGCATGTAACGACCCATCCGTCGGGATGACCGCGCGTCACTCCCGACTAGCCTCCCGGGCCCGGCTCGCGCGTGTAGCGTGCGAGCCGGGCCCGCGGCATTCAACGGGCGGGTCCCCGTGCCCCAGTCCGGGGCGCCCGGGCGCGTCCCGGCGTCCCCCGCGTCGGGAGGAGTGAGCGGCCATCAGCACCGACCAGGCCGGCAGCGCGACGGGAGCGGGCAGTGCGCCCGCGGTCGAGCTGCGCAACATCACCAAGACCTTCCCCGGCGTGATCGCCAACAGCGACGTCAACCTCACCGTGCGCCGCGGCACCGTGCACGCCATCGTGGGTGAGAACGGCGCGGGCAAGTCCACGCTGATGAAGACGCTGTACGGCATGCACAAGCCGGACGAGGGCACCATCGCCCTCGACGGCACCGTGGTCGTGCTGGGCAGCCCGTCCGACGCCATCGACCGTGGCGTCGGCATGGTGCACCAGCACTTCCAGCTCGCCGACAACTTCACCGTGCTGGAGAACGTCGTCCTCGGCGACGAACCGACCAAGGGGGGCCGGCTCGACTTCGCCGCCGCCCGGGCCAAGATCCGGGAGATCTCCGACAAGTACGGCCTCGACGTCGACCCCGACGCCCTCGTCGAGGACCTCGGCGTCGGGGACCGGCAGCGGGTCGAGATCCTCAAGGTGCTCTACCGCGGTGCCCGGACCCTGATCCTGGACGAGCCCACCGCGGTGCTGGTCCCCCAGGAGGTCGACGAGCTCTTCGACGCGCTGCGGGAGCTCAAGGGCGAGGGCCTGGCCATCATCTTCATCTCGCACAAGCTGGACGAGGTGCTCAAGGTCGCCGACGACATCACCGTCATCCGGCGCGGCACCACGGTGGCCACGGTGGACCCGCAGGAGGTCACCTCCAAGCAGCTGGCCGAACTCATGGTCGGCAGCGAGCTCCCCACCGCCGAGACCCGCGAGTCCACCGTGACCGACGTGGTCGAGCTCCAGCTGGACGGGGTCAGCCTCTTCACCGAGGACGGCAGGCCGTTGCTCGACGACGTCTCCTTCGACATCCACCGGGGCGAGGTCCTGGGCATCGCCGGAGTGGAGGGCAACGGTCAGGCCGAGCTGGTCGAGACGATCATGGGGATGCGGACCCCCAAGACGGGGCACGTGATCCTCGCGGGCACCGACATCACCCACTGGTCGACGCGCAAGCGGCGCGAGACGGGCGTCGCCTACATCCCGGAGGACCGCAACCGGCACGGCCTGCTGATGGAGGCCCCGCTGTGGGAGAACCGGATGTTGGGCCACCAGACGCTGCCGCCCAACGCCAAGGGGGCCCTAATCGACCGCAAGGGCGCCAAGACCGACACCGAGCGGATCGTGTCCGAGTACGACGTGCGCACGCCCTCCATCGACGTGCTGGCCTCGGCCCTGTCCGGCGGCAACCAGCAGAAGCTCATCGTCGGGCGGGAGATGAGCGGTGAGCCCACGGTGCTGATCGCGGCCCACCCCACCCGGGGTGTCGACGTCGGCGCGCAGGCCAGCATCTGGGACCTGCTCAGGGACGCCCGCGCGAAGGGGTTGGCGGTCCTCCTCATCTCCGCCGACCTCGACGAGCTGATCGGCCTTTCCGACACCATCAAGGTGATGCTGCGCGGGCGGCTCGTCGCCGACGCCGACCCCGCCACCGTCACGCCGGAGGAGCTGGGTTCCGCCATGACCGGTGCGGGAGGTGAGGCGGCATGAGCGGGCGCTTCGACTGGCGGCGGATCGGCCTCGGGGTTGCCGCCCCGGTCCTCGCCATCCTGTTCGCGATGGTCGTCACCTCGGCCGTCCTGCTGTTCGCCGGCAACAACCCCATCACCGCCTTCACCACGATGGTGGAGCAGCTGGGCAAGCCGCGGATCCAGGTCAACATCCTCAACAACGCGACGACCTACTACATCAGCGCCGTCGCGGTGGCCATCGGGTTCAAGATGAACCTGTTCAACATCGGGGTGGACGGGCAGTACCGACTCGCGGCGATGATCGCCGCCGCCGTCGGTGGGGCCGTCGCCCTGCCGGCACCGCTGCACGTCGGGCTGATCATCGTCGTCGCGATGCTCGTCGGCGCCTTCTGGGCCGGGATCGCCGGCCTGCTCAAGGTGACCCGCGGCGTCAGCGAGGTCATCTCGACCATCATGCTGAACTTCATCGCCACGGGCATCGTGGCGTACCTGCTGTCCCCCGACCGGCTCGCGGTCTCGGTGCAGGGCTCCAACAACATCGGCACCCAGCCGATCCCCCCGTCGGGCCAGATCCCCGGGCTGCCCATCATCTCGGGCTCCCCGAACCCGGTGTTCGGCATGATCATCGGCGCCGCGATCGTCGGCGTCCTCTACTGGTTCTTCCTCAACCGCACCCGGTTCGGCTACGACCTGCGCGCGACCGGGATGTCCGAGCCGGCCGCGGTCGCCAGCGGCGTCAGCGTCAAGAAGATGATCATGATGGCGATGCTGCTGTCCGGTGCGGTCGCCGGACTCGTCGGCATCCCGCAGCTGCTCGGCGCTTCGTACTCGTACTCGCTGGACTTCCCGACCGGGCTGGGCTTCACCGGCATCGCCATCGCGCTGCTGGGCCGCAACAACCCGGTCGGCATCGCGTTCGGCGCCCTGCTGTGGTCGTTCCTGGACAACTCGTCGAACAGCCTGGAGTTCGAGGGCGTGCCCAAGCAGGCCGTGCTCATCATGCAGGGCGTCATCGTCCTGTCCGTGGTCATCGCGTACGAGCTGGTCCGGCGCTACCGGATCCGGCTGGTGGCGCAGGAGGTCGGTCGGCGACTGGAGGCGGAGGCCAACGCGGCCCCAGCCAACGACGGGTCGAAGGAGGTGGCGTCATGAGCTCGGAGACCACCGCCCCGTCGGAGGCCATGGCCGACACCAGCCTGCGTACCCAGTCCTCACGCCGGCTCAACGGCTGGCGCATCCTCTACCTGTTCACGACGCTGCTGCTGCTGCTGTCGCTGGTGCGCGTGATCACCGGCGCCACCAACCTCACCGCCGCCGGCACCTTCGCGGCCGCGCTCGGTCTCGCGGTGCCGATCGGCATGGCCGGTCTGGGCGGCCTGTGGTCGGAGCGCTCCGGCGTGGTCAACATCGGCCTGGAGGGCATGCTCATCCTGGGCACCTTCGGGGCCGGCTGGGCCGGCTGGCAGTGGGGACCCTGGGCCGGACTGGTGGCCGCGATCGCCTTCGGCGCTCTCGGCGGGCTGCTGCACGCGCTGGCGACGGTGACGTTCGCCGTCGACCAGATCGTGTCCGGCGTGGCCATCAACATCCTGGCGCTGGGACTGACCCAGTTCCTGGCGGCGACCTGGTTCGACGGCACCCCCGGCGGCGGGCAGACCCAGTCGCCTCCGATCCCGCCGATGGGAACCGTCACCATCCCCGGCCTCTCCTCGTGGATGCAGTCGATCGCCGACCAGGGCTGGTTCTTCGTCTCCGACCTCGCCGGGCTGATCGCCGGACTGACGACCAACGTCTCCTACATCACGCTGATCGCGATCGCCATGCTGTTCGTGACGTTCTTCGTCCTGTGGCGCACGGCCTTCGGGCTGAGGTTGCGGTCCTGTGGCGAGGCGCCGTACGCCGCAGCCACGCTCGGCGTCAACGTGATGAAGTACAAGTACATCGCCGTCGTCATGTCCGGTGCGCTGGCCGGACTGGGCGGTGCCTACCTGGCGATCGTCGCGGCCACGATCTACCGCGAGGGTCAGACCGGTGGTCGTGGCTACATCGGCCTGGCCGCCATGATCTTCGGCAACTGGCGCCCCGGTGGCCTGGCCGCCGGCGCGGGCCTGTTCGGCTACACCGACGCACTCCAGCTGCGCGGCGGTGGCGCGGTCCATGCGCTGCTCCTGCTCACGTCGATCCTGCTACTGCTGTACGCGGTCTGGCTGATCTACAAGCGCAAGATGATCGGCGGCCTGGTGTCCCTGGTCGTCGCGGGTGGCGTGTTCGCCTGGTACGCGACCACCGAGGACGTGCCGCCGCAGGTCGCGTTCGTCACGCCGTACGTCGCCACGCTGCTGGTGCTGGCGCTGGCGACCCAGCGGCTGCGGATGCCGGCTGCCGACGGCAAGCCGTACCTCAAGGGCGAGGACCACTAGGTGTACGAGCCCGGGACGCACGACGGGGTCGACTGGGACGCGCTGACCGCGGCCGCCGTCGACGTGATGCACCACGCCTACGCGCCGTACTCGCGCTTCAAGGTGGGCGTGGCCGGGCTCGTCGACGACGGCCGCGTCGTGGTCGGCTGCAACGTCGAGAACGCGGCGTACGGCGTCGCGCTGTGCGCGGAGTGCGGGATGGTCTCCGCGCTGCACGCCAGCGGCGGTGGCCGACTCGTCGCCGCGGTCTGCGTCGACCAGCACGGGGCGCCGCTCATGCCGTGCGGGCGCTGCCGACAGCTGCTGTGGGAGAACGGTGGTCCCCGGATGCTGCTGATGACGGTCGACGGCGTGCGGCCGATGACCGAGGTGCTGCCCGCCGCGTTCGGGCCTGAGGACCTGGACGAGCGGGCCGAGGACAAGGGGCCGATGGCATGATCGAGCGCTTCGCCGCCGTGGACGTCATCAAGGCCAAGCGGGACGGCCGGGCCCTGACCGACGACGAGATCGACTGGGTCGTCGACGCCTACACCCGCGGCGCCGTCGCGGACGAGCAGATGTCGGCGCTGGCGATGGCGATCCTGCTCAACGGGATGGGCCGCGGCGAGATCGCCCGCTGGACCGGCGCGATGATCCGGTCCGGGGAGCGGATGGACTTCTCCGTCCTCCCGCTGCCCACCGTGGACAAGCACAGCACCGGCGGCGTCGGCGACAAGATCACGCTCCCGCTGGCCCCGTTGGTCGCCGCCTGCGGCGTGGCGGTGCCGCAGCTGAGCGGTCGCGGGCTCGGGCACACCGGCGGGACCCTCGACAAGCTGGAGTCCATCCCCGGCTGGCGCGCCCTGCTGAGCAACGAGGAGATGATGAAGATCCTCGCCGACGTCGGCGCGGTCATCTGCGCGGCGGGGGACGGCCTGGCGCCGGCGGACAAGAAGCTGTACTCGCTGCGCGACGTCACGGGCACGGTCGAGGCGATCCCGCTGATCGCGTCGAGCATCATGAGCAAGAAGATCGCCGAGGGCGCGGGCGGGCTCGTGCTCGACGTCAAGGTCGGCAGCGGCGCGTTCATGAAGGACGTGGAGAACGCCCGCGAACTGGCCCGGACCATGGTCGACCTCGGCAACGACGCGGGCGTGCGTACCCGCGCCCTGCTCACCGCGATGGACGTGCCGCTCGGTCTCACCGCGGGCAATGCGCTCGAGGTCGAGGAGGCCGTCGAGGTCCTCGCCGGCGGCGGCCCCTCCGACGTGGTCGAGCTCACGATCACGCTGGCCCGCGAGATGCTCGACCTCGGCGGCGTCGACGACGTCGACCCGGCCGAGGTCCTGGCCAGCGGCCGGGCGATGGACAGCTGGCGCCGGATGATCGCCGCCCAGGGTGGCGATCCGGACGCGCCGCTGCCCACGGCGAAGGAGACGCACGTCGTCGCCGCCGACCGGTCCGGGGTGCTCCAGCGGCTGGATGCGTACGCCGTCGGGGTGGCCGCGTGGCGGCTCGGCGCCGGTCGCGCGCGCAAGGAGGACCGGGTGTCGGCCGGGGCCGGCGTCCGGCTGCATGCCAAGCCGGGCGACGCGGTGACCGAGGGCCAGCCGCTGCTCACGCTGCATGCCGACGACCCGGCGCGCTTCCCGGCCGCGATCGAGGCCCTGGCCGGCGAGGTCGAGATCGGTCCGGTCGGCTCGCCGATCGACCGGCTCCCGCTGGTCGTCGACCGGGTGGAGTGACGGTGCCCGAACTGGTTCCCGCGCCCACCCGGATCCCGGTGCCCGGCGGCAAGGTGATCGACGAGTACGTCGGCCGCGTCACGACCGGCGAGTCCGCGGTGTCCGTCGCGCACATGGTGGCCCCGCCCGGCTGGGACGAGCCCGCGCAGACCCCGGACTTCGACGAGGTCACCGTCGTGCTGCGCGGCACCCTGGTGGTCGACCACGCCGGCGGGTCGCTCGAGGTGACCGCGGGCCAGGCGGTGGTGACCCGGGCGGGGGAGCGGGTGCGCTACCGGGTCTCCGACGAGGGTGCGGAGTACGTCGCCGTCTGCCTGCCGGCGTTCGATCCGGCTGCGGCGCACCGCGAGGGCGAGTAGCCCACCGGCGCCGCCGTCCGGCTCACCCGTCCGCGGGCAGCGGCACGATGCGGCAGGGGATGTCGGTGTCCTCGGCCAGGTGGTAGCTCGCGCACACCCGGTGGTAGCCGTCGGCGATCTGCAACGGGAACCCACGCGTGAGCGCTCCGCTCACCAGCAGCACCGGTGACAGCGGCGTCCCCTTCTGCACCCGGTCGATGTCCTTGGCCACGTGCTGGTTGTCCGCCGGGAGGAGAGCCAGCTGCGAGGCCCGCAGGATGTCCTTGGCCTTGAAGTGGCTGATCGGCGCCTTCTGCAGGTCTGCGACGACCTGGGTGACCAGGTCCGCCGTGGCGACCAGGGACAGGTACGAGGATGCCGCCGGGTAGTCGCGCTCGTCGGGGTCTTCCTTCCACAGCACCTGCTCGGTCATGGTCCCTCCCTCGTCCGCGCGTCCCGTGGCGACCGCCCCGGCGTTCCGTCGACCCTAGGGCGGTGGCAGGTCGAATGCGCACCGATCCGTTGCCGTCCCCCGGGTCGGTCACACCGTCCGGGGAGGGATCCGCGCGGCTGCGCGGACCGATAGCGTGACCGCATGACCGAACCGGGCCGTATCGCCCCGCTGCCGGAGGGCCTCGTCCGTCGAGTGCCGAAGGTGCTGCTGCACGACCACCTTGACGGCGGGTTGCGCCCGCAGACCATCATCGACCTGGCCCGGGAGCAGGGCTACGACCGGCTGCCGAGTACCGACCCGGAGGAGCTGCAGCGCTGGTTCGAGGAGGCGGCGGACTCGGGCTCGCTGGAGCGCTACCTGGAGACGTTCGCGCACACCGTCGCGGTGATGCAGACCCGTGAGGCGATCGAGCGGGTCGCCGCGGAGTGCGCGGAGGACCTGGCTGCGGACGGCGTCGTCTATGCCGAGATCCGGTTCGCCCCGGAGCTGCACACCAACCACGGGCTGAGCCTCGACGACGTCGTGGAGGCGGTGCTCGCCGGGTTCGCCGCCGGTGAGCTGCGCGCGGACGCGGCCGGCCACCCGATCCGGATGGCGTTGCTGCTCACCGCGATGCGCACCGCGGCCCGCAGCCAGGAGATCGCCGAGCTGGTCGTGCGCTTCCGGGACCGCGGCGTCGTCGGCTTCGACATCGCGGGCGCTGAGGCCGGCTTCCCGCCGACCCGGCACCTCGACGCGTTCGAGTACCTGCGGCGCGAGAACGAGCACTTCACCATCCACGCCGGGGAGGCGTTCGGACTGCCCAGCATCTGGGAGGCCATCCAGTGGTGCGGTGCCGACCGACTCGGCCACGGTGTCCGCATCGTCGACGACATCACGGTCTCCGAGGACGGGACCGCGACGCTGGGTCGGCTCGCCGCGTACGTCCGGGACCGGCGCATCCCGCTGGAGATGTGTCCCACGTCGAACATCCAGACCGGCGCGGCACCGAGCATCGCGGAGCACCCGATCGGACTGCTGCGGCGGCTGGGCTTCCGGGTCACGGTCAACACCGACAACCGGCTGATGTCGCACACGTCGATGACGCACGAGATGACCCAGCTGTCGAAGGCCTTCGGCTACGGGCTGGACGACCTTCAGTGGCTGACCGTCAACGCCATGAAGAGCGCCTTCATCCCGTTCGACGAGCGGCTGGCGCTGATCAACGACGTCATCAAGCCCGGGTACGCGCTGCTGCGCGCCGAGCTGGCTGGCACGTCCACGACGACCGGGGCCTGACCCGGACCGGACCGAGGGAGGTCGCGATGAGTGGCACCGCGCTGGAGGACCGGCTCGCCCGGGCGCAGGAGGAGATCGCCCAGGCCCAGGTGGCGCTGAAGCGCACCGAGGAGGTCGTCGACCGGGTCCAGGTGGCCCTCGCGTCCGCGGAGGAGGTCGTCGTCACCACCAAGCGCTGGGCGCCCCGGCTCGCGGCGGCCGCGGCCGTGCTGCTGCTGGTGGGAGTCGGCGCCGTGGTGGTGTCGCGGCGCCGCCGCGGCCGCTCCGAGGAAGGCTGAGTCAGCCGGCGGCCAGCGAGGCCAGCAGCACCCGCAGTGCCTGGGCGTCGATCGGCTCGCAGCCGAGGTCGCACTGCCGCTCGACGATCGCGGGTTCCGCGCGCATGAGCAGCCAGCCGCGCTGGGCCAGCGTGGCGGGGGACTTGCGTCGTTCGGAGATGTCCCGTGCGAGCCGGCGCACGTAGTTCTTCCACGGCCGCCGCCGCACGACGAGAGCGGCCTGCAGGATCCCCGCCTCCCGGCAGGCCCGCACGATCTCCCCGGCGAAGACCCCCTCGGCCACGAACGCGCGGTGGCTCGACACGTCGACGTGCTGGGACCCGGTGGCCCGGTCCTGGGAGATGTCGTACACCGGGAGGTCGGCCTGGCCCTCCCAGCACAGGTGCTCCAGCGCCGCGAGGGCGCGGTCGGCGTGCCAGGCCCGTACGTCGTCCCAGTCGACGATCCCCAGGTCGTTCGACCGGGGCAGGGTCGGGTCGTCGCCGTCCTTGTAGAAGTCGTCCAGGCAGACGACGGGCAGGCCACTGGCGCGGGCGATCGTGGACTTGCCGCTGCCGGACGGGCCGGCCAGAAGCACGACCCGGCGCGGCGGCGAGGCCCCGGCACGGTCCGACACGCCGCCATTGTGGTGCACGGGATTGGGCGCGGTACGGGGTCGTGCCGCACACTGGGCCCGATGTCCTCCCGTTTCCCCCGGCGGGCGGGCACCGTCACCGCGGCGCTGCTCGCGTCCGCGCTGGCGCTGCCTGCTGCGGGTGCCCCCGCCTCGGCCGCGCCGACGCCGCAGACCGTCCTGCCCACGGTCACACCCGTGGACGGCACCGCGACCACCGACCTCGACGCCCGGCTGGTGGCACTGGTCAACGCGGCACGCACCGCACGCGGCCTGCGTCCCCTCCGCGTGGTCGGCGGCCTGTGGGAGCAGGCCCAGCGCCGCTCGTTCGACAACGGCGACACCCGACGGCTGCGCCACTCCCCCGACATCGGTGCGCTCGCGTCCGCGGCCGGGTGCCGGTGGACGACGGTGGGGGAGGACGTCCCGTTCACGCCCGGGCGGCGGGTGACCGCCGACCAGGTGTTCGGCCAATACCGCGGATCCCCGGGACACTGGGCGGTCCTGCTCAACCCGCGGGCGACGCACGTGGGCATCGCCACGGTCGACCTGCCGTACGGGACGACGCGCGCCAGCTGGAACACCGTGGTCGTGGCCAACGGCTGCCGTTCGACCGTCCCCTCGGACGCGGTGTGGGGCCGGTACGACGAGCGCCGGGTCGCCCGGCCGGGCCGCACGCTGCGGGTCGCCGGCTTCGAGACCGGCCGCGACCCCCGGGCGATGGCCGCGGCGACCGGGCCGGTGTCCGCGCACCTGCTGCCCGCGACGTCGGGATCCGGGGACGACGCGGCGCGGGTGCGGCTGGCACCGGGTCCGACCGCGTCGGGGGACGGCCACGGCGGGCTGGAGCTGCGCCAGGGCCTGGGCCTGGCGCGGGCCCGTGCGCTGCGGGTGCGGCTGTCGGCGACGACGTCGTCCGGTCGACCGCTGCCCGTGACGGTGCTGCTGCAGCACGGGGACCGGGCACCGGTCCGGGTGGGCGCCGTGTCGGTGGGGTCCGGGCCGCGCACCAGCTGGCTTCGACTCCCGGCCGCCGCCCGCGGCTACTCCGACCGGCTGTACGTGGTGGTCGACGGGGCTGCGCTGCGGGCGACTGCTCCGGGCGACCCGGCGCCGCGGGCGGTGCTCGCCGTCTACGACGTGGTCGCGGTGGGCTGACCCCCGGTCGCGGGAATCCCCGGCGGACGGCGGGTGAACGAGTGCGCGGGCCCGACCTCGGCGAACCCGCGGCGGGCGTACCACTCCCGCGGCCAGTCGTGCTGCATGGCCGTCAGCACGACCAGGACCGCGCCCTGCTCGGCGGCGACCTGGAGCGCACGGGCCACGATCGCGTCGCCGAAGCCGTGACCGCGGTGCTCGGGCAGCGTCTCCACGCCGTCGAGCTCGGCGACCGGTCCGCCGGCCCGCTGCGGAGCGGTCCCGGCGGACCGGATCACCAGGTCCGCGTTCGCCGCCACGGTCCCCGCGTGGTCCAGGACCGCCAACCGGTGCACGGTCGCGTCCACGTCCAGCAGCCGACGCCGCTCCACCAGGTCGCGCACGGAGGCGTCGTCGGCGTCGGGCAGCCACACGCGGCGCCACATCGCCTCGACCGTGGGGGCCACGACCGACTCCGGGACCTCGTGGACCTCGGGGGAACCCGACGGCGGCCCGGCCGGATCGGGCGTGCAGGCCATCAGGACCTCGGCGTCGTGGTCGTAGCCTTCGCGGCGGAACGCCTCCACCGTCGAGTCGGAGACCTCGTCGTAGACGTCCACCTGCCGATGGGCCAGCCCGGCACCGCCGAGCACCTCGTCGGCCAGCCCGGTCAGCCGGATCCCGTCGGCGTCCGCGGCCGTGACGATCTTGTTGTGGTCGTAGCTGTTCGGGTACGAGGGGTCCAGCACGGCGAAGACACCGGCGCCGCACTCGACCACCCGGGCCGCGCGCAGGCGGGCGGAGTCCAGGCACCAGTCCCGGGTGATCTCGCCGGCGTGCCGCACCGGGTCGCCGTCGTGCCGGTGCAGGTGCAGGGGTGCCACCGTGACCTCACACTCCGATCGGGTGCCACACGGTCTTCGTCTCCACGAACGACCGCATCCGCCCCAGACCGGGCTCGGCGGACCAGTCCGCCTTGGCCGGTGGCCGCAGCACCCGCTTGACGTTGTCGGCCGCGGCCGCCTCCATCTGGCGGGCGAGGTCGGCGTCGTCGACGCCGGCCAGGTCGAGGGCGTTGACGTCCATGTGGGACGCCAGCCAGGGGCCGATCTCGCGGGCGCTGCCGGTGAGGACGTTCACGACGCCACCGGGCACGTCGGAGGTGGCGAGCACCTCGGTCAGCGTGATTGCCGGCAGCGGGCCGGCCTGGGACGCGACGACGACCGCGGTGTTGCCCGACACGATCACCGGCGCGAGCACCGACGCCAGGCCCAGCAGGGTCGACCTCTGCGGCGCGATGACGGCGACCACGCCGGTCGGCTCGGGGAAGGAGAAGTTGAAGAACGGTCCCGCGACCGGGTTGGAGTTGCCCAGCACCTGGGCCAGCTTGTCCGCCCAGCCGGCGTACCAGACCCAGCGGTCGATCGTCGCGTCCACGGTCGCGGCCGCCTTGCGGTCGGACACGCCCTCCGCCCGGGCCACCTCGGCCTCGAACTGGGCCCGGCGGCCCTCCATCAGCTCCGCCACCCGGTAGAGCACCTGGCCGCGGTTGTAGGCCGTGGCCCTGCTCCACCCGGAGAAGGCCGCCCGGGCGGCGACCACCGCGTCGCGCGCGTCCTTGCGCGACGCCAGCGCCGCGTTGGCCAGGAAGCGCCCCTTGGCGTCGGTCACCTCGTACGTGCGCCCGCTCTCCGACCGCGGGAACTTGCCGCCGACGAAGATCTTGTACGTCTTGCGGACGTCCACCCGCTCGCTCATCGCGTCCCCGCCCTCACTCGACGTCCAGGTAGGCCTCGAGCCCCTGCCGGCCGCCCTCGCGGCCGAACCCGGACTCCTTGTAGCCGCCGAACGGGCTGGTCGGGTCGAAGTGGTTGTAGGTGTTGGCCCACACCACCCCGGCGCGCACCTTCGAGGCCATCGCGAGGATCCGCGAGCCCTTCTCGGTCCAGATCCCCGCGGACAGCCCGTACGGCGTGTTGTTCGCCTTCTCGATGGCCTCCGACGGGGTGCGGAAGGTCAGCACCGACAGGACCGGGCCGAAGATCTCCTCCCGGGCGATCCGGTGGGCCTGGCTGACGTTGGTGAACACCGTCGGCGGGTACCACCAGCCCCGCTCGGGGATCGTGCACGGCGCACTCCACCGCTCCGCACCCTCGTCGTCCCCCGCCTTGGTGAGCTCCTCGATCCGGGCCAGCTGGACCTGCGAGTTGATCGCGCCGATGTCGGTGTTCTTGTCCATCGGGTCGCCGAGGCGCAGCGTGGACAGCCGGCGCTTCAGCGACGTCAGGAACTCGTCCTGGACCGACTCCTGCACCAGCAGCCGGGAGCCAGCGCAGCACACGTGCCCCTGGTTGAAGAAGATGCCGTTGACGATGCCCTCGACGGCCTGGTCGATCGGCGCGTCGTCGAACACCATGTTCGCTGCCTTGCCGCCGAGCTCCAGGGTGAGCCGCTTGCGGGTCCCGGCCACGGCGCGCTGGATCTGCTTGCCCACGTCGGTGGACCCGGTGAACGCGATCTTGTCCACGTCCGGGTGCTCGACCAGCGCCCGGCCGGTGGCGCCCGCGCCGGTGACGATGTTGACGACGCCCGGCGGCAGCTCCGCCTGCCGACAGATGTCGGCGAACGCCAGCGCCGTCAGCGGCGTGGTCTCTGCCGGCTTGAGCACCACGGTGTTGCCGGCCGCGAGCGCGGGTGCGACCTTCCACGCCAGCATGAGCAGCGGGAAGTTCCACGGGATGATCTGGCCCACCACGCCCAGCGGCCTCGGTTCCGGCCCGAGGCCCGCGTAGCCCAGCTTGTCCGCCCAGCCCGCGTGGTAGAAGAAGTGCGCCGCCACCAGGGGCAGGTCGACGTCGCGGGACTCCTTGATCGGCTTGCCGTTGTCCAGCGTCTCCAGCACGGCGAGCTCGCGGGACCGCTCCTGGATCAGCCGCGCGATGCGGAACAGGTACAGCCCGCGGTCCCGGCCGGATGTCTTGGACCAGACCTTCGTGTACGCGGTGCGCGCGGCCTTCACCGCCAGGTCGACGTCGGCGGCGCTGGCCTCGGTGACCGCCGACAGCACCTCCTCCGTGGCCGGATTGACCGTCTTGAACACCGACCCGTCGGCGCTGTCGACGAAGTCCCCGTTGATGAACAGCCCGTACGAGGGCGCGATGTCGACGACGTCGCGCGACTCGGGGGCGGGTGCGTACTCGAACGGCATGGCGTCCTCAGTCCAGCGTCACGTAGTCGGGGCCGGAGTAGCGGCCGGTGCTGATCTTCTGCCGCTGCAGCAGCACGTCGTTGAGCAGGCTCGACGCGCCGAAGCGGAACATGTCCGGGTTGAGCCAGTCGTCGCCGACGGTCTCGTTGACCATCACCAGGTAGCGGATCGCGTCCTTGCTCGTACGGATCCCCCCGGCGGGCTTGACCCCCACCATGCGGCCTGTCGCGTCGCGCCAGTCGCGCACCGCTTCGAGCATCACCAGCGTCACGGGCAGCGTGGCGGCCGGCGAGATCTTGCCGGTGCTGGTCTTGATGAAGTCGCCCCCTGCGAGCATCGCCAGCCAGGACGCGCGTCGCACGTTGTCGTAGGTCTGCAGCTCGCCGGTCTCCAGGATCACCTTCAGGTGCGCGTCGCGACAGGCCTGCTTCACCGCGACGATCTCCTCGAACACCTGCAGATAGCGGCCGGCGAGGAACGCGCCCCGGTCGATGACCATGTCGATCTCGTCCGCGCCGGCGTCGACGGCGTCGGTGGTGTCGGCGATCTTCACCGGCAGGCTGGCACGTCCCGACGGGAAGGCGGTGGCGACCGCGGCCACGTGCACCCCGCTGTCCCCCACGGCCTCCCGGGCCAGGCCGACCATGTCGTTGTAGACGCAGACGGCCGCCACGTGCGGGGTGGTCGGGTCGGTCGGGTCCGGGCGCAGGGCCTTGGCGCACAGGGCGCGCACCTTGCCGGGGGTGTCCATCCCCTCCAGCGTGGTGAGGTCCATCATCCGGATCACCAGGTCCAGCGCCCACTCCTTGGCGCTGGTCTTGATGGACCGGGTGGACAGGGCGGCGGTGCGGGCCTCCGCGCCGACCTGGTCGACGCCGGGGAGGCCGTGCAGGAAGCGCCGCAGCGTGGCGTCGGAGGCCGCCACGTCGTCGAGGTGGTCGAGGAGTCCGACCCGGTCGGACGCGGTCGCGGTCACCGGCCCACAGTAGTGGCGCGTGGCGGCCCGGGTGGCACGATGCGGGGCGTGACCGCCGCCTCCGGACCTGCCGGCCCTGCCGGCTTCCAGGTGCACCGTCTCGGGCTGGGCCTGGTGCTCGGCTGGTTCTTCCTCGTGGCCGCGGGCATCGCGCTGGTCAACGCGCTGGCCTTCGCGCGCGAGGCGTCCTGGGGCGACCGCGCCGGCGCCGCACTGCTGGCGCTGGCCCTCGGCGGGGTCTCCTACGTCCTGGGGGTCAGGCCGCTCGTCGCCGAGCAGCCCACCCGGGTGGTGGTGGCCAACCCGCTGCGCACGACCGAGGTGCCGTGGGGGTGCGTGACGGAGGTGGACCTGACCGACGTGGTCCGCATCCACGCCGGGGACCTGGTGGTCCGCTGCTTCGCGCTCCCGCGGCGGGGGCGGCCACCGGGAGTCACCCGTACCGCGCTGGGATCGGCGCCGCTGGTCGGCAAGGACCCGGACCAGGCCGCCCACGGGACGCGGACGTTCGAGACCACCGACCGCCTGCAGGAGCGGGCCGCCGAGCTCGGGCCGTCCAGTCCGGGCGAGGTGTGGTCCGGCTGGGCGCCGGCGGGGGCGGGGGTGGCGGTCGCCGCAGCGGTGGCTGCGGTCGTCGGGGCGGTGCTGCTGTGGGTGTCGTGACCGTCGGGACGTCCTCGTCGGGGGCGCGCGTGGTCCTGCGCGAGCCGGTCGAGGGGGAGCCGCCGGTCGAGGTCGACGACGACCCCTGGTCGGACTGGGGGGAGCGGCTGCCGCTGGAGGAGACGGCCGGGGTCGTGCACCGGCTGGTGGTGGAGGTCGACGGCGTGCCCGGGGGGGTCGTGTCCTGGCACCGCACGCACTACGGGCCGAACGCCGGCTCGCTGGCCTGGAACGTGGGGATCGCGCTGGCGACCTCCGTCCGCGGCCGCGGGGTGGGGTCGCTGGCCCAGCGGCTGCTGGCCCGGCACCTGTTCGACACCACCCCGATCGACCGGGTGGAGGCGTCCACCGACGTGACGAACGTCGCGGAGCGCCGCGCGCTCGAGCGGGCCGGGTTCACCTTCGAGGGCGTGCTGCGCGGCGCCCAGGCCCGCACGGACGGCCGGCACGACCTGGCTGCGTACGCCGTCCTCCGCACCGACCCGCTCTGAGGGGACCAGGTGAGGGCGTCACCGCGGCTCCCGTCCGTTCCGCCCGCCTCTCTTCGGCCGAATGAGTCCCCACGTCGTTTACGCGCCCGAATTCGGCTCCCAAGCAACGTGGGGACTCATTCCGTCGTGGGAGGGGGACGCGGGAAGCCGGCCGCCGGCGCACGCCCCGGTGATGCGGCCCGGTGATGCGGCCCGAGACGGTCTCCTTCACGCAGAAGTGAGCCGAACGGTTGCTACCGGGGGCCGCGACTGCCGGGTAGCGACCGTTCGGCTCACAAAGGCGGGGGCAGGCGCGGGTCAGATGCCGAGGGCGGCGGCGACGTCGGCGCTGATCGCGGCCAGGGAGGCGGCGGCCCGTTCCCGGGCCGCGTCCACGTCCGCGTGCCCGTCGCCCGTCTCCGCGGCTGCGTCGACGGGCTCGACCACCTCGAGGTAGCACTTCACCTTCGGCTCGGTGCCGCTCGGCCGGATGATCACCCGGCCCTGGTCGGCCAGCACGAACCGCAGCCCATCGGTCGGCGGCAGGTCGGCCGTGCCACGCTCCAGGTCGTCCAGGCGTTCCACCGCCCGGCCGCCCAGGGACGTGGGCGGCTGCGCGCGCAGCCGGGCCATCGCGTCGGCGATGAGGGACAGGTCGGTGACCCGGACGGACAGCTGGTCGGTCGCGTGCAGCCCGAAGCGGCGGGCAAGGTCGTCCAGCACGTCGTGGACCGTACGGCCGGAGGCCTTCAGCGTGGCCACCAGCTCCACCAGGAGCAGCGCCGCAGACACCCCGTCCTTGTCCTTCACCCCGTCGGGGTCGACGCAGTAGCCCAGTGCCTCCTCGTACCCGAACGCCAGCCCCGGCACCCGGCTGATCCACTTGAAGCCGGTGAGCGTCTCCGCGTACGGCAGCCCGGCGTCCGCCGCGATCCGCCCCAGCAGCGAGGACGAGACGATGGAGCAGGCGTACGCACCCGTCACCGGGCGCCCGGACCGCACGCCGCGCTCGAGGATCCACCAGCCCAGCAGCGCGCCGACCTCGTCGCCGCGCAGCATCCGCCAGCCGCCCTCACGCGTCGGCACCGCGAGCGCGCACCGGTCCGCGTCGGGGTCGTTGGCCACGACGACGTCGGCCTCGTGCAGCTCCGCCTCGGCGAGGGCGAGGTCCATCGCCCCCGGTTCCTCCGGGTTGGGGAAGGACACGGTCGGGAACGCCGGGTCGGGGTCGAACTGCGGCGCGACCACGACGGGCTCCGGGAACCCGGCGCGCTCGAGCGCGCTCACGACGATGTCGCCACCCACGCCGTGCATCGGGGTGTAGACGACGCGCACGTGCCGCGGAGAGTCGTCCAGCACGAGTGACACGGCCCGGGCCAGGTAGTCGTCCGCGATTGAGTCGGACAGCGTGTCCCACTCACCGCCGAGGGGTACGTCGGCCAGCGGCCCGACGGCGTCGATACAGGCCGAGATCTCCGCGTCGGCGGGCGGCACGATCTGCGAGCCGTCGCCGAGGTAGACCTTGTAGCCGTTGTCCTGCGGGGGGTTGTGGCTCGCCGTGACCATCACGCCGGCGGCGCAGCCCAGGGCGCGGATCGCGTACGCCAGCACCGGCGTCGGCAGCGGCCTTGGCAGCACCATCGCGGACAGCCCGGCACCGCGCATCACCGCGGCGGTGTCCCGCGCGAACACGTCGGAGTTGGTGCGCGCGTCGTAGCCGACGACGGCCGCCCCACCCCCGCGCTCGCGCAGGTAGTCGGCCAGACCGGCGGCGGCGCGGATGACCACGACGCGGTTCATCCGGTTCGGTCCGGGTCCGAGGGCCCCGCGCAGCCCGGCGGTGCCGAACTGCAGCCGGCCGTCGAAGGCGTCGGCGACCTCCGAGGCGGC
Organism: Candidatus Nanopelagicales bacterium; assembly: GCA_041393815.1. Classification (NCBI taxonomy): domain Bacteria; kingdom Bacillati; phylum Actinomycetota; class Actinomycetes; order Candidatus Nanopelagicales; species Candidatus Nanopelagicales bacterium. Next base: position 188,125 of record JAWKJK010000004.1, on the reverse strand, counting down.
GGCCGCGTCCCCGCCGTCGGCAGCGGCGAGCAGCTCGGTCAGCCGCTGCCGGGTCTGCGGGTCGGGGTCCTCCGCCAGCCAGGCCTCGGCGCGCGCGCGGGTCTCGTCGGGCAGCGTGGTCACCGCTCCACCTCCGGGGGTGTCGGTCGGGGGTCGTGCCATCCGTCGACGTGCGCGAAGGAGCCGCCGAGGAAGCGGTACTCGTCGTCGTCGGGTGTCTGTTCCGGGGTGCTCGCCAGGATCTCCGCCGCGTACGCCTCGGCGTCGTCCTGTGGGTCGTAGCCCAGGGCGCGGCCGGGGTCCAGGTCCCACCAGCGGCGGGTGTTCGCCGAGATGCCGTAGACCACCGCGTACGTCAGGTCCGGGGCGCGCAGGCAGGCGTCGACCAGCCGGCCGAGGTCGTCCGGGGACAGCCAGGTGGACAGGTGCCGCCGCGTCAGTGGCCGGGGGATCGAGGTGCCGATGCGCAGGCACGCGGTCTGCATCCCGTACCGGTCGGCGTAGAGCGAGCACAACGCCTCGGTCGCGACCTTGCCCATCCCGTAGAACGAGTCCGGCCGGGGACGTACATCCACGCCGACCAGGTCGGCCCGCGGCGTGAAGCCCACCGCGTGGTTGCTGGACGCTGCGACGACGCGGCGCACGCCGTTGCGCCGGGCGGCCTCCAGCACCCGCGCGGTCCCGACGATGTGTGACGCGGCGATCTCCTCCACGGGTGCCTCGCCGGCGACGGCGGCGAGGTGCACGACCGCGTCGCAGCCGGGCAGGACGGCGTCGAGGACCGCGTCGTCGAAGCAGTCGCCGACGGTCTCGGTGTGCGGCGGCTCGACGGCGAAGCCGCTCCCGGGTACGCGGTCGACCAGCCGCAGCGCCCAGCCGGCGGCCGCGAGACGTGGCACCAGCGCCGAGCCGACCGCCCCCGCGGACCCCGTGACCAGGACGGTTCCGGCGGTCACAGCCGGACGACCACCCGAGACAGCAGGTCGCCCATCCGGGTCGCCGCGGCCTGGCCGGCGTCGATGACCTCCTGCGCGTTCAGCGGCTCCCCGGTCATGCCCGCGGCCATGTTGGTCACCAGTGAGATCCCCAGGACCTCCAGCCCGGCCTCGCGCGCGGCGATCGCCTCCAGCACCGTGGACATCCCGACGAGCGTGCCGCCGATGGTGCGGACCATCCGGATCTCGGCCGGGGTCTCGTACTGCGGGCCGCGCATCTGGACGTATACGCCCTCGGCGAGTGACGGGTCCACCTCGCGGCACAGTGCGCGCAGCCGCGGGGAGTACAGATCGGTGACATCGACGAAGTTCGCGCCCCGGATGGGTGACGTCGCCGTCAGGTTGATGTGGTCGCTGATGAGCACCGGGGTTCCCGGGCTCCAGGAGGGGTCCAGGCCGCCGCAGCCGTTGGTGAGCACCATGATCCGGCAGCCGGCGGCTGCCCCCGTGCGCACGGCGTGCACGACCGGCTCGACGCCGCGGTCCTCGTACAGATGGGTCCGGCCGAGGAACACCAGCACCCGGACGTCGCCCGCTCGCACCGAGCGCACCCGACCGGCGTGACCCAGCGCGGACGGCGGCGGGAACCCGTACAGCTCGGTCCAGGCCACGTCGGCCACCGTCTCGCCGAGCATCTCCGCGGCGGGCACCCAGCCCGAGCCCATGACGAGGGCGACGTCGTGCTGGGGTACGCCGGTCACGCGGGCGAGGTCCGCCGCTGCGCGGCGCGCGGCCTCCGAGGGGTCGGCGAACAAGTCGGCTGCGGGGGCGTTCCCGGGCTGCTCCGTCACGGCTCGACGGTAGTGCGTGCCGGGCCGGCGGCGCGTGGCTACGGCCCGATCGAGCGGCACTCCCGCGACCGCAGGTCCGCGACGTAGTCGGCCGGCGCCCCTGCGGCCTCCGCGGCGTCGGCGATCACGCCCAGGTAGTGCGCCGAGGGCAGTCCGCCCTCCCACCCGTCGAGGACGTACAGCCAGGCCAGCACGTCGCCCTCGAGCGTCTGCACGCGGACCCGGATCTTGTTCCACAGGCCGAGGTCGGTGCCCTCCCAGGCGTCCAGCCGGCGCTCGTCGGCGTCGGAGACCTCGTACAGCATCACGAAGACCTGCTCTAGCGGGTCCTCCACCACGGTGGCGAGGGCGCCGTCCCAGCCGATGTCGTCGCCGCCGAAGGTGAGTCGCCAGCCGGCCAGCCAGCCGGAGCCGCGGACGGGGGAGTAGGGCGCCCGCTCCGCCATCCGGTGCGGGTCCAGGTTGGGGCCGTAGGCCGCGTAGAGCGCCACGGGCCTCAAGGGTACGGGCCGACCCCGGGTGTGCGGGTGCGACACAATGCCGGGCGTGGCGAGGGTGGTGGTGGTCGGCGGCGGTCCGGGCGGGTACGAGGCGGCGCTGGTCGCGGCGCAGCTCGGTGCGGAGGTGACGGTCGTCGACCGGGACGGGCCCGGCGGCTCCGCCGTGCTCACCGACTGCGTGCCCAGCAAGGCGCTGATCGCGACCGCGGAGGTCATCACGCTGGCCGAGGACAGCGGCGACCTCGGCGTGCGGATCGGCGGGGCGCCGCCCAGCGCCGACGTCATCGGCGTGGACCTCGGCGTCGTCAACGACCGGGTGAAGCGGCTGGCGCAGGCGCAGAGTGCCGACATCGCGCGGCGCCTGGACCGCGACGGGGTCCGTGTGGTCCCGGGCATCGGACGGCTGGACGGACCGAGCCGGGTCGTGGCCGACCTCGCGGGCGGCGGGTCGGAGGCGTACGACGCCGACGTCGTCCTGGTGGCCACCGGTGCGCGCCCGCGCGTGCTGCCCGACGCCGTGCCCGACGGCGAGCGGATCCTCACCTGGGAGCAGGTGTACGACCTCCCGGCGCTGCCGGAGCGGCTCATCGTGGTGGGATCCGGTGTCACCGGAGCGGAGTTCGCCTCGGCCTACAACGCACTCGGATCCGATGTCGTCCTGGTGTCCTCGCGGGAGCACGTGCTGCCGGGCGAGGACCCCGACGCGGCGGCGGTGCTGGAGGAGGTGTTCCGCCGGCGCGGGATGACCGTGCTGTCACGGGCACGGGCGCAGGCCGCGCGGCGCGAGGGCGACGGTGTGGTCGTGACCCTGGAGGACGGCCGCACCGTCGAGGGGTCGCACGTGCTGATGGCGGTCGGCTCGCTGCCGAACACCGAGGGCATCGGGCTGGCGGAGGCGGGCGTCACCCTCGGACCGGGCGGCTTCGTACAGGTGGACCGGGTGTCGCGCACGTCGGCCCGCGGCGTCTACGCGGCGGGGGACTGCACCGGCGTGTTCATGCTCGCGTCGGTGGCCGCCATGCAGGGACGGATCGCGATGTGGCACTCGCTCGGGGACGCCGTGGCGCCGCTGGACCTGAAGACGGTGTCCAGCAACGTCTTCACCGAGCCGGAGATCGCGACCGTCGGGGTGACGCAGCGCGACATCGATGAGGGCCGCATCAACGCCGACCAGGTGACCCTGCCGCTGGCGACGAACGCCCGAGCGAAGATGCAGGAGATTCGCGACGGGTTCGTGAAGGTGTTCTGCCGCAAGGGAACCCGGATCGTGGTCGGCGGCGTGGTGGTGGCGCCGCGTGCGAGCGAGCTCATCTACCCGCTGACCATGGCCGTCGAGCACCGGTTGACCGTGGACCAGGTGGCGTCGTCGTTCACGGTGTACCCGAGCCTGTCCGGGTCGGTGGCGGAGGCCGCCCGGCGACTGCATCTGCCCGACGCCGACCCCGACTGACCCGCGATCCCCGCCGGACCGCGATCCCCCGTTCCCCTCCGGACCGCCGATCCCCTCCGGACCGCTGCCCGCAGCGCCGTCCCCACCGTCCGTTGCTCAGTTGTTGTCGTTCTCCGGCGAGCAGAACGACAACAACGGAGCACTCGCGGAGAGGTCGGGAAGGGCGGGCAGGCAGGGCGGTCAGGTCAGGGAAGGGCAGCGGGGCGGCGGGACGTGAGTGACCAGTTGCCGACGTACGGGTAGCCGGAGAGCCGGTTGACCCGCACGGTGCCGACCACGGTCGGCTGCCGCTGGAGGGAGGTCGTGCGCATCACGGTGGCGATCTTCGCCGTCGGTGCGACCCCGGCGGTGCGGACGTACCACCACGCCCCGCCCAGGCGCATCGGACCGCTGAGCCGCGCGGAGCCGCTGGAGCGGATGGCCGTCGTACCCGCCTTGCCGTCGATGCCGAGAAGCGCTGTCGTCCAGGCCATCTGCGGCGAGCTCGGGTCGTAGGGGGCGATGGCCGCGTACGCGACCTGGCGCGAGTCCGTCGTCCAGGACATGGTGATGTCCGGCTCACCCTCGCCGAAGCGGTCGATCGCGACCCGGCGCCCGTCTCGGGTGCGGTAGATCGACAGTGCCTCCGCGTCGCCGTCGGTCCAGCCCCACACCGCGACGTGCCGGGTGTCGGGGGACAGCGCGACGTTGGCCACCTGGCCGGGCAGGTCGCCGCCGGTGGGGAACCCGGTGCAGGCCCGGCACAGCCGGGTGATCGCGCGGGTGCGCACGTCGTAGCGGGACACCGAGCCGTTGGTCCGGCCGAACGTCACGTATCGGCCGTCGACGGAGACGTCGGGCCGCCCCGAGACGCCCCCGGTCAGGACGGTGCGGGCCCGGCCGGCGACGAGGACGGTCAGCCCGCGGCGGGCCCGGTCGCGGCCGGCGACCTTGAGCTGCGTCACGTACGCCACGACCCGGCCGTTCGCGGAGGCGTCGACCGCGAGGGCACGGTCCGCGGCGGCGAGGGGGCGCGGGGTCGTGGAGCCGATCGTCCCCGCGTACGGCCGGGTCGAGATCACGCCGCCCGGGGTGGCGTCGGTGATGACCGACCAGGTGACCCACGGGTCTGCGGCGGCGGGGCCGGCGGCTGCCAACGCGCCGCCGGCGACTGCGGCGGTCAGCGCGGTCGTGGCCAGGACGCGGACGGCGGTGCGGGTGAGCGTCATGACGGTCCCCTTCGACGCGCGCAGCGTGCACCCTGCGGGCATCCCAGCGGAAGGGCCGAGCGGACGTCTCGCGTTCCGTCAGCGGGCGCGGACCTGCATGGAGTTCGCCGAGACGCGCAGCGACCGGGTGTCCACCGCCTCGAACGCGGCGGCGGGGACTCCCTTGAGCTCGTCGATGAGGGCCAGCGGCCAGCGGTCGTCCGCGGTGCCCTGGAAGTACCAGCCCGCGCCGTTGTCCGCGACCACCAGCCCGTACGTGCGCATCGCGCGCAGCACCGGCTGGGCGCGGGCCGAGTACGTCGAGATGTCGTACGAGGCGCGCAGCCGGAATCGGGCGCCCATCGGCGGGTACGCGGGGTCGTCGGTGGCGCCAGCGCGGTGCCGGGCCGGCCAGACGAAGGCGTCGCGCGTCACCGGCACGGTGAAGCGGATCGCGTGGTCGACGTACCCCGCGGCCACCTCGTCCCAGCGCAGCAGGCCGGGCAGGATCGGCAGGCCGGCGGCGTCGGCGGACGTCCAGCCCTTGGGGCGCAAGCGGTTCGAGCGCAGGTCCCAGGTGGCGCCGCTGCCGGCGTACCAGCCGCTCGCCCGTCTGTGGGTGTCCCAGGTCTCGTACAGCCGGCAGGTCGACCGGTCCACGACGATGGTGTGCCGGTCGCCGCCGGCGTCGCGACCGCCCTCGATCGCCGTGTCCGACCCGAGCGGGTAGCGGACCCGGTCACTCTCGTCGGCGTACCCGAACCGGACCCGCACCTTCGGGTGGCCCGCGCCGACGACCGTGACGGGGATGCCGTACGGGACCGGCTGCGCGCCGAAGGACGGTCCGAAGTCCGGGTGCAGGGATGTGGTCGCGGCCCGGGTCGTGCGCAGCCAGTCCCGGGAGCGCGGGTGGACCGGCAGCCGGGACACGTCCGCGTGCCACCACGAGTCCGCCGGGAAGACGGGGCACGAGGTCCCGGGGAGGGGTCGCACCGCGGGAGCAGCCGGCGCTGCTGGGACGGCCTGCGTGGCTGGGACGGCCTCCGTGGCTGGGACAGCGCCGGCAGCGAGCGATGCGACAGTCACCGCGACCACGACCAGTCCCCGTCGAGTGCTCACCTGTCGTCGTTCTCGGACGCAAACAACGACAACATGTGAGCACTCGCCGTAGGGGGCGCGCTAGAAGTCGCCGCCGCCGAAGTCACCGCCACCGCCGCCGAAGTCGCCCCCGCCGAACCCGCCGCCGCCGAAGTCACCGCCCCCGAACCCGCCGCCGCTGGTCCCCGCGGTCGGGTCGTGCTGGATCACGGTGGGGCCGGCCATCATCGAGCCGAGCATGGTGCCCATCAGCAGCGCCGGAAGGACGTTTCCGAAGGACGAGTAGTAGCCGCTGGCGTAGGGGGCGTACTGACGGCCGGCCTGCCAGTACGGGACCCGCCCGCCGCCGGTCGCCGCCGGCACCTCGCGGGCGGCGGGCACCGACCCGGACTTCAGCGTCGCCGCGCACGAGAAGCAGACCGGGACCGGTCGCGGCGCACCGCCGTCCGGCGCCCACTCGACGTCCTCGACGCTCGGCCCGTGCCGCGGGTCGACGAAGCAAGGCGGACGGCGCTGGGGCAGCGGTGTGCCGTCCAGCCGGGCCTGCACGCAGGCCAGCGCGAAGCGGCCGTCCTCCAGCGCACTGGTGACGTTGGCGGCGTCCGCGTCGGAGCGCATGGCCTCGCTGGCGTCGCGGGCGCGGGAGTAGGAGTCGAGTGCGGTCTGCATGTCCGCGCGGCCCGCCTCGTCCAGCCGCGAGTCGGAGGTGTCGAACGCCGCCAGCCGCTCGCCGAACTCGGTGACGTCCTCGTCCACGACCTCCTTGACCTCCTCCAGGCGCTTTGTGGCCGCCTTGCGGCTGGTCCGGACGCCGAACCAGATCAGCGCGCCGACGCCGAGGACCAGGGCACCGCCGAACACCAACAGGCCGACAGGGAAGCCGGAGGACCCGCTCGAGCCGGACGTCGACGATCCGCTGCCGGTCCCGCCGCTGCCGTACCTTTCGCCGGCCAGAGCGACGAAGTCGCTGAGCACCGCGTACGGGCCGGCGGACCGGTTGGCCGCGAACGCCTGGTCGGCCAGGTCGCGCACGGTCCCGGAGGTGGAGCCGGCGCGGAAGGAGTTGCCGACGATGACCGCGTAGACGCCGTTGCGACCGACCGCCCCCTGGATCGCGACCAGGGCGGAGTCCGCGCTGCCGCCGTTCTCGGCGGCGAACGACTCCGGCAGCACCGCGACGTAGATCGGCACGCCGGTGTCGCGGATCTGGGCGGACAACTGGTCCGCCTGCGCCGTGGTGAGCGCGTTCTCCGCGGCCGGGTCGTTGTAGACGGGGTCGGACTCCAGTGCGGAGGCGACCTGGTCCAGCGTCGCCGCGTACGCGGGGCTCGCCACACCGGTCAGTCCGACCAGCGCGAGCAGCAGGAGCAGGGGTGCGATCAGCGCTGCGCGCGCGGGTCGGTTCACGGGCCTCAGTCCTTGATCTCCAGCAGCACGGTCCCTGTAGGCACGGTAGCGCCGACCTCGGCGGTCAGCCCGGTGACCGTCCCGGCCTTGTGCGCGTTGAGCGGCTGCTCCATCTTCATCGCCTCGAGAACCACGACCAGCTCGCCGGCCTCGACCTGCTGGCCCTCCTCGACGGCGACCTTGACGATCGTGCCCTGCATCGGCGCGGTGACCGCATCCCCGGACGCGCCACCGCCGGCCTTCTTCGCCGCGCGCTTGGGCGCCTTGCCGCCCTTCTTCGCCCCGCCGGCCGAGATGGCGCCCAGGCCCTCGGGCAGGCTCACCTCGAGGCGCTTGCCGCCGACCTCGACGACGACGGTCTCCCGCTGCTCCGGCTCGTGCATCTCGGTCGCCGCACCGGTGTAGGCGGGGATGGTGTTGTCGAAGCCGGTCTCGATCCAGCGGGTGTGGACGGTGAACGGGTCGTCGGGGTTCGTGGGCGCGAAGGCCGGGTCGCGCACCACGACGCGGTGGAACGTGAGCGCGGTCGCGATGCCGTCGACCTCGAACTCGTCCAGCGCGCGGCGCGAGCGCTCCAGCGCCTCCTGCCGGTCGCGGCCGGTGACGATGAGCTTGCCCAGCAGCGAGTCGAAGTTGCCGCCGATGACGTCGCCCTGCTCGAACCCGCCGTCCCACCGCACGCCGGGGCCGGCCGGCGGGTTGAACTTCACCAGCACGCCCGGGGCGGGCAGGAAGTTGCGGCCGGGGTCCTCGCCGTTGATGCGGAACTCGAACGAGTGCCCGCGCAGCTCCGGGTCATCGAACCCGAGCTCCTCGCCGTCGGCGATGCGGAACTGCTCGCGCACCAGGTCGATGCCGGCCACCTCCTCGGTCACCGGGTGCTCGACCTGCAGCCGGGTGTTGACCTCGAGGAACGAGATCGTGCCGTCCTCGCCGACCAGGAACTCGCAGGTGCCGGCGTTGTAGTAGCCGGCCTCCTTGATGATCGCCTTGGAGGCGCGGTAGATCTCGGCGACCTGCTCGTGGGACAGGTACGGGGCGGGCGCCTCCTCGACCAGCTTCTGGTGCCGGCGCTGCAGGGAGCAGTCGCGGGTGGAGACCACGACCACGTTGCCGTGCTTGTCGGCCAGGACCTGGGTCTCCACGTGCCGCGGGTTGTCAAGGTAGCGCTCGACGAAGCACTCGCCGCGGCCGAAGGCGGCCACGGCCTCGCGTACGGCGGAGTCGTACAGCTCGGGGATCTCCTCCAGCGTGCGCGCGACCTTCAGGCCGCGGCCGCCGCCGCCGAACGCCGCCTTGATCGCGATCGGCAGGCCGTGGGCCTTCGCGAACTCGACGACCTCGTCGGAGCCGCTGACCGGGTCGGGGGTGCCCTCGACCTGGGGGGCGCCGGCGCGCTGCGCGATGTGGCGGGCGGACACCTTGTCGCCCAGGGAGCGGATCGCCTCCGGCGGGGGGCCGATCCAGGTCAGCCCGGCGTCGGTCACCGCCTGCGCGAAGTCGGCGTTCTCGGACAGGAAGCCGTAGCCGGGGTGCACCGCGTCGGCGCCGGACTCGGCCGCGACGGCGAGGATCTTCGCCATGTCGAGGTACGTCTCGCCCGGGGTGGTGCCGTGCAGGGCGTACGCCTCGTCGGCCTCCCGGACGTGCATCGCGTCCCGGTCCGGGTCGGCGTAGACGGCGACCGACGTCAGGCCCGCGTCGCGGCAGGCCCGGGCCACGCGTACCGCGATCTCGCCGCGGTTGGCGATGAGCACCTTGCGCACGTGTGATCTCTCCCCACCGGGTGCTGGCGGCCGACCGGCCGCGCTCGGTCGAGCCTAGCGAGGCGAGTTGGGCGTCAGCGCTCCGGGACGTCGTCCCGGGTCAGGTCGGGCGCCGCACTGTGAGGGAGATCTCGGTGCGGGCGTCCAGGTCCAGCCCGAGCACGGCCGTGCCCGGCTCCTTCGGGGTCCAGCCCTCCGGACGAGCGGTGTCCAGGTCGGCCAGGTAGCCGTCCGGCGCCTCGACGGTCAACGTGAGCGTCGGGGTCTCCCAGACCGCTTGCGGCTCCGCCACCGCGACGTACGTCAGCGCGTCCCCTGTCCCGAAGGTCCCAGCGGGCAGGGAGTAGCGGATCGTGAACGTGCCGGTCTCCCCGGGGTCGAGGTCTGCGGCCGCCCGCAGCAGCCGGCCGCCGTTGCCGTCCCCGAACGACGTCGTGGGCAGGCCCCGGGGACCGCGCGCCTCGATGACCTCGGCGTCCGTGGGGAGGTAGAAGAACCAGGACGCGGACACCGACGGGTTCTGGTACGGGTCGTCGGGGTTGGGCACGTCCGCGGGTGCCTGGTTGGTCACCCTGACCGTTCGTTCCACCTCGGCGCCTCCGTCGGGCCGCAGCCGCACGACCTGGTCGATCTCGCGCTGCTGGAAGACGTCAGCCTTGCTGGCGTTGGTGTTCGACGAATACGCCGCGATCCGGTCGCCGCCGTCGTAGCGCAGGTCCCCGGACAGGTCGGTCCCGGCCAGCGTCGCCGACAGCGCCGGGTCGCGCAGGTACACCTGCACGTGCTTGCCGGAGGCCGTCCCGAGCAGCGCCCGCCCGACGGAGAGGACCTGGTCCCCGGCGAGCAGCCGGGACACCATGGCCTCGATCAGCTGGTTGTTGAGCTCGCGCCGGGCGAAGCGCCCGTCGTTCCCGAAGTCCCGGTAGGCATCGACGAGGAGCTTCTCTCCGAGGTTCGCCCCCGTGACCTCGCCGTAGAAGTCGGACTGCAGAGGGCCGGTGGCATCCAGGACAGCGCCGGCGGCAGTCAGGTCGATCGCGATCACCCCGTCCACGTCCCCGAAGTCGAACTTGCGGGCCGCGCGCGCCAGCTCCTCGCCGGAGATGGACCAGTTGGGGTTGGTGTTGGCGTTGGTGAGCCGGTCAGGGGCGCCTTGCGGTGGGGCGAAGGGCGCCCGAGCGACCCGTGTCCACACCGCCTTCTCCAGGTCGTAGTAGTCGGCGAGGGACCCCTTCTTGGGGATGGTCAAGGCGCCGTCGTCGAACTCCAGCACCGCCACGGACAGCGGCGCACCCCCGGTGGGACGCAGCTCGGCCTGGTTGAGCACGAAGAGCAGGTAGCGGCGAGGTCCGTCGGCGCCGAGGGCCGCTGGGAGCCCCTGGAGGGCAGGCAGCGCCTGGGACAGGGTCTGTTGCAGCGGCACCACCTCCGCCAGCGCCTCGTCCCTCGCCTCGGCGAGGACGACGGTCCCGGGGAAGGTGGCCTCAACCTGGCGCAGCTGGTCCTCCGCGGTGATCAGACGTGACTGGGCGGACTCCACCGAGCCGATCAGGTCCTCCAGCCGGGGCAGGTCGACCCTGCCGTCGGTGAAGACCGGGGTGGCACCGTCGGCCTGCCCGCTGGCCTGGCCGTACGCGTCCACCACGTCCGCGGCCCCGGTCGACAGCTCCTCGGCCGCGGCGATCAGGTGGTCGAGGTCCCGCGCCGGCTGACCCACCACCGGGAGGGCGGCAAGGAGCCGGACCTGTGGAGCGTCCGCCGCCTCCCGCGCCGTGGCCACGGCCGCGTCCGCGCTGGCGGCGGCCTCCGCTGCCGCTTGGTAGTCGCCGTCCTCCAAGGACTGCTGGGCTGCCGCGATGTCCGAGCGAGCCTGCCCAGCCGCCTGCTGGATCGTCCGCGCGGAGCCTGCCAGTCCCCAGCCGAACCAACCCGCTGCTGCCAGCAGCAACGCGGCGACCAGCCCGAGGGCCCACCAGACGCGGCGTCGACTCCGGGGGCGGGAGCCGGCCCGGCTCGCGGCCTCGGGAGCGTTCTCGTCCTGGGGGGGCACGGGTCTCCTGGCGTCGGGCGCCGGCACGACCTGCGCCGGCGCGGGGTTGGGTGGCACGGGGCGCCGGGCACCGTGGTGCCGGGCACGGGCGGTGCCGCGCTCCAGTGTGACCCCCGCGGGACCCGTTTCGGTTCCCGGCGGCCCATCGCGGCGGCAAGCCCTACCACGGCGATTCGATCACACGGCGTGACGTGCCCGGTGCGCTGCGGTGACGCCTCGTACGTTCGGTGAGCCAGGCCGCCGCTTCGGATGACCCCGTTCGGGTGAGCGACCCGCGCCTCTGCTACAGGGGGTCACTACCGTCCTGTCGCGGGTGCTGGGGATGCGGACGGCTCAGCTGGGGGGGTCCGCATCCTCGGCACCCCTCCCCGCGGGGGCGGGGAACGAGTGCCACAACTCGGGCCACCGCAGGCCCAGGTCGGCAAGCAGCAACCGCAGTCGTGGCAGCGAGAGACCGACCACGTTCGACGGGTCGCCCTCCACCCCGCGCACGAACGGCGCGGCTAGGCCGTCCAGCGTGAACGCCCCCGCCACCTTCACCGGCTCCCCGGTCGCGACGTACGCCGCTACCTCGGCCGCCGACGGGGACGCGAAGTGCACCACCGTCGACTCGACCGCGTCGACCGCCACGCCGTCGGACAGCCGCACCACCGCGTGCCCGGTGCGCAACACCGCCGAGCGACCGGACAGCTGGTTCTCCCAGCGCCACAACGCCTCCGCGGCGTCGGCGGGCTTGCCGTACGGAACCCCGGCCACGTCCAGCACCGAGTCGCAGCCCACCACGAAGCAGTCCCGGTACGAGTCATCAGCGGCCAGCACAGAGGCCACGTCGAGCGCCTTCGCCCGCGCCAGCGTCCGGCAGTGCTCGACCGGGTCGTCGCGCACCGCGGCGGGCAGCGACGCCAGGAGCGCAGGCTCGTCCACCGAGCTCACCCGCACCACGGGGGACACCCCCGCGTCCCGCAGCAGCCGCAGCCGCGCCGGGGACGCCGACGCCAGCACCAGCCGCGCAGCGGACACGGAGAGCCAGGCCCCTCAGACCGGCCGCGGCGCGCCGAGGGAGTCCAGCCGGGCCAGGATCGCGGCGTACTCCGCCTCGACCCGCTCCTGCTCGGCCCCGGTGAGCCCCGTCCGCCAGCGCCCCGCGTGCGAGCGCGCCGGGGTCAGTCGCTCGTCGAACCACGCCTTCTGCGCCGGGTCCGGCTCCAGCCCCAGGAAGTCCAGCAGCCGCCGCAGCGTCGCCTCCCGGTCCCGTGCGGCCAGATCCTCCAGCTGGAGCACCAGGACCTTCCCGGGGGACGCCTTGGACAGCCCGCGGTGCGCCTCCCGCATCCGCTCGCCCCACCAGCGCAACGCCGACAGCAGGTCGTCCGGCCCCCACGTCTGCGTCACGATCGACGCCGCGGTGTCCCGGCCGTCACGCATGATGTGCACCAACGACAGGTCCGGGAACAGCGCCTCCAGCCCATCCGCCTTGATGACGTTGGTGGGCGTGGTGTCGACCCAGCGGTGCTTGCCCTCCCGCTCGGCCATGGGATCGACGATGCGCGCCGTCAGCGACCGCGACGCCCCCCTCGGGTCGTCGTCGAACGTCTTCAGGTACGCCGCGCCCGCCGACCGCACCTCCGCCAGCGTCACCGACCGCTGCAGCCCGCGCGACTCGCCCTGCGGCCCGGACCGCTTGAACCAGTCCGTCTCCAGCCGCCGCGCGACCATCTCCGGCGAGCCGACCGGCATGTCCCCGCGGTCGCGCAGCCGACGTACGACGGTCCGCGCCCGGCGGTCCAGCTCGGCCCGGCTCAGCGGCCGTCCGGCCGGCACCGACGCCCGGTAGGCGTCGACCACGCCGCCGCGGTCGGCCAGGAACTTCAGCTCCCGCGGGATGCACAGCGCGACGTCGCGGTGCTGCCCCAGCAGCCGGCCCAGCACGGTGGTGCCGCTGCGCCCCGTGCCGCCGACGAAGATCGGGCGCACCGGGCCGTGGTCCACGAGCACCTGCGCGGACCCCGAGTGCGTCGCACCGCCGTACGCCGAACCGCCTGTCACCGTGCCAGCCCTCAGACCGGGTGCGGGATCTCGCGCGCCTCGAGGTCGGCGATGATCTCGGCGTAGGCGGTGTCGATCACGTCCAGCTGCTCGCCGGTGTAGTCCCGGCGCCACCGGCCCTCGTTGCCCTTGCGCGGCGTGACGACCTCGTCGAACCAGGCCCGCATGTTCGGGTCATCCTCGACGCCGAGGAAGCCCAGCAGCCGGCTGATCGAGCCCTCTCGGTCCCGCGTCACCAGGTCCTCCAGCTGGATCACCAGGACCTGGTCGGACGGCACGTACATCAACGACCGCTTGGACTGGATCATCCGCCGCCGCCACCAGCGCAGCGCGCGCTCCATGTCGTCCGGGCCCCACATCTGCGACACCACGGAGGCGGCAGCGTCGCGGCCGTCGCGCATGATGTGGATGAACTTCGCGTCGGGGAACACCGGGTAGAGCTTGTGCGCCACCAGCGCGTTGGTGGGGGACGTGTCCACCCACCGCTCCTTGCCCTCCGACTCGGCCATCGGGTCGATCAGCCGGGAGGCCAGCCGTCGCGACGCGGCCAGCGGCTCTGTCTCGAACGTCGCGGCGTACTCCGCCGCGGCCTCCTCCACCAGCGCCTTCGACGTCGACCGGTGCAGCCCGCGCGGCGCCCCGGTCGGGCCCTTGCGCTTGAACCAGTGGGACTGCAGCCGCTCCACGAAGTACTCCGGCGACCCGACCCAGCGGTGCGGCTTGGTCAGCGAGTACTGCAGCCGCCGCACCCGGTGTGCGATCTCCCGACGCGACAGGATCGTGGTGTCGACCGGCTGCGACCACCAGTACGTGTCCGCCAGCCCGCCCTTGTCGCTGAAGAACGTCAGCTCCATCGGGAACGTCAGCGCGATGTCCTTGTGCTGCCCCAGCAGCCGGCCCAGCACCGTGGTACCGCTGCGTCCGGTGCCGCCCACGAAGATCGGCTTGTTCGGACCCGGCGGCAGCTGGTCGAGCGGCGTGACGGGATTGATCTTGCTGCGCTCGCGCCGGGGGCTCATGACGGCAGCCCCGAGGCCCACCACGCGTGCGGCCCCGGCTGCAACGGCTTGCGCAGCATCCGCGACCGGTCGGTCCACTCCGACGGCACCGCCGGCGCCCCCGCGTCGCCGCCACCGGCCGATGCCGCGGCCACGACCGCGACCAGCGCCGCGATGTCCTCCGGCGTCGGGTTACCCGACACCACCCGCAGCACCGGCCGCTCCTGCGCCCCGGAGTCGTCCATCGAACCCGGCTCCGTCCCTGTCACAGCGGAATGTTCCCGTGCTTCTTCGGCGGGCGGGTCGCCCGCTTGTTGCGCAGCGCTCGGAGCGCGCGGGTCACCATGGTGCGCGTCTCGTGCGGCAGGATCACCCGGTCGATGTAGCCGCGTTCGGCCGCGGAGTAGGGGTTGGCCAGGGTCTCCTGGTACTCCGCGATCAGCCGCGCCCGCTCCGCGTCCGGGTCAGCGGCGGCCGCCAACTCCTTGCGGTACAGGATGTTCACCGCGCCCTGCGCCCCCATGACGGCGATCTCGGCGGTCGGCCAGGCGAGGTTGATGTCGCCGCCGAGGTGCTTGGACCCCATGACGTCGTACGCGCCGCCATAGGCCTTCCGCGTGATGACGGTGACAAGCGGGACGGTCGCCTCGCAGTACGCGTAGATCAGCTTCGCGCCGCGGCGGATGATGCCGTCCCACTCCTGGTCCGTACCGGGCAGGAAGCCGGGCACGTCGACGAACGTCAGCACCGGCACGTTGAACGCGTCGCAGGTGCGCACGAACCGCGCGGCCTTCTCCGAGGCGTCGATGTCCAGCGTCCCCGCGAACTGCATCGGCTGGTTGGCCACGACGCCGACCGCGCGGCCCTCGACCCGGCCGAAGCCGACGATCAGGTTGGGCGCGAACAGCGGCTGCACCTCGAGGAACTCGCCGTCGTCGAGGACGTGCTCGATCACCGTGTGCATGTCGTACGGCTGGTTCGGCGAGTCCGGGATGAAGGTGTCGAGCTCGCGGTCCTCGTCGGTGATGTCGAGGTCGGCCTCGACGTCGAACACCGGCGGCTCGGACAGGTTGTTGCTCGGCAGGTACGACAGCAGGGCGCGCACGTAGTCCAGCGCGTCGGCCTCGTCCTCGGCCATGTAGTGGGCGACACCTGACTTGCTGTTGTGGGTCCGTGCCCCGCCGAGCTCCTCGAACTCCACGTCCTCGCCGGTGACCGTCTTGATGACGTCGGGACCGGTGATGAACATGTGCGAGGTCTTGTCGACCATGACGGTGAAGTCGGTGATCGCGGGGGAGTAGACCGCGCCGCCCGCGCAGGGGCCCATGATCAGCGAGATCTGCGGCACCACGCCGGACGCCTGCACGTTGCGCATGAAGATCTCGCCGTACAGGCCGAGGGAGACCACGCCCTCCTGGATCCGGGCGCCGCCGGAGTCGTTGATGCCGATGACCGGGCAGCCGGTCTTCATGGCCAGGTCCATGACCTTGACGATCTTCTCGCCGAACACCTCGCCCAGCGACCCGCCGAACACGGTGAAGTCCTGCGCGAACACGCACACCGGGCGCCCGTCGACGGTGCCGTAGCCGGTGACCACGCCGTCGCCGTACGGCCGGGTCTTCTCCAGCCCGAACGCGTGCGAGCGGTGCCGGGCCAGGCCGTCGAGCTGCTGGAACGAGCCCGGGTCCAGGAGCGCCTCGATGCGCTCCATGGCGGTCTGCTTGCCCTTCTTGTGCTGCTTGTCCACCGCGGCCTGGCGGCGGCCCTGGGCCTCCTCGCGGCGGGCGGCGAGGTCGGCGATCTTGCCAGCCGTGGTCTGCCGATCCGGGCGGTCGGCGGCGGCGGTCTCGGGCGCGGGCGCGCTCATGGCACCTCCCTGGGCGGTCGCCCTACCTTAGCCAGGTGACCACCCCCACCGACCCGCCGCCTCGGCGCCCGCTGGACCCCGACACCCTGGCTGCCGCGCTGGCCCGCGCGGGCTGGGAGGGACCGGCCCCGGTGCTGCTCGGCGCCGTGCCCTCGACCAATGCCGAGATCGAGTCCCGGGCCCTCGCCGGGGCCGCCGAGGGCCTGGTGGTGGTGGCCGAGGAGCAGACCGCCGGGAGGGGCCGGCTGGGGCGCCGATGGGACTCCCCGGCCTCGTCCGGGCTGACCTGGTCGGTGCTGCTGCGGCCCGACGAGGTGCCCCAGGAGCGGTACGGCTGGCTGCCCCTGCTGACCGGGGTCGCCGTCGCGGGCGCGTTGCGCGACGCCACCGGCGTCCCGGTGGCCCTGAAGTGGCCCAACGACCTGGTCGTCGACGGCCCGGACCGCGCCGGAGGGCCGGGTCCGCGCAAGCTCGGCGGCATCCTGCTCGAGCGGCTGCCTGCCGCCGGGTCAGCGCTGGTGGTGGGCGTCGGCCTCAACGTGGACTCCGCCGCCGCGGAGCTGCCCGTGGACCAGGCCACGTCGCTGGCCGTCGAAGGCGCCGACCCGGTCCGGGAGGACCTGCTGGCGGCCGCCCTGACCGCGCTGGGCCGCCGTTACCGGGCCTGGCGGTCCGCCGGTGGTGACCCGGTCCGTTCCGGCCTGCGGGAGGCCTACCGCACCGCCTGCCTGACCGTGGGCCGCCCGGTCCGCGTACGCCGCGCCGGCGAGGAGGACCTGGTCGGCACCGCGGTCGACGTCGACGACGACGGCCGGCTGCTCGTACGCCCGGACGGGGCGACGTCGGGCGCCTCGCTGGTGGCGGTGGCCGCGGGGGACGTGCTGCACGTACGCGCACCCGGCGCGGTCCTCCCGCCCGGGACGTGATCCGTGCCACGATGCGGCCATGGGATACCCGAGCAAGCTGTTGGGCGACGGCGAGAAGATCGAGTTCGCGATGAAGCCGCACTGGCGTGCGCTCATCCCGCCGCTGCTGTGGCTGCTCGGCCTGATCTTCATCGGCGTGTTCGTCTGGACCAAGTGGGGCGACTGGTTCGCTGACAACGACGGGATCCGCAGCATCGGCCGGTGGGTCATCGCCCTCGGCGGCCTGTTCATCCTCATCGTCTTCACGATCCGGCCGTTCCTCTACTGGCTGACGACCGACTACGTGTTCACCAACCGTCGGATCATCGTGCGCACCGGCTTCATCGCGAAGTCCGGCCGGGATGTTCCGCTGTCGAAGGTGAACAACGTGTCCTTCGACATCAGCGTGCTGGGCCGGATGCTCAACTACGGCCGGCTGAGCATCGTCTCCGCATCGGACGAGTCGCTGATCATCAACGACGTGCCCAACGTCGAGGCGATCCAGCGCGAGGTGAACCGGCTGCACGAGGAGGACGACGCCCGTCGCCGTCGGATGGGTAGCGACCCGAGCGACGGGGCGTGACCCCGGAACCGCGCACCCCGACCGACCTGCAGGAGCTGCTGCTCGGCGGTCCGCCCCACTACACCCGCGAGCAGCTCTCCGACGTCTCCGGCGTCTCCGCCGACCAGGCCCGGCGGCTGTGGCGCGCCATGGGTTTCGCCGACGTGGGCGACGCGCTGGCGTTCACCGACGCCGACCTGACCGCGCTGCTGCGGCTGAAGGCGCTGGCCGACCGGGGCCTCATCGACGATGCGACCGCGATCGACATCACCCGCAGCCTGGGCCAGACCACGGCCCGGCTGGCCGACTGGCAGGTGGAGGCGCTGGGCCGGGTGCTGGCCCGGCGCAGCCAGCTCGACGACGACCCGGCGCTGTCGCCGGAGGAGCTCGGGCTGCTGTACGAGGACCTCGCCGAGCTGCTGCCCGTCATGGAGCGGCTGCTCGTGCACGTGTGGCGCCGCCAGCTGTCCGCAGCCGTCGGCCGCCGGCTCGGCGCACTGGAGGGGGTCGAGGAGGGCGAGCCGTCGACGGCCACCGTGGGCTTCGCCGACCTGGTCGGCTTCACCCGGCTCAGCCGTCAGCTGGAGTCCGAGGACCTCGCCGCCCTGGTGGAACGGTTCGAGGCCACCTCCAGCGACGTGGTGGCCGCCACCGGCGCCCGGCTGGTGAAGACGCTGGGCGACGAGGTGCTGTTCGTGGCGGAGGCGCCGCCGCAGGCCGCGGAGACCGCCGTGTCCCTGCACGAGACCCTGTCCCGGCACCCCGACATCCCCCAGCTGCGGGTGGGGCTGGCCACCGGCGACGTGCTGGAGCGGATGGGGGACGTGTTCGGCTCGACCGTGAACCTGGCCAGCCGGCTGACCGCCCAGGCCCGGCCGGGCTCCACGCTGGTCGACTCCACCTGCGCCACCGGCCTGGAGGGCAACCGCCGGTTCTCGGTACGGGCCATCGCCCCCCGTCCGGTCCGCGGCGTCGGCCTGGTCCGGATGTTCGCCCTCACCCGCCGCTGAGCGCGGCCCCGCCGCCGGACCGAGCCGGCGCCCGCCGCGTGTCCCGCGTCTCCCGCGTCTCCCGCGTCTCCCGTCGCCGTTTCTCCTCGACGGAATGAGTCTGGGCGTTGCTTGTGGCCCCGTTCGGGGCCTCCAAGCAACGTGGGGACTCATTCCGTCGAAGGGGTGGGCCCGCGGAGACCGGCTCGCGGGAGCGGGTCCGCGGGGCCGTTGCGTCGGGGTGCCGCTCCCCGGGGCGCCGCGGTGCGCATACTGGGGGACGTCCCGCCGGGAGGGTGCGGGCGGAGAGGACCGTGGTGGACGAGCAGCCGACTCCCGTCGCCGGCGACGCCGAGTCGCGGCTGCGGGCGCTCACCGACTTCGCCAAGGCGGTGGGGTCCGCCCGGTGGTCCGAGGACGTACTGCTCGGCGTCGCGGAGGAGGCCCGCCGCGCCCTGGACGCCGACCACCTGTCGCTGTCCCGCTGGGAGCGTGGCTCCGGCTGGCTGCGCACCCTGGTCAACGTGGGCGAGTTGGGTCCGTACGAAGAGCAGCGGCCCTCGACCGAGATCTACCCGGTGTCGGTCTACCCGCTGGCGCTGCGGCTGCTCGAGAGCGGCTCGCCGTTCCTCGCCTCGATCCCCGCGGGTGCCGATCCGCGCGACAGCGAGGAGTCGCTCCTGCAGGAGCTGGGCAAGGGCTCCGGCCTCGGACTCCCCGTCCACGTGGACGGGCAGGTCTGGGGCGAGATGTTCGCCACCCGTCGCACCGACAGGCCCGCGTTCGTCCCGGCGGATCTCGACTTCGGGCAGGCGGTGGCGGTGCAGGTGGCCGCCGGGATCGCGCAGGCCGAGCACCTGGCCAAGGTGGAGGCCCTGGCGTACGCCGACCCCCTCACGGGCCTGGCCAACCGGCGCGTCCTGGACGACCGGCTCGACGTGGCCATGGGCCGGCACGCGGCCGAGGGCATCCCTGTCACCCTGGTCGTCGCGGACCTCAACGACCTCAAGGGGATCAACGACCGGCGGGGGCATGACGCGGGCGATGCCGTGCTGCGGGCGTTCGCCGACGTGCTGTCCCAGGTGACCGGCGACCTGCCGGGTGCGATCGCGGCCCGGCTCGGCGGTGACGAGTTCGCCATCCTGGCGCCGGACCTGCCCGCCGACCGGGTGGTCGAGGCCGCGGAGCGGCTGTGCGCCCAGGCCCGTCGTTCGCTGCCCGCGGGCACCTCCTGCGGGGTCGCGTCTACCGAGGACCTGCCCGAGCCGGGACTGACCGGGGCCGGCCTGTTCCGGATCGCCGACGCGGCCCAGTACCGCGCCAAGCGGACCGGGCTGCGCGAGCCGGTGGTCGCTGGTCGCAGCATCGGTCTGGTGGACGAGCCCACCGTCCGGCTTGAGCGGCGGGCCTTCCGCGGCCGCAGCCTCACCGTCGAGGGCGTGCTGTCCGCGGTGGCGCGCGCCCTCGACGAGTGCGAGCGGACCGATCCCGCGTCCCGGCTGTACGCCGCCTCCGAGGCCGTCGCGGTGCTCGGGGACGTCTGCTCCTGGTTCGTCTCCCGGGTGGCCGCCGGGGACGACCGGTTCCGCACCGTCGGCTCGGACGTGTCGCGGCTGCCGGAGACGTACCTGTCCGACTTCAACGCCTTCTTCGACGACGCCGACGGCTACGCCGTCTCGGACTTCCCGGCGTCCCAGCGCGCCTGCGAGGGGCGGGCGGTCGTGGTCGCCGCCGACGATCCTGAGGCCGACCCGGCCGAGGTGGCGATCCTGGCCGCCGGAGGGTTCGTGGAGATGGTGATGGCCGGCGGGCAGGACGCGTCCGGCGACCGGTGGCTGGTGGAGCTGTTCGCCGACGAGCTGTCGGTCCCGGTGACCGACTACGCCCTCGCCCTGCGCGCCGGCGTCGCGATGGCCCTCGCGGGTGGCTCGGCGGTGACCGTGCTGCCGGACGCCGACGTGGCTGGCGGCAGCAAGCGGCCGGGCGAGCCGGAGCCCGTCAGCGGCTGACGTCCCACCACAGGGCCACGTCGGCCCGGGGCTGCGCGTACAGCGGCTCGAGCAGGACCGAGACCTCCTGCTCGCGGCCGGGCTCCAGGCACAGGTTGCGGCGGGCCAGGTCGGCCGACTCGGCCCGCTCCTGCGCCGAGCGCTCCCGCGGCGGGGTCGACCACCGGGCCACCTGCGCCTTGATGCCCGCCTCGGCCAGCACGGCCAGGGCGTCGTCGGCGGTCGGGCCGTCGGGTCGTTCCAGGCCGTGGAAGTGCCGCCACAGCGGCGCGTCACGGTGCTTGGGGTGGTGCTCGCCCAGGACCAGGACGACGCGGTGCCGGGCGGCGGCGTCGAGCGCGGCGGCGAACGGGCCCGGGTCGGGCACGTTGTAGAGCACGTGCCGGCAGACCACGACGTCGACGGTCCCCGCGCGGTCGGCGACGTCCGGCCAGCGACCTTCGACGGTGCGTACGTCCACGCCGCGGACAGCGGCTGCGGCGGCGAACGCCGCGAGCATGTCGGCGGAGGCGTCGACCCCGGTCAGCTGCGCCGCCGGCGGTGCGAGCGGGAGCGAGGAGGCACCGGCGCCGCAGCCGACGTCGAGGACGGAGCCCCCGGTCGGCAGGGCCGCGCGGGCCAGCCGCATCCCGGGGTCGTCCGGGGGATCCGCCGCGGCATCGGCCGGCGGCCGGAACAGCCGGGGCGGCAGCCGCCAGGGGTCCTCGGTCGCGCGCGCGAGGATGTCGTCGGGGATGGCCCAGGACTCCAGCAGCGCGCGCCAGCGGCGGGCGGCCGGGCCCTCCGGCCGGTGCTCAGACGGGGGTGACGGCGTCACGCTCGGCGGCGTCCAGCTCGGCGGCGTCGTCGGCCACCGCGGGGAAGACCCACTTGCGGTAGGACCAGAACCGGAACAGCGTGCCGAGGCCGAGGCCGATCACGTTGGCGCTGATGTTGTCGGCCAGCGCACTGGTGAGGCCGAGGGCGTAGTGGGAGAACCACAGGCAGCCCAGCGCGATGGCCATCGCGATCCCGTTGAGCACGAAGAACAGCACGTACTCGCGGGCGAACCCGGTGCGCTCACGGTGCCGGAACGTCCAGTGCCGGTTGCCGAAGTAGGCGACCGTGGTCGCTGCCACCACGCTGATGACCTTGGCGGTCAGCGGGCGGTCGTAGAACGGGCCCTCACCACCGGCGAACCGCAGCAGGTTGAACAGGCCGACGTCGACGACCAGGGCGACGAGCCCCACGACCCCGAACTTGGCGGCCTCCCGCCAGATCAGGCGGACCTTGTCGGCCGCGTACGTCGCGGCGCGCGACAGGGGCCCGGGCGTCGACGAGGGACGCCCCGCAGCCGTGCGGGTGCTCACCGGACGATGCTACCCGGGGGTGGGCGCCGGCAATCCTGGCCGAACGGGTGACGCAGGTCACGATCCGGTGTCCCCGCCTATGCTCGCGGCCGTGCCCAGCCCCGCGGACGCCACGGCCCCCCGCCCGGACGCCTTCGTGCCTCCCGGCTACCCCGTCGTGGGCATGGTGGGCGGGGGCCAGCTGGCCCGGATGACCCACCAGGCGGCGATCGCCCTCGGCGTGGGCTTCCGGGTGCTGGCCACCTCGTACGAGGAGTCCGCCGCGCAGGTGGTCCGTGACGTCCACCTCGGTCGGCACGACGACCCGGCCGCGCTGCGCGCGTTCGCGGAGGGGTGCGACGTGGTCACCTTCGACCACGAGCACGTGCCGCCCCCGTACCTGGAGGACCTGCTCGCCCACGGCGTGGCCGTCCGGCCGGGGCCGGAGGCGTTGGTGCACGCGCAGGACAAGGTCGTCATGCGCGAGGCGCTCGCCGCGGCCGGGGTCCCCTGTCCGAGGTGGACGGTCGCGCGCTCCGCGGCCGACGTGGCGGCGTTCGCCGAAGCGGCCGGCTGGCCGGTCGTGCTCAAGACCTCGCGCGGCGGCTACGACGGCAAAGGGGTCTGGGTCGTCGAGTCCGCCGAGTCGGCGACGGCGCTGATGGCGGAGGTCACGCTCCCGCCGGCGGCACGCTGGCTGGTCGAGGAGCGGGTGGAGTTCACCCGCGAGCTCGCGGCGCAGGTGGCCCGCTCGCCGCACGGCCAGGCTGTCGCGTACCCGGTGGTCCGGACCGTGCAGACCGACGGCATCTGCACCGAGGTGGTGGCGCCCTGCCCCGGGCTGGCGGATGACCACGCGGTGGCCGCGCAGCAGGTGGCGCTGCACGTCGCGGGCGCGCTCGGCGTCGTCGGCATGCTGGCCGTGGAGATGTTCGACACCCCCGACGGCGTCCTGGTCAACGAGCTGGCGATGCGCCCGCACAACTCCGGGCACTGGTCCATCGACGGGGCGGTCACGTCGCAGTTCGAGAACCACCTGAGAGCAGTGCTCGACCTGCCGCTGGGCTCACCGTCGCTGGTCGCGCCGCACGCAGTGATGGTCAACGTGCTCGGCGGGGACCACCCGGACCTGTACAGCGAGTACCTGCACTGCATGGCGCGCGACCCGGGGCTGCGGATCCACATGTACGGCAAGGAGGTTCGGCCCGGACGCAAGGTCGGCCACGTGACGGTCGTCGGGTCGGACCTGGACGACCTGCTGGCTCGGGCGCACCACGCGGCGGACTTCCTCACCGGGGTGATCGACGGCTGACCGTCCGCCGGCCGCGCAGGGGTGGCACAGTGTCCGCCATGCAGCCGCTGGTGGGCATCGTCATGGGCAGCGACTCGGACTGGCCGGTGATGGAGGCGGCCGCGGACGCGCTGGACGAGTTCGAGGTGCCGTACGAGGTCGGCGTGGTGTCCGCGCACCGGATGGCGCGGGAGATGCTGGAGTACGGGTCGTCGGCGGTCTCGCGCGGGCTGCGGGTGATCGTGGCGGGCGCCGGTGGCGCCGCGCACCTGCCGGGAATGCTGGCGTCGGTGACCCCGCTACCGGTGATCGGGGTCCCGGTGCCGCTGGCGCACCTCGACGGGCTGGACTCGCTGCTGTCGATCGTGCAGATGCCGGCGGGGGTTCCGGTGGCGACCGTCGCGGTGGGCAACGCCCGCAATGCCGGCCTGCTGGCGGTACGGATGTTGGCGATGGCCGACGAGGACCTGCGCGAGCGGATGGAACGGTTCCAGGCCGATCTCGGCGACGCGGCCCGGGCCAAGGGGGAGGCGCTGCGCCGCCGGCGTTCGGGCAGCACGCCCACCGGCTTCTCCGGCTGACCCGGGGCTCGTTCCGTCCCGCTCGCCCCCCGCTCGCCCCCGCTCGCTGCTTCCGGCGTTCCCCTGTCGCGAGTGCTCAGTTGTTGTCGTTGTCCGAGCTCGGAAACGACGACAACAGAGCATTCGGCGTACGGGGCGTATGCGGGGCGCGGACGGAGCGAGGGTGTTCCGCCGCAGCGGAAGTTACGTGGTCGCCCGGATTCCTGCACTCCGCCGCGTTCCTAGCGTGGAGGTGACGGAAGAGAGCGGGAGCGGGAGGCCGAGGAGGACACCATGACCACCACCACGATCCGGCACACCGGACACCACACGCACGCACACCAGGTCGCCGTCGTCGCCGCGCTGGTGGCACTGTTCCTGGCCCTGGGGATCCTGGGTCTGGCGCTGAGCCGGGTCTGGACCGCCACCACCACACCCGCGCTGGCCCCCGTGTCGGTCACGCTGCCGCAGGGCAGCACCGCGGCCGAGCTGCGCGGGTCCTTCGCCGGCCGTCAGGCGGGTGTCGAGTTCGCTCCGGTGGTCCTGGCCCCGGTGACCTGGAGCGTCGGGTCCGAGGCGTCCGCCGCCGACCTGCGGGCCTCGTTCTCCGGCCGTGAGCTGACCACGGTCAGCTCGGTCCTGCCGCCGGTCACGACCAGCATCCCGGAGGGCACCTCCGCGGCGGCGCTGCGGGCCACCTTCGCCGGGCGTGACACGGTCGAGCAGTCGACCGCGGGATCGGCCGCCGATCTGCGGGCGGGCTTCTACGGCACCGATGCTTCCTAGGGATCGGCCGCGAGGGCGGTCGGCTCCCGTTCGGACCACCACCGGACGAGGGCCGACCGCCCTCGCAGTCCCAGCTTGCGGTAGACGTGGCCGAGGTGGACCTCGACGGTGCGCGGGGACAGGAACAGCCGCTGTCCGATCTCCCGGTTGCTCAGCCCCTCTGCGACGGCCGCGGCCACGCGTCGCTCCTGGGCGGTGAGGTCGCGGCGGGCGTCGTGGCGCCCTCCACGCACCTGGTCGACTCCGGCGGCGGCGAGCTCGGCCCGGCAGCGATCGGCCCACTGCCCGCACCCCAGGGACTCGAACGTGGCCAGGGCCGCGGCCGCCTGCTGCGCGGCCGGAGCCTTGCGGCGCCGGCGACGCAACCAGGTGGCATACCGCAGTCGGGTCCGAGCGGCCTCGAAGACATGCGGGCCGCGGCTGATGTCCTCGATGGCGGAGAGGTAGAGCGCCTCCACCTCCGTGGGCCCCGCCAGTGCTGCGTGCGCTCGCGTCCGCAGCCCCCGACCGAGGGTGGCCTGCGTCCCACCGAGCCGAGCGTCGAGCCACTCCAGCGCCTCGCGCGCCTCGTCGTCCCGTCCGAGGTCGACGAGCGTCTCCACCCACGCCAGGACGTGGTCGGCATAGACGGTGTGTGCGGTGATGGTCCCCTTCGCGGCGAGCGCCGACCGTTCCAGCAGCGGCGCGGCCTCCGCCGCCTGCCCGCGGGTTAGCAGCTGAAAGCCTCGCTCACCCGGGAACGCCTCGAGCCAGAAGGACATCCCCGCTTCCCCGCAGGCGATCTCCGCAGCGGCCATGGCGCGCTCGAACGCCTCGCCGTCATCGCGGCGTGCCAGCACCGGGGCCCGCATCGAGTCCCCATAGAGGTCGGCACGTCCGATCGCGAGCGTCAGCGCGGTCGACTCTTCGACGTCATCGAGGGCCTCGTCCCAGCGACCCTGGTAGAAGTCCAGGACGAAGTCCATCGACGTGGCCTCGAGCCGGAGCTGCGGAGAGCCGCTGGTGCGCAGCCGCGCGCCCAGACGTCCCCAGCCCTCGGCGGCGACGTCCAGCCCAACATCCATCCCGGCGTTGAAGTACGTCTCGGTGCGCACTCCGTCCAAGGGTCCGGTCGTCGGGTCGACTGCGTGCCAGGCGCGGGACACGTCGCCGCCCTCGAGCCGCCCCAGGCGGAAGGCCGCGTGGGTGATCGTGAGCCGTCCGAACGGGTCGTAGCGGTCCGGGTCCTGCATCTGGTCCAGTACCCGTGCGAGTGCGTCGTGCGCGTCCGCCGCGTTGTCGGTCGTGAACAGCAGGTCCAGCAAGGCGTGGGCACGTTCCTCCTGCGGGAGCAGGTCCAGCGCCTCGGAGAGGTCCGCTCGCCCCTCCGCGATCGTGCGGGTACGTCCGGCCGCCACCCCGCGTGCGCGCAGCAGGCGGCCGCGCGTGACGGCGTCGGGACCGAGCTCCAGCCCGCGCTCGGCCAGCACGATCGCCCGTTCGTCGTCCTCGTCGAGCAGGGCCTGCGCGGCCGCCTCGGCGAGCAGGTCGGCGCGGTCGTGCGGGGAGGGGACGAGGTCGGCGGCGCGTTCCAGCAGCAGGCTGGCGCTCGAGGACGCACCGGACTGCGCGAGGGCGTGAGCGCTGCTGCGGACCTCGGCGGCCAGGGCGGGGTCGGGTCCGGGTGCGGCGGCGACCCGGTGCCACAGCCGGCGCAGCGTCCGCTCCGGCCCGGTGGCACCGGACGGGTCCTCCGCCGTACCGCCGAGAGCGTCGGCCAGTGCCGAATGCGCGGCCCGCAGCGTGGCGGGCGGCAGGGCGACGGCGCAGGCGTGCCGGGCCAGCGGGTGCCGGAACTGCCAGCGCGAGCCGCTGAGGCGGACCAGGCCCGCCTGCTCGGCCGGCACGAGGTCTGCGGGCTCGGCGCCCACCGCGCCCCAGGCCCGGGCCAGCGCGCTCGGGGACCCGGAGTCGTCGATGGCGAGCACCGCCAGGGCGACCCGGGTCGCCCTGGGCAGGCCAGGGACCTCGCTGGCCCAGCGGTCCGCGACGGCCGGCCCTACCGGCAGTGGGTCGGGGAGCGAACCCGGGCCGTGCAGCGCCGCGGGCTCCAGGCGGCGGATGGTTTCGAGCAGGGCCAAGGGGTTGCCGGACAGTGTGTGCGCCAGTCGGTCCGCGACTGCCGGCTCGAGGGCCGGGTGGGCGCTGCGGGCCAGCAGCACGGCGTCGGCCAGGTCCAGGGGGCCGACATCGAGGCGGGCCAGGCCCGCGAGCGCGGGATCGAGGAGGACCTCGTGACGTCCAGCGAGGAGGACGGCCACCGGTTCGTGCGCGAGACGTCGTACGGCGAAGGTCACCACGCGCAGGGAATCCCGGTCGCACCAGTGCAGGTCGTCGAGGGCGACCAGCAGGGGAGCGGGTTCGGCTGCGGTGGACAGCAGCTCCAGCACGGCCCCGGCGGCGGCCGGGGAGACGACCCCGCGGTAGGTCTCGCGCAGCACCGCAGCCGGTCGGGGGTCCAGGTGCCGCTGTGCGTCGGCTAGTGCGGCGGCGAGCAGCGACAGGCCCGCACCGGGGATGTCCCGCTCCGGCTCGGTGCTGGTGATGCGGACCGATCGTGCGCCCAGCGCCTCCGCCCGGGCAGTGGCGTCCTGCAGCAGCGCGGTCTTGCCGATGCCGGGATCCCCGACCAGGAGGAGGTGCCCGGCCGAACCGGCGCACGCGGTCGCGAGGAGGTCGCCGATCCGGGCGCGTTCGACGTCGCGCCCGACCAGCGTCGGGCTGTCGGGGATCCCCCGATCCGGCCCTGTCATCACCGCTCCCGGCTCGCACGCTAGCGCCACACACCCGCTGCGTCCCAGGCCGTTGGGCCCCGACCGGGGCCCACCCCCGCGAATGCTGGGTTGTTGTCGGTTCGCGGCCTCGCGAAACGACAACAACCCAGCGCTCGCCGTAGCTGTCAGGGGAGTCTGGGGCAGATGGCGCTCGGGGCGCCCCGGGCGACGGTGGTGGTGGGTGCCGGTGGCCCGCCTGCGGGGGCGTCCCGGCCTACCGCCCCATCCGCATCACCCGTCACGGGGGCCGGATCGTGTTCCCGTGTTCGCCCGCGACACGCCGCCCAACCCGGGCACACGATCCGCATAGCGGATCGTGTGCCCGGGTTGGGTGTGTGCCAGTGGGCGAAGGGCGGCGAGGGTCAGGCGGCCGGACCGAGGCGGGGCCAGTCGATGACGGGGCAGCGGTCCATCACCATCGGGATGCCGGCGTCCCGGACCCGGGCCGCCGCGGCCTCGTCCACCACGTCGAACTGGAACCAGACGGCGCCCGCGCCCACCGCGACCGCCTCGTCCGCGATGGCCCCGGCCCGGGTGCTGTTGACGAACACCTCCACCACGTCCGGCGCCCCCTCTGCCGCCGCGGCCTCGCCCAGCGTCGCGTAGGCCGGCTCCCCGAACACCGGCACCGCCCTCGGGTGCACCGCGACGATCCGCTTGCCGTGCGAGCGCAGCATCGACGCCACCCGGTAGGCGTCGCGCATCCGGTTGTCCGACAGCCCGACCACGAACCACGTCTGGCCGTCGCGCAGGATCTCCCGCACGGTCTCGTCGGTGCCGTACAGGTCCGGCCGCCGGTACGCCTCGGTGCCCATGCCCGCCCCGTCCGGGCGTCAGGCCGTGGGACGGCCGAGGCCGCGGTAGGTCCAGCCCGCAGCCCGCCACAGCGCGGGGTCGAGCGCGTTGCGGCCGTCGACCACGTGCCGCTGCGCCACCAGGGCGCCGATGGCCTCGGGGTCCAGGTCCCGGTAGTCCCGCCACTCGGTGAGGTGCAGCACCACGTCCGCGCCCGCGACCACGTCCTTGACCGTGTCGGCGTACTCCAGGTTGGGGAACAGCCGGCGGGCGTTGTCCAGCGCCTTCGGGTCGTGCACCCGCACCCGGCCGCCCTCGGTGTGGATCGCGCCGGCCACGTGCAGCGCGGGGGAGTCCCGCACGTCGTCGCTGTCCGGCTTGAACGCGGCACCGAGCACCGCGACCGTGCGCCCGCGGAAGTCGCCGCCGACGGCGTCGCGGGCCAGGTACACCGTGCGGGCCCGGCGCCGGTGGTTGATCTCGTCGACCTCGCGCAGGAACGTCAGGGCCTGGTCCACGCCGAGCTCGCCGGCCCGGGCCATGAACGCGCGGATGTCCTTGGGCAGGCAGCCGCCGCCGAAGCCGAGCCCGGCCTGAAGGAACCGGTTGCCGATGCGCGGGTCGTAGCCGATCGCCTCGGCCAACCGGACGACATCGCCGCCCGCGGCCTCGCAGACCTCGGCCATCGCGTTGATGAACGAGATCTTGGTGGCCAGGAACGCGTTGGCCGACACCTTCACCAGCTCGGCGGTGGGGAAGTCGGTGACGACCATGGGGACGCCCTCGTCCAGCAGCGGCGCGTACACCTCGCGCAGCGCCTTCTCCGCCGCCTCCGACGTCACCCCGATCACCAGCCGGTCCGGGTGCAGGGTGTCCTGGACCGCGAAGCCCTCGCGCAGGAACTCCGGGTTCCAGGCCACCTCGGCGCCGGCGCCAGCGGGAGCCCGCTCGGCGAGGAGCTCCACCAGCTGGTCGGCCGTACCGACCGGCACGGTCGACTTGCCGACGACCAGGCAGGGCCGCTCCAGGTACGGAGCGAGGGCCTCGACCGCGCCGAACACCTGGGACATGTCCGCGGCGTACGCGTCCGCGCGCTGCGGTGTTCCGACGCAGACGAAGTGCACGTCGCCGAAGGCGCCCGCCTCCTCGAACGAGGTGGTGAAGCGAAGCCGCCCGGACTCCAGGGCCCGGGCCAGCACCTCGTCCAGGCCGGGCTCGTAGAACGGCACCGTCCCCGCCGACAGCATCGCGATCTTCGCCTCGTCGACGTCGACGCCGAGCACCTCGAAGCCGAGCTCGGCCATGCATGCCGCGTGCGTGGCACCGAGGTACCCGGTGCCGATCACCGTCAGACGGGGTGCCACCCGGGCCTCCTCGTACGCCTCACCGGCCCCCGCCGCTCGGTGGCCCGCACCAGGGTAGCCGCGCGGGCGCTAGCCTCCGGCTGAGGAGGAGCCATGACGCAGTCGTCCCTGGATCCCGCGCCGGCGCAGCCCGATCCCGTGCCCGCCGCGTTCTCGCGGGTGACGCTGGCGCGGGTGATGGGCGTCACCGACGCCAACCTGCTCGGCAACGTCCACGGCGGAGTGATCATGCACCTGGTGGACACCACCGCGGGGTCGGCCGCGGGCCGGCACTGCGGAATGCCGGCAGTGACTGCGTTCGTGGACGAGCTGGCCTTCCTCGAGCCGGTCCGGGTCGGCGACATCCTCACCTGCCAGGCACAGGTGAACTGGACCGGCCGGACCTCCATGGAGGTCGGCGTCCGGGTGTCGGCGCAGCCGTGGAACGACGCCCGGAACGAGGCGCTGCACGTGGCCTCGGCCTACCTGGTGTTCGTCGCCATCGGCCCGGACGGCCGGCCGCTGCCCGTCCCGCCGGTGTCGCACGACAACGACCGGGACCGGCTGCGCGAGCACGAGGCCGAGATCCGGCGCACCAGTCGGCTGGAGCGCCGCCGTGCGATCCACGAGTGGCGCGCGTCGGCGTCCGCCTCGGGCGGCTAGCGCGCGCCGTCACGTGATCGGAGCCAGGCTCGCACCCGGGCTTGAGCGGACTCGGGCAGTACGTCCTGTGCGTGGTAACGCTCGTAGATCGACTGAGCCTCCTCGACGCTAGTCACGTTGCAGGCATCGAGCAGGAAGTCGATGTCGGCGGCATCGCGGCGCCCGCGGTTGGCGGACAGCTTCATCGCCAGGAGCATCGGCGCCGATCCGAGGGACACAACGACATCGCCCATGCGCATCAGCGGTATCCAGTCCTCGGACCCCACCGGCGGTACGTACATCGCGGCGGCTTCGTTGACCCAGTCCGGCCCTAGGCCGTACTCGTCGGCCATCTGTGCTGCGATGGTTCGCACCCCCTCAGCGGGCAGCAGCTGGGCGTCGATGTCGGCCGTGGCGCGACGATCGCTGCTCATGAGGGCGATGGCCGCGCCACCGACCACTCGGACGCCCCCGCTGAGGTGTGCGGCAGCCATCCGCGCTGCACGCTCGGCGAGCAGCGTCCGGATCTGGGCACGGTCGAGGGTCCCCGCCATCAGACGCTGCCGAGCTCCTCAGCGGCGAGGAAGACGCCGTGGCTGGAGATGGCGTCGGGGGTGGCAGCCCGGGCGGCGGCTTGGAGCTCCGTGAGTTCCTCGACGTCCCACGGCTCGTCGAGCCGGTACGCCGGATCGTCCACCCAGCGCGGCCGAGGCAGGCCACGTTCGGTCAGGCGGTGGTCGACGACCGCCGCCAGCAGCGCGTCCCAGCGACGGTCCCCGACCGGGCCAGGCCGGGTCAGGGCGAGCGCCACGCAGGTTGCGCCATCGGCCCGCGCGAGGTCGTCGGCCACCTGGATGACCTCCCGGAGCGCACCGTCCTGGTCCCCGTCGGCGAGTGCGTCGCGGATCGCGGTCGCTGCCTCGTACACGGGAGGGGACGTCGTCGTCAGGACGACCAGCCGCTGGCCCATCGCAGCGAGCAACTGTTCGAGCCGGCTCACGGTCGTGTCGTGGCGTCCGG
Source organism: Candidatus Nanopelagicales bacterium (assembly GCA_041393815.1). Lineage (NCBI taxonomy): Bacteria > Bacillati > Actinomycetota > Actinomycetes > Candidatus Nanopelagicales > Candidatus Nanopelagicales bacterium. The sequence goes on along the minus strand of JAWKJK010000004.1, from coordinate 156,927 downwards.
CCTCCACCTCGGCGATCCTCGGCTGCGCGATCTGGGCACGACGCGCGAGTTCGCGCTGGGACACGGCCCGCGACGAACGCGCGGCTCGCAGCAGTTCTGGCGCCGACATGGGGCCCCCGATACGAGGTTTCGTATCAGGCTAGACGGATGGTGGCCGTCCGGCAAGGGCCGGCCGGCTGGAGCCGGACGCGGTGTGCGCTAGTCAGCCGCAGATGTCCTGGTCGGCGCTGCGGACCTGGTCCAGGGACGACGTGGGTGCCGACACCTTCACCGGGGACGTGCCGGCGTACGACGACCCGACGATCACCTCGATGGTCCGGCCGAGGCCCTCGACCGCGACCAGCTCGGCGTCCGGCAGAGCCGCCGCGACGGTCTTCACCGAGCGGTCCCAGCCCGGGTCGTAGCGCACCACGGTGGTGGTCGCGTCCGACGCGTCGGCGTTCTCCGCGGGCCCGGCCATCTCGAAGCCGATCTTCGCCAGGTCCGTGGCCGCGCGGCCGCCGAGCCCGTCGACCCCGGCACCGTTGTAGACCTGCACCCGGATCTCGCCCGGCGGCACCTCGACCGTGGCCGCCTTGGCCTTCACCACCGGCTGGTCGTCACGGATCTTCGCGAACAGCGCCGTCGCCGCCAGGTCGTCCCACAGCAGCGTCGAGCCCAGGCCGTCGACGCGGTGGTCGTACTCCGCCACCGGCACGGTCATGAACGTCACGTTCTTGGGGTCCAGACCGCGCAGCCGCTGGGCCAGCTCCATCAACTGGTCCGACCCGAGTCCCTCGTCGGTCTTCACGCTCTCCGCGGCGGCCGACACGAACGAGTCGAACGCCACCGGGTTCAGCAGCATCCCGGCGCTGGTGGCCTTCTGCATCATCGACGCGAGGAACTTCTGCTGCCGCTGGATCCGGCCGATATCGGCGGTGGCGTCGATGTAGCGGGCGCGCACGTACGCCAACGCCTGCGGGCCCTGCACGGTCTGCCGCCCGGCGGGCAGGTCCAGCCCGGACTTCTCGTCCTGGGCGGCCGCGGGCAGGCACACCTCGACGCCGCCGAGGGCGTCGACCATGCGCAGGAAGCCCTTGAAGTCGACCTCCATGTAGTGGTCGATGCGCACCCCGGTGGCCTGCTCGACCGTGGACACGGTCAGGGCCGGGCCGCCGTACGCGAACGCGGCGTTGAGCTTGGCCTGCTGCGCGTCGTGCTGGGTGCCGTCGGCGTCCGTACGGGCCGGGATGGTGACGAGCGAGTCGCGGGGGAGGCTGACCATCGTCACGCGACCGCTGTCGGAGGACACGTGCATCAAGATCATCGTGTCGGTGTGGCGGCCGTAGTCGGCGTGCCCCACGTTGAGCTTGTTGCGCTCCTTGCGGGACAGCCCGGTGCGGTCGTCGGTGGCGACGAGCAGGACGTTGTAGGCCTCGCCCTCGCCCGCGTCGGGTCGGTCGGACAGGCCGGCGAACACGCTGATCTGCTGGATCTTGCCCAGGTAGCGCTGGGAGGCCGCCCAGCCGAGCAGGCTGGCGGCCAGGACGACGACGGAGAGGGTGCCGGCCAGCACCCGCAGCCCGCGACGCCGACGGCGCGGGGGACCGCCCGCGGGGGCGGGGCCGCGCCGGGTGCGCGAGTCGACCACGTCGGGATCCTCCAGCGGTCGGGGAAGGTCGGACGCCGGGTTCGACGCGCGACGGCCGTGGGTGGTGCCCAGCGGCTTCGAGGATAGGTACCCCGCGGCACCGCTCCCCGAACGGCGCGCCGGTCGGTGTGACGCGACTCATACCGGGCGGGGTACCCGAGCGGAGCGGCCTCGGGTGTCCGGCGAACCCCCGGGGAGCCGGTACCGTCGCCCCGATGACCACCGTGGACCCGCGGCCGACCGAGCCGGCCGTCGACGGCCCCTGGCCGGGGGTCTCTGTCGTCATGCCCGTGCTCAACGAGCGGCGGCACCTCGCCGACGCCGTCGGCCGGGTCCTGGCCCAGGACTACCCGGGACCGCTGGAAGTCGTGGTCGCGCTCGGACCGTCGCACGACGGCACCGGAGACCTGGCGGCCGAGCTGGCGGCGGCCGACCCCCGGGTCCGCACCGTGGACAACCCGACCGGGCGGACTCCCGCCGGCCTCAACGCCGCGCTGCGGGTGGCGGCGTACGACGTCATCGTCCGCGTCGACGGGCACGCGCTGATCCCCGACGACTACGTGCGCGCCGGAGTGGAGACGCTGCAGCGCACCGGGGCCGACAACGTCGGCGGGATCATGGGCGCCGAGGGCGTCACCGAGTTCGAGCAGGCGGTGGCGCGGGCCATGACGACGAAGCTCGGCGTCGGTGCCGCCGCCTTCCACGTCGGCGGCGAGGAGGGCCCTGCGGACACCGTCTACCTGGGCTGCTTCCGGCGCTCGGCGCTGGAGCGGGTGGGCGGCTACGACGAGGAGTTCGTCCGGGCCCAGGACTGGGAGATGAACCACCGCATCCGCGACACCGGCGGCCTGGTCTGGTTCACCCCGCGGATGCACGTGACCTACCGGCCGCGGCCGACGTTCGGGCGGCTGGCCCGGCAGTACTTCGAGTACGGGCGATGGCGGCGCGAGGTGATGCGCCGGCACCCCGAGACCGCGCGGCTGCCGGGCAGCGCGCGCTACCTGGCACCGCCGCTCGCGGTCACCGGGGTCCTGGCCGGCACCGTCGCCGGAGTGGTGGGCCTCGTCGGTGGGCCGGGCTGGCTGCGGCTGGGCTGGCTGGCGCCGGCGGGCTACGCCGCCATCATCGCGGCGGGCGCCGCGGTCAACGGCCGCGGGCTCGAGCGGGGCGCATGGGTGCGCCTGCCCGCGGTGTACGTGGCGATGCACGCCGCCTGGGGTGCGGGCTTCCTCACCAGCCCGGACGGCCTGCGCGGGTAGTCCTCGCGGGCGATCCTCACGCCCGCTCGGCGCCGGCGACCCATTCCTCCAGCGCCGCAACGAAGACCGCGCCGTCGCGGCCCCAGTCGTGATCGCGTTGCGCCGCCTCGTGACCGCGCCGGCCGAGGTCGGCGGCCCGTTGCGGGTCGTCCCGCAGCCGCAGCACCTCGTCCGCCGCGACCGCGGGCTGGCGGAACGGCACGACCACGCCGCAGCCGGCGCCCTCGACCAGCGCGCGCGCCGGTGGCGTCGGGGTGGTGACGACCGGGACACCGCGGGCCATGTACTCGATGACCTTGGTGGGCCGGGAGTGCCGGTAGTTCGGCTCGTCGTGCAGCAGCGACAGGCCCGCCAGCGAGCCCTCCACCCGGGACAGCGCCTCGTCGTTGGGCAGGTAGCCGTGCCAGCGCAGGTCGCCGTCGGCGTCGGCGCTCGCCAGCGCGTCGGACACCACCGAGTCGGCGTGCCCGGCTACCTCCACCGTGACCCCGGTGCCCCGCAGCAGCCGGCCCATCTCCACCAGGTCCAGCGCCCCGCGCTTCTCGGACAGGTGGCCGACGTAGACCACGCGGTCACGACCCGGCGGCGGGACGACCGCAGGCACGTACGTGCTGTTGGGCACGACCGGCGGGTCGCCGACGAACCGCGGCAGGTAGCCGTCTTCGGCCAGCAGCAGCGGGAAGCGGCGCTCGGCGGCGCGCTCGACGCCGCGGAAGCCGGCCGCCGTGGGAGCCCGCAGCGGACCGGGCAGCCAGGGCTTCAGGGTGACGGCCGCGGCGGTGTCCTCGTGCACGTCCCACACCACCACCGGGCCGCGCGGCGGCCGCGGCAGCCGCCAGGCGGGCAGCAGCAGCTCGGGGTCGTGCAGCAGCACCACGTCGTGCTTCGGGGCCTCGCGGCGCAGCAGTCGGCCGGCAGCGCGGACGGCGCCGAGACGATCGCGGCCCACCGCCCGGGGCAGGTCGGTCGTGCGCAGGTACTCCGGGGCCGTGACTCCGTACGCGGTGAACGGCGCCGCGTACGACACCTCGTGCCCGGCGGCCTTCAGGGCCGCGATCTCGCGGTGCAGGATGCGGGCGTCCTCGGGGTGGTGGACGACGGTGACGACCAGGACGCGCACGGGCGGCGCCCTCAGGTCCCCGAGTCCGGTGCGCTGGAGCCGCCGTCGGCGGCACCGCCGCCGAGCGCGGCCCGAAGCGACCGGCGCCGGGCCTTGATCTCGGCCTTGCGGCGGGTGCGGACCTCCTTGGCGAACACCTCGTAGGCGTTGAGGACCGGGCCCGCGTCACCGTCCATCCGGACCGCGCCCTCGTCCAGCCAGATCGCCCGGTTGCAGGTGTCGCGCACGACGTCGAGGGAGTGGCTGACCAGGAAGACCGTGCCGGCCTGGTCGCGCAGCTCGCGGATGCGGGCCTCGCTGCGCCGGCGGAACTCCGCGTCCCCGGTGGCCAGCGCCTCGTCGATGAGCAGCACGTCGTGGGTGACGGCGGACGCGATCGCGAACCGCAGCCGGGCCGCCATGCCCGAGGAGTAGGTGCTCATCGGCAGGTTGACGAAGTCGCCGATGCCGGAGAACTCCACGATCGAGTCGAACTTCTCCTCGACCTCGTCGGGGGACATGCCCATCGCCAGGCAGCCGAGCTCGATGTTGCGCTCGCCGGTGAGCTGGTTCATCAGGGCCGCGTTGACGCCGAGCAGTGACGGCTGGGCGTCGGTGTAGACCGCGCCGCGGGTGGCGGGCAGCAGCCCGGCGATGGCGCGCAGCAGCGTGGACTTGCCGGAGCCGTTGCTCCCGACCAGCCCGACGGCGTCCCCGCGGTAGGTCGCGAAGGACACGCCCTTGAGCGCGTGCACCTCGCGCACGCCCTGCTTGCGGCGACCGCCCATCAGCCGGCCCATGGCCGACCCGGTGCCGGTGTCGTGGCGCTGACGCGTCCGCTTGGCGCCCCAGACCCGGTAGACCACGTGCAGGCCGTCGACCACGATCGTCGGGACGCGGTCCTCGGGTGCCGCGACGGGAGCGGCGCCGCCGGCCTCAGCCGCGGCCATACGTGGCCTCCGCGCGCCAGAAGTAGACGAAGCCCAGCGGCAGGATCACCAGCGCCCAGGCCGCGCCGATGGCCCAGGCCCAGGGCAGCGACTGGTACGAGTCCATCAGCAGGTCGCGGGTGAGCTCGATGTAGACCGCTGCGGGGTTGACGTACATGAGGTTGGTGATCCACTGCGGGAAGCGCTCGGTGAACACCTGGATGCTGTAGAGCACGCCGGACAGGTAGAACCACAGCCGGATGAGGAACGGCAGGATCTGGTTGATGTCACGGGCGTTGGAGCCCATCCGGGCGACCGCCATCGCCAGGCCGGTGTTGAACATCGACTGGATCGCCAGCACGGCGGGCAGCAGGAACCACCACCAGGTCAGCGGCTCGCCCATGATGAGCACGACCGAGACCATGACGATCATCGAGTAGCCCAGCGTCAGGAACTGCTGCAGGGTGCTGGCCAGCGGAAGCACCGCGCGCGGGAAGTGCAGGGCCCGGACGAGGCCGAGGTTGCCGCTGATCGAGCGGGCGCCCGCGTTCACCGAGCTCGACGTGTAGCCGAAGATGAACACGCCGATGGTGAGGAACGCCAGGTAGTTCGTGACGCCGCGGGACGTCTGCAGCAGCACGCCGAAGATGACGAAGTAGATGAACGTCTGCAGCAGCGGCGTCAGGACCTGCCACAACTGGCCGAGCCGGTTGGCGCTGTAGGCGGCGTCGACCCGCGCCCGCGCGAACGTCCAGATGAACGCCCGGCGCTTCCACAGGTCGCGCAGGTAGGCGCCGAAGCGCGGGCGCCCGCCCATCTTGCGCAGCCCGTGGCGTGCGGCGAGGGCCGCTCCGGCGCTGGGCTGCGGTGCCGGAGCGGGGGTGTCGACGCCGGTCGCGGTCAGAGTCGCACCGCCGCGGGGTCGTCGGCCACGCCACGGGTGTCGAACAGTCGCGCCGCGGTCTGGGCGAGTGCGGTCAGGTCGTACGAGGAGTGGTTCTGCAGCAGCACGCTCACGTCGGCCTTGCGCAGCTCAGCGTCGAGGTCGCCGGCCCGCTCGACCGGAGCGCCGCCGACCTGCCAGTCGGTGACGTGCGGGTCGTGGTAGACCACGTGCGCGCCCTTGTCCATCAGCTGCTGCGCCAACGGCTTCGCCGGGGACTCCCGCTGGTCGGCGATGTCGGGCTTGTAGGTCACGCCCAGCAGCAGGACCCGGGCCCCGCGCAGCGCCTTGCCGTCGTCGTTGAGGACGTCCTGCACCCGGCGGACGACGTACGACGGCATGCCCGCGTTGATCTCCTGGGCGAGCTCCACGAAGCGGAACGGGTAGCCGAGGTTGGCGCGGACCTTGTAGGAGAGGTAGTTCGGGTCGATCGGGATGCAGTGCCCGCCGACCCCGGGGCCGGGGTAGAAGGCCTGGAACCCGAACGGCTTGGTCTTGGCCGCGGCGATGACGTCCCACAGGTCGATGCCGAGCTCGTGGCAGAACTTCGCCATCTCGTTGACCAGCGCGATGTTGATGTGGCGGTAGGTGTTCTCCAGCAGCTTGGCCATCTCGGCCTCGCGGGTGCCACGGGCCGGGACCACCGTGTCCACGAACCGGCCGTAGAACGCGGCGGCGGCGTCGGTGCACGCGGAGGTGTGGCCGCCCACGACCTTGGGCGTGTTCTTCATGCCGTAGACCGGGTTGCCCGGGTCGATCCGTTCCGGGCTGAACGCCAGGTGGAAGTCCCGGCCCGCCTGCAGGCCTCCGGCCTCGAGGATCGGCCGGGCCACCTCGTCGGTCGTGCCGGGGTAGGTGGTGGACTCCAGGATCACGAGCATCCCGGGGTGCAGGTGCGTGCTGATCGCAAGGATCGCGGACTCGACGGCGCCGAGGTCGGGGCCGCCGTCGGCGGACAGGGGCGTGGGGACGCAGACGACGGCGGTGTCCGCGTCAGCGAGCACGGCGGAGTCGGTGGTGGCGCGGAAGCCGGCGGCGAGCATCTCGTCGATGTCGGCGTCGGACAGGTCGTCCACGTGGGAGGCGCCGGCGTTGAGGCCGTCGACGACCGCCGGGGAGAGGTCCAGCCCGACGACGGACAGGCCGGAACGGGCGGCCTCCTGGGCCAAGGGCAGGCCGACGTAGCCCAGCCCGATGACGACGAGGTCGACCGACACGCTCTGCTCCTCAGGTGAGACCGCGCGACGCCGTACGGCGCCGCGGACGCCGGCCGATTCTCTCATCCACCCGCCCCTGCCCCGTCCTTCCACCGCCCCCTCGGCGTGGGCACACGATCCGCTGTGCGGATCGTGTGGCGAGGTGGTGCGGCGTGTCGACCGGGAAGCGGGCCACACGATCCGGCCGATGGGGCGGGTGGTGTTCGTGGGGTGGAACGGAGTCGTGGTGCTTCGCAAGGCTCCGGGAGCGGCAGGTTCCGGGACCGGTCGTCCGAGGTCAGGGGCCGACGGTGCGGGTGCGCTGCCCGACCCCCGCGGGGCCGTAGGGGTAGTCGGGGGCGTCCGGGGAGCTGGCGGCGTCCAGGGACTCGGTCTCCGTCACGTCCAGGTGCACGCCCACGGCCCCCAGGTTGGCCCGCAACTGGTCGACGGTGCGCGCCCCGAGCACCACCGACGCCACCGTCGGCCGGTCGTGCAGCCAGGCCAGCGCGACGACCGCGGGCGGAACTCCCCGGTTCTCGGCGATCCCGGTGAGCGCGTCCAGGACCGCCCAGGTCCGCTCCCGTGCCGCGCGGGGGCCGTACGCCTCCACTCCCCGCTCGGGGTCCTCGCCCAGCCGGGTCGCGCCGGTCGGCGCCGTGTCCCGCCGATACTTGCCGGTGAGCCAGCCGCCACCCAGCGGGGACCAGGGGAGCAGCCCGAGCCCCTCCTCGGCGCACACCGGAACGACCTCCCACTCCACCTCGCGGGCGAGCAGGTTGTACTGCGGCTGCATCGACACCGGACGGACCCAGCCGCGGGCGTCGGCCCGGTCCACGGTCTTCTGGGTCTGCCAGCCGGTGAAGTTGCTCAGACCCACGTAGCCCACGCGCCCCGAGGCCACCGCGTCGTCGAGGAAGCGCAGCCACTCGTCCACCGGGGTCAGCGGGTCCCAGGCGTGCACCTGGTACAGGTCCACGTGGTCCACGCCCAGCCGGCGCAGCGAGGCGTCCAGCGCACGGGTCAGGTGGCGCCGGGACAGGCCCGCGTCGTTGCCGTCCGGCCCGGTGGGGAACCGCCCCTTCGTGGCCAGCACGACGGCGTCCCGTGCCCCGACGCGCGCGGCCAGCCACTCGCCGACGATGCGCTCGGACTCCCCGCCGGCGTACACGTCGGCGCAGTCCACCAGCGTGCCGCCCGCCTCGACGAACAGGTCCAGCTGGGCGTGCGCCGCGTCCGGCGGGGTCTCCGCCCCGAACGTCATCGTCCCGAGCGCGTACGTGGACACCAGCAGGCCCGAGCGGCCCAGCGTGCGGCGTTCCATCCCGTCACCTCCGTCACATCGACCGGGTGGTGTTGCCTCTCCGGCGCGCGACTCGCCGGCCAACCTGGCCACATGATCCGCTAAGCGGATCGTGTGCCCGAGAGAAGGGGTGACGGGTTAGGCGGTCACGTCGTAGGCGCGGCGGGCCAGGGCGAGGCGGCGGGCCCGGTAGCGGGCCGAGGACCCCGGGATGAGCTGCTCCAGCGGGGTCCCGCGATGCACCAGGGCCGACGACACCCGCTCGGTCACCAGCAGCGGCTCGATCACCTCGGACCCCTCGCCGGACGGGTCCCACGGCGGCGGAGGGGCGTCGACCGGGATCCCGGCCGGCTCCTCCACCAGCCGCACCCGCAGCGGCCGGGACGGGCCGCTCGGCGGGGTCCGCCCCAGCGCGCGGCGCACCGCCGCGGTCCGGTCCGGGCCGATCACGTCCATCACCCCGGCCCGCGCGGCCAGCTCCGCGGTCCGCACCCGCTCCAGCGGCCCGGGCCGGTGCCGGTCGAACGCACCGGCCAGGGAGACCAGCAGCTGCGCGGTGTCCGCGGCACCCGTCATCGGGTCGGTGCGGGCCAGCGACAGGCAGGCGCGGGCCAGGTCCACCCGCACCCCGGTGTCCGCCAGGGAGCGCACCCCGGCGGCGACCCCCTCCGGGTCACCCGGGTCGGCGTACAGCGCCAGCCCGCGGGCCGCGACCGCCTGCGCCCGCGCCCGCTGGTCGTCGGTCGACCGGGTCGGGTTGGGCACGATCAACGTCGGCAGCCCGGCCGGCAGGAACTCGTGCACCGCGTTGTAGCCGGCCGCGCTCACCGCCGCGTCGAACGCCGACAGGTAGCGCACCAGCGGGTAGACCGACCGCAGCTCGACGACGCGCTCGGCGTCGACCAGTGGCAGCCCCTCGCGCGCGATCGCCGCCTTGGTGACGACGACCTGCCAGTCGGTCTCCTCCAGCAGCGTCCGGATCGCGACCTCACCGGGCGCGGCCGCCTCCCCGAGAACCCCGGACCCCAGCGTCACGAGCACGGTCGTGCGGGAGGGGTCGAGTCCGAGCTCCGCCGCGGCGACGTCGCGCGGCAGCGGCGGTACGGCGTCCAGCAGGCTGATCGGCCCGACCTGCACGGCGTCGCCGCGGTCCACCGTCGGGCCCGTGTCTCCCGCCGACCCCAGGTCGCCGGGCTCCACCACGAGGTCGAAGAACGGCGTCGCCGACAGCGCCCGGTCATTGAACCCGGGCACCCACATCCCGCGCCGCGACCACACGAACGCGGTCCGCGGCAGTCGCGAGCGGGCCTGCAGCAGCCCCAGGTACGGCGACACCCCGTCGAACAGCAGGACATCGGCCCCGGTCTCCTCGACGAACTCGACCACGCGGTCGCGCAGGTAGCGGTGCCAGGACACGTGCGGCATCCAGCCGCGGTCGTGCGACGGGCAGTACTCGCCGACCAGGCCGTGCGCGGCCACCACTGGCATCGCCAGCGACAGCGAGAACACCAGCGGCTCCGCGCGGCCCTGCAGCTCCAGCGCGACGGCGAGCTGCCGGGTCAGGTGCCCCATCCCGTGCCCGTTGCTCGTGGCGAGCACGATGCGGGGGGAGGTCATGCGCGCGCGGCCAGCCACGGGACGGTGATGTCGGCGACGCGCTCGCCGGCGTGACCGTCCCACATCGGCGGCACCGGCCAGGTCTCCAGCCGGCCGCGCTCGCGCACCTGCTGCACGGCCGGCACGAGGGTCTCCGTCGTGACCAGCCGGTTGGTGCCGTGCGTGATCGTCACGGGTCGCTCGGTGTTGGGCCGCAGGGTCAGGCACGGCACGCCGAGGACCGTGGTCTCCTCCTGGACCCCGCCGCTGTCGGTGACGACCGCCCCGGCGCCGCGGACCAGCGAGATGAATTCGATGTAGCCCAGCGGATCCACGACACGCACCCGTGGTTCGTCCGCGAGCCCGAGCCGCATCAGCCGTTCCCGGCCGCGGGGGTGCAGCGGGATGACGACGTCGTACATCTCGGCCACACCGTGCAGCGCGTCGACCAGCGCGCGCGAGGACTCGTCGCCGTCCACGTTCGCGGGGCGGTGCAGCGTCGCGACCACGTAGTCGCGGTCCAGCCCGTGCGCCGCCTGGTAGCGCTCTGGCTCGAAGCGGTCCAAGTGCTTGAGCAGGGTGTCGATCATCGGGTTGCCGACCAGGTGGATCCGGCTGTCCGGCAGGCCTTCCCGGGCCAGGTGGCCGATCGCGTCGGGGCTGGTGACGAACAGCAGGTCGGACAGCTGGTCGGTGAGCCGGCGGTTGACCTCCTCGGGCATCGTCATGTCGAACGACCGCAGCCCGGCCTCGACGTGCGCGACCGGGATGTGCAGCTTCGCGGCCACCAGTGCCGCCGCGACGGTGGAGTTCACGTCGCCGTAGACCATCACCAGCTCGGGCCGGTCCGCCAGGAACAACTTCTCCAGCCCCACCATGACCGCGGCGGTCTGCTCGGCGTGGCTGCCGGAGCCGACACCGAGGTTGACGTCCGGGCGGGGCAGCTCCAGCTCTCGGAAGAAGACTTCCGACATGGCGTCGTCGTAGTGCTGCCCGGTGTGCACCAGCAGCTGGGGCACACCGCGGGAGTCCAGCGCAGCCAGCACCGGCGCGGCCTTGGGGAAGTTGGGCCGGGCCCCGGTGATGTGGACGACGGTCATGCGCTGGCCTCCGCGCGGGTCGAGGTCCCCGCAACGCCGCCGCGGACGTACGGCACCGGCTCGGTGGGGAACAGGGGCAGCGGGACGTTGTCCAGCCACCCGCGGATGTCGTGGGCGAACCGCTCGGCGACGGTCGCGCGGTCCAGCCGCGCCCCGGAGAGCTCGGCGGCGGCGCGGGACTCGGGGGCCAGCAGCCGGCGGGACTCCCGCAGCGCGCCGACCAGGCCGTCGGGGTCGTCCTGGTCGTAGACCACCGCGGCCTCGTCGTCCACCAGGGGCAGCCCGCCGCTGGCCGACGGCAGCACGGCGGGCAGGCCGAAGGTGAGGCCGAGGATGAGCGCGCCGGAGTTGAGCGAGCGGCGGTAGGGCACCGCGGCCACGTCGGCGGCGTGGAACATCAGCTGCACGTCGTCGGGGATGACCTTCTTCGGGTACAGCCACACCGACGGGTGCGCGCCGGCCCGGTCCAGGAACGCGTTGGTCTCCCCGTTGCGGTCCGGCTGCCCGGCGACCAGCAGCGCCACGCGGCCGGGCTGCTCGCGGGACACCACGTCGACGGCGTCGAGGAGCTCGGTGAGCCCCTTGTACGGCTTGATCGCGCCCATCAGCAGCCACACCAGCGCGTCCGGCGGCAGGCCGAGCTCCTGGCGGGCGGCGGCGCGCGAGACCCAGCGCGGGTAGACGCCCTGGTAGCCGGGGTGGTCGCACTGGTAGGTGCGGTCCGGCGGCAGCGCGAACCACGGCGCCACCATCTCCGGGGTCCGGGTGCTCATCACGTGCACCACGTCGGCCAGCGCGATGATCCGCTCGCGCAGCTCGACCTCGGCGCCCTCGTGCTTCACGTCGTGCGGCAGCACGTTGTGGACGGTCCAGATCAGCTTGACGCCGTGGTCCTTCAGCCGGGCGATCCGGTCGACGAAGTCGTCCATCTTGCGCCGCGCGTCGGCCAGGTCTCCGGCCTTGGCCAGGACCACGTTGAGCCAGTGCAGGTGCAGCACCTTCTGCACCTCGTCGGGCAGCGACGTCAGCAGGGTGCCCGCGGTCCCGTCGTCGTACGCGGGCACCGGAAGGATGTTGCGGTCCAGCAGCCCGCCGTACAGGGCCTGCTGGAACGGGTTGGCCTTCGCGACGGGGGAGTAGGCGAGCACGGCGGGAGCCTGGTCGGTGTCCCAGCGGAGCTGGCGCAGCGCGCCCCACGCCTCCGCGCTCACGGTCGCCGGGTTGCGGCCGGCCAGCGAGATGAGCATCAGCGACCCCCGGTGGCGCGTCGGGCGTGGTTGTCCTTGGCCTGCTCGTACGCGTCGGCGAACGCCCGGCCGCAGGCGGCCCAGGTGCGCTCGACCGCGACCCAAGCGCGGGCCCGCTCGGCCATCCCGGCCAGAGCCTCCGGCGAGGACAGCAGCCGCTCGGCCACGGCGGCCAGGGAGTCGGGGTCACCGGCGCGGAACACCTCGGCCCGCTCGCCCGCGCCGGCGATCTCCACCAGGGCCGGCAGGTCGCTCACCACCAGCGGCACGTTCATCGCCATCGCCTCGAACGGCTTCATCGGCGACACCAGCCGGCCGGCGCGCTCGTTGATGCGCGGGACCACGAACAGGTCGATCTGGGAGTAGTACTGCGCGACCTTGCCGAAGGGCACCGACCCGGTGAACACCGCATTGGCGCCGAGCCCGAGGTCGGCGGCGCGCTGCTCGAGCTCCGGGCGTCGCCGGCCGTCCCCGACCAGCAGGACGGCGGCGTCCAGGCCCCTCGCGCGCAGCCGGGCGGTCGCCTCCAGCAGGACCTCCTGCGCCTCGCGGTGGTGGTCGAGGTTGGAGATGTAGCCCAGCACCAGCTTGCCGGTGAGGCCGAGCCGGTCGCGCAGCGCGGCGTCGCGCTCCTCGGGCTCGAACCGCTCGAGGTCCACCGCGTTGGGGATGACCACGACCCGGGACGGGTCGACCCCGTGCCCGGAGACGATCTCGTCGCGCATCGGTCCGGACAGCGTGACCACCATGTCGGCGGCCTGCATCGAGCGCGTCTCGGCCCCGTACCGGCGGTGGAAGTACGGCCCGGACTCCATGTAGCGCTCGTCGTCGGTCCAGGTCGTCTCGAAGAACGACCGCACCTCGTACAGCCAGGGCAGCCCGGACCAGGCCGCGAGGGCGCGGCCCACGAGGGCGGTCTCGTAGCCGCGGTGCCCGGACCCGATGTGCAGCAGCTCCGGACGCAGCGCCGCCACCTCCCGGGTCAGCACCTGGGCGGACAGCTGCAGGTACTCGTCGTACGGCAGTGACTGCAGGGTCGCGGAGTACGGCAGCACGTGCCGGTAGCGGATCCCCTCGACCCGGCTCACCTGGGTCTTGGCGTGCCGGCCGACGGTGGCCGGGAACCCCGGCATGGTCACGGCCACCGGGTCCAGCCCGGCGCCCTGCACCGACTTCAGCGTCTCGTGCGTGCGGGTGCAGAAGCCGTTGTGGAAGTACGGCATCGACTCCTTGGCCAGGTAGAGCACCCGGCCCGGCTCGGGGTCGGTGAGCGGACGGGGCTCCCCGGCGTAGGGCAGCCAGCCCGGGTCGGTCTCCACCAGCCGGCCCATCAGCGCCCGGGCCCGGGCCCGGTCCTCCGGCTTGCCGGACAGCTCGGCCAGCCGGTTGGACAGCACCGCAGCCTCGTCGAACCGGCCCTGCTTCACCATCACCTGGCTCTGCAGGCCCAGCGCCGACTTGGTGCCCGCGTAGCGCTTGAGCAGGTCGGACAGGATCTGCTCGGCCCGGGCGTAGTCCTTGCGCTCCACGTAGGTCTGGGCGCGGGACACCTCGGCCAGCGCGACCGCGCGGCGGCCGAACGAGCGGGCCTGGCGGGGCACGGCGCGGACCTTCGGGCGCAGGTAGCCGCGGGCCTTGCGCACCACTGCGGGCATGCGGGGCGTCCTTGGGGGGTCTCGGGGGCGGACGGGCGGAGCCGCGGGGCGCGGACCGGGGCCCGGCGGGGGCGGGTGCTCCCGGCGGGCCCGCCCTAGTGTGCCCGGTAGGCACCCGAAGCGCCGAACCGCCGACGTCCGCGCCGCCGGACGGGCGGTGCCCGGTGGCTAGCGTGCCCGGATGCTGGACCGGACCCGCGCCCTGTGGCGGCGGCAGGACCGGCACGAGGGCGACCGCTGGCGGCTCTTCCGGGCCGTGAGCGACCACGTCCGTGCTGACCGGGTCCTCTACCCGGGCAGCTACGTCGACGTCGCGCCGTCGTTCGTGTTCCCGAGCGTGACGTACGTGGACGTCGACGACCGGGCTGCGGCCTTCTTCGCCGACCGGCAGGGGGTCGCCGAGCTCATCCGCGAGCACCCCGGCAGCCCGGCCGAGCCGCGGTTCGAGTTCCACCACGCGGACTACACCGCGGACCTCGGCCTGCCCGCCGGGGGCTTCGACCTGCTGGTCTCGCTGTACGCCGGGTTCGTCTCCGAGGCGTGCACCGGTCTGCTCCGGGTCGGAGGCACCCTGCTGGTCAACCCCAGCCATGGCGACGCCGCCCTGGCGTCCCTCGACCGCCGCTACCGGCTGGGGAGCGCGGTCCTGGCCACCTCCGGGGGCTACCGGGTGAGCGCCGCCGACCTCGACACGTTCCTCCAACCGAAGAAGCCCGCCGCCCTCACCCGGGAGTCGCTGCGCGCGTCGGGCAGGGGCGTGGCCTACACGCGTCCCGCCTTCGCCTACCTGTTCCGCCGGGTGCGGTAGCGCCGCTCGTCGGGAGGGTGGATGTCCGGTCAGGACGAGCAGGAGACGGTGTCGGCCGTGGTGGCCTCCACGTCGCCGGTGGAGGAACCGTCGATCACGACCGGGCGGACTGTCGTGTAGTTCTGCCCGATGACCACGGTGAGGACGCTGCCGAGCCCGTCCACGGCCTCCGACGTCGCGCCCTTGACCGCGTAGGTCAGGGTGCGGCCGGACTCGTCGTAGCCGGGGTCGTGCTGGACCACGCTCGTGGCGTAGTCGTTGCGGTCCGCGTTGCCGACCTCGACGACGTTGAACCCGGCGGCGGTGAGCGCCTCGGCGGCCTTCGTCGCCTGTCCCTCGACGCCGCTGCCGTTGAGCACGCGCACGGAGATGCTCTGCGGGGGCGTCTTCAGCGCCGGCTGCGACGAGGTCTTCTTCGGCGGCCAGGGGGTGTCGTTGGCGATGGCCTGCCACAGCGGCGCGGCCTTCTCCTCGTCGATGACGACGTTGACGTTGTCGCCGCGCGGAAGCCACGGGACTGTCACGAACGAGATCTGCTTGGGCTTCATGTCCTTGGCGGACAGGACCAGGTCCCGCATGTTGTCCAGGTTCGCCAGCTGCGGGTCGGTGGTCAGCGACTGCGTCGCCGCGTCGAGGACGCCGTACAGCTTGACCGGGTTGAGCAGCATCTCCGTCGAGGAGGCCTTGCGGATCAGGGAGGACAGGAACTCCTGCTGCCGCTTGATCCGGGACAGGTCCGACCCGTCGCCCAGGGTCTTGCGCGCCCGCACGAACGCCAGCGCGTCCTCCCCGGAGACGACGCTCGTCCCGGCCGGCAGGACCAGGCCGCTCTTGTCGTCGTCGACCGCCGTGGTGAGGCAGACCTCGACGCCGCCCATCGCGTCGATGACCCGCTTGAATCCGCCGAAGTCGATGACGGCGAAGTGGTCGATGGTCAGGCCGGTCATCTCCTCGACCAGCTTGACGGTGCAGCCGGGGCCGCCGAGCTCGAAGGCGACATTGAACTTCTGCTCGTACCCCCCGACGGTCTCCCCGGGGGTCGTGCGGCTCTCGCACTCCGGCAGCGTGACCCAGGTGTCGCGCGGGATGCTCACGGCGATGGCCCGGCTGCGGTCCGCGGACAGGTGCAGCAGGATCGTGGTGTCGGACCGCTCCCCGCCGTAGACGTCGGGGTTGCCGTAGCCCTGGTTGCCCTTGCCCTGGCGGGAGTCCGAGCCCATCAGCAGGACGGTGACCGGGGTGTAGTTGCCCTGCTCGTCGACGACCTGCGGCACCGGGCGGTCGGAGCCGACCTGGTTGGAGATGTCCAGGACCCGGACGTTGCCCTGCAGCTTGGTGTACATCGCGGCGTAGCCGGCACCGGCGACGGTGGCCATGAGGACCACGACCGAGAGCGAGGCGAGCACGACCCGGGGCCAGCGCCGGCGGCGGGGCAGCACCGTGGCGTGCAGCCCGGGGCCCGGGGCGGGTGTGGCGTCCGGTCCGGGCGCGGGCAGTCCGGGCGCGGGGGGGACCGGCGGGAGGCCGGCCGGCGGGGTGTCCGCGAGAGGGGACCCGTCCGCGGGAACGTCGGGCTCGCCGGACGGCTCTCCGGCGGGCGGCGTGGTGCGGTCGGACACGGGCGGCCAGGCTCCTCGGCTTCGGCGCGGGGGACCCGGGCGCCGGACCCGGTCATGGTACGGGGCCCGACACGCCCGAGCGCCCGCGCGTCTGCCGCCTCGGACGCGCCGGGCGGCGCCCCCGTTCCCACCGCCGTTCCGCGCCACCCTTCCCCGCCGCCCGACCCGGGGCCCGCCGGTCCGCGGGGCGACCGTTCCGCGGCCCGGGTGTGACGAGTGGGACGGGATTCACCCAATGTCCGTCTTGACCGGTCTGGGGGGTGGTTTGGCACACTCGTCGTCGAGGCCGGGGGTGGGTCGACGCGCGCGTGGGGAGACGGCGTGCGACGTCGATGCCGCCCCGACATCCCCGGCGGAAGAGGTTCCCCCTCGTGCGCAAGGTCGTGTCCGCGGTCGTCGCCGCCCTGATCGTGCCGGCCGGGCTGGCCGTGCCGGTGCTCGGCGGCAGCGCCGCACCGCAGGACCCGGTGACGCCCACCGTCCGCGAGATCGCCCTCGCCGGCGTCGACGGGGCGGCCCTGGCCGACAGCCCGGGACCCGGCGACCCGGTGCTCGAGCCGGGCGGCGACCCGCAGGACTACGCCGCGCTCGTCGCCGGCGCAGGCCGTGGCGCTGCCGCGTCCGTGCGCACCGCCGACCCGGCCACCGACCTCGAGCCGGCCGTCGTCACGCCGCCCACCGCCACCGACGAGTTCGGTCTGGTCGCCGTGGTGGCCGACGAGCCGATGGACCCCGACAGCCGGGTCCTGGTCCGCGTCCGCGAGGACGGCGACTGGGGTGCCTGGACCGAGTTGGCCGTGACCGAGCACGCCCCGGACGCCTCCAGCGAGGAGGCCCAGCAGGCCCGTTCGGGCACCGAGCCGCTGCTCACCGACGAGGCCGACGGCGTCCAGGTGCGCATCGACACCCCCGACGGCGAGGTGCCCGACGGCACCGCGGTCTCCCTGATCGACAACCCCACGACCGACGCCGACGCGTCGCTGGTCGCCGACCTGCCGATGTCCTCCGCCCAGGCGGCCGTCGCCCGTCCGACGATCATCAGCCGGGCGCAGTGGGGCGCCGACGAGTCGCTGCGGCGCAGCCCGCCGCGCTACACCTCGACCATCAAGGTCGGCTTCGTCCACCACACCGCCTCGACGAGCAACTACTCCCGCGCGGACGCCGCGCGCCAGGTGCGCAACCTGTACGCGTACTTCGTCAACTCGCTGCGCTACTCCGACATCGCCTACAACTTCCTGGTGGACCGCTTCGGCCGGCTCTACGAGGGTCGGGCCGGGGGGATGGACCGTCCGGTCCTCGGCGGCCACACCGCCGGGTTCAACCAGAACTCGTTCGCCGTGTCCGGTCTCGGCAACTTCGAGACCTTCAACCCCTCCACGACCGACGGGCGCGCGATGTACACGTCGATCGCGCGGCTGATGGCGTGGAAGCTGTCCATGTACAACCGCGACCCGCTGGGCACCACCACGCTGGTGTCCGACTCCGGCGCGGGGACCTCGAAGTACCCGCCGGGTGCCGTCGCCACGACCCAGGTCATCGCCGGGCACGGCGACATCGGCAACACCGCGTGCCCCGGCAAGTACCTGCACCAGTACCTGCCGCAGATCCGGAACATGGCCCGGGGGCTGCTCGGCCCAGCGATCTTCGACCCGCGGCTGTCGACGAGCTCGCTCACCTGGGGCTCCGGGGGCAAGGCGTCCATCACCGCGACCGCGTCCGCGGCCATGACCTGGCAGATGACGGTCTACTCGGTGTGCGCCACCGACCCGGTGCGCACCGCCACGGGCACGCTGGCGCAGAAGGGCACGCTGAAGGTCGGCTGGGACCTGCGGGCCACCGGCGGCGACGCAGTGCCACCGGGCGTCTACCGCATCGACCTGACCGGCACGACGGCGCAGGGC
Organism: Candidatus Nanopelagicales bacterium; assembly: GCA_041393815.1. Classification (NCBI taxonomy): domain Bacteria; kingdom Bacillati; phylum Actinomycetota; class Actinomycetes; order Candidatus Nanopelagicales; species Candidatus Nanopelagicales bacterium. The sequence goes on along the minus strand of JAWKJK010000004.1, from coordinate 138,642 downwards.
CGCGAGGTCTACCCCGCGACCGCCTACGTGCGCATCGCGGCCACGGCGAGCTCACCGGAGGACCCCTGCGGCATCCCGGCGAAGTTCGACCTCGTCGGCGCGGGCTGGGGCCACGGCGTGGGCCTGTCCCAGTACGGCGCGCTCGGCCAGGCGCGGGAGGGCCGGACCGGCGAGCAGATCGTCAGCCACTACTACCCCAACACCAGCGTCACCGCCGTCCCGGACGACGCGGAGATCCGGGTGGGCCTGCTGCACCAGGTGTCCACCGCCCAGGTGCGGGCCGAGGCCCTCGACGCCGCGGGCGGCGGCATCGAGGTCGAGGTCGCCGGATCGACGGTCATCGGCAGCGGGTCCGACGTCCTGACGTTCACCCCGGTCGACGGACTGGTGAAGGTCGTCCGCAGCGACGGCACGAGCAAGACGGCACTGGGCAAGTCCGAGACCGTCGCGGTGCGCTGGTCCGGCACCCGCGTCCCAGGATCCACCGGGGTCGGCGCCACCGTCCTCAACGTGGTGGGACCCGGGGAGTCCTTCTCCTCCAGCGGGCATCGCTACCGCTACGGCTGGCTCGAGGTCGGCGCGGTGAAGTCCGGCTCGTCGTGGCGGCTCGCCGTCGTCAACAGCGTGCGGATCCACGACGAGTACCTGTACGGCATCGCCGAGGTCCCGACGTCGTGGCCGAAGGAGGCGCTGCGCGCCCAGGTGATCGCCTCGCGGACGTACGCCCTGTCCAAGGTCGCCGGCCCGACCAAGTCCGCCTGCCGCTGCCACGTCGACGACGGTGGCGGCCCCTACTACGACCAGACCTTCTCCGGCTACGCGTCCGAGACGCGGCCGCTGGGTGCCAACTGGACCGCTGCGGTCCAGTCGACGTGGACCGGCGACACCGCGGGCACCGCCGTGATGTACGCGGGCAAGCCGATCACGGCGTTCTACGGCTCGTCCTCCGGCGGCCGCACCGAGGCCAGCGAGGACGTGTGGGGCGGGGCGCTGCCGTACGCCATCAGCGTCGACGACCACTGGAGCAACATCGACGACAACCCGTACGCGTCGTGGACCCGGTCGTTCAGCAACGCCAAGCTGGCCGCCGCCTTCGGCCTGCCCGACGTCGCGACGCTGGCGGTGACCGAGCGCAACTCCTCCGGCTCGGTCGGCACGCTCACCGCGACCGCGGCCTCGGGGGCGTCCGCCTCGCTGTCCGGCACCAAGATGCGGTCCGCGCTCGGCCTGCCGTCGACCACGGTCAAGTCCATCGGCACCTCCGGCGGCACCATCCCCGCGAGCTCGTGGCCGGAGATCCCGACCGCCCCGGCACCGACGCCGGTCGAGCCGGAGCCGACCCCCACGCCGACACCGACCCCCACGACGCCGGTCGAGGTGGCGATGTCGGTGTGGTCGCCCACCACCGGGTCCGCCATCTCCAGCGGCGGCCGGTTCCACGTGCGTGGCACGGTCGAGGGCCTGAAGAAGGACGCCAAGGTCGTCCTCACCCTGGACGGGCGCGCCAAGAAGGCCGGCAAGGTCGAGGCCAAGGGCGCGGTGAACCTGCTCAACGTGCCGGCGCAGGCGGGCGAGTACCGGCTGCGCACCGGCCAGCCCGGCGCGTACGTCTACAGCGACCCGTTCCGCCTGGACATCAAGAAGTTCGCCCTGGTGGGCTTCAGCGAGAACGGGTCCCGCGACACCTTTCGGGTGGCGACGGGCAACTGGTCGAAGGGCACCACGGTCTACCTGACCCGCAACGGGGTCGCGGCGATGAAGGTGCGGGTCACCAAGTCCGGCGCTCCGCTCACCTTCACCCTGGCCGCCCGCTCCGGCAGCTACCAGGTGCGCGTCAACTCCCGGCAGGGCTACGTCTACGGCGAGGTCGGCGGGGTCGTGAAGGTCCGCTGACCTTCAGGTCAGCACCGCGTCCACCCGCTCCACCGCGAGTCGGTCCGTCCGGCGGCCGACGTCCTCGTGACGCACCAGGACCGCCGAACCGCCCACGGTCAGTGGCAGCGCCAGCATCGCGACCGTGCCGTCGAGGGTGTCCGGGTCCGCGGAGGTCATCAGGCGTCCCCCGGGTGGCAGGCCGAGGCGCCCGCCCAGGTCCTCCGCGTGCCCGACCAGCTGCCGCCAGCTGTGTGCCGAAGCGTCCGGCCCGCTGACCAGCACGGGTGCGTCCGCGGGCACCGGCGGCGGCGCGAACCGGTCTCCGTGCATGCGGGCCTCCACGGCGTGGTCCAGGACCCCCGGTTGCAGCGGATCCCGGAACGGCATGCCCATCGGGTCCAGCGAGACCGCCACGGCCTCAGCAGCACCGGCGGCCAGCGCGAGGTCGTCCGGGCCCACCACGAGCAGGTCGGCGGTCGCGGGGTCCCCGTACGGCGCCAGCACCATCCCGGCCGCCCACACCGCCCCCTGCCAGACCGCGTGCTGCCAGTGCAGTGGCAGGTGCACCGCGACCACGGCTCCGGGGTCCAGCGCGAGGCCGTCGACGAGCAGGTTGGCGGTCTTCGCGACCGCGTTCTCGACCGACGCGACGGACAGCTCCACCCGCTCGCCGCTGGCGTCGTCGTAGTACGTCAGCAGCGGCCGGGCGGCCTGCTCCCGCAGCAGCTGGTGCAGCGCGTTCCAGGGGGTGTCGGGGACGTCCGCCGGGGCCACGGTTCGGCACGCTACCGGCACCGCCCTCCGGCAGGATGAGCGCATGACCGAGGCCGTGCTGCTCGTGGGCGGTCAGGGGACGCGGCTGCGCCCGCTGACGATCAACACTCCCAAGCCGATGCTCCCGGTGGCCGGGGTGCCGTTCACCACCCACCAGATCGCGCGGGCTCGCGAGGCCGGGGTCACCCGGGTGGTGCTCGGGACGTCGTACCGCGCGGAGGTCTTCCGCGAGCACTTCGGGGACGGCCGGGACCTCGGCGTGGAGCTGGTGTACGTCACCGAGGAGCACCCGCTGGGCACCGGCGGGGCGATCCGGCACGTGGCGCCGTACCTGCAGAGCGGGCCGGACGAGCCTGTGCTCATCTTCAACGGCGACGTGCTGTCGGGCGTGGACATCGCGGGCCTGGTCGACCACTTCCGGACCACCGGGTCGGACGTGACGTTGTACCTCACCCCGGTCGAGGACCCGCGCGCCTACGGGCTGGTCCCGACCGACGCCGAGGGCCGGGTGCTGGCGTTCCTGGAGAAGCCGCAGACCCCGGAGGAGATCGTCACCGACCAGATCAACGCCGGGTGCTACGTCTTCCGGCGCGAGCTGATCGACCGGATCCCGCACGGCCGGCCGGTGTCGGTGGAGCGGGAGACGTTCCCGGGCCTGCTGGACGCGGGCGCGCTGGTCACCGGCGTCGTCGACCGCGGTTACTGGCTGGACCTGGGCACCCCGCTGGCGTTCGTGCAGGGGTCGCGCGACCTGGTCCGCGGGCTGGCCCCGTCCCCGGCCGTGCCGGGGCCGCGCGGGGAGCGGCTGGTGCTGCCCGGTGCGGAGGTGTCGCCGGACGCGACGGTCACCGGTGGCTCCGCGGTGGGCGCCGGGGCGACCGTGGGCTCCGGCGCGGTGGTGGACGGCTCGGTGCTGTTCGACGAGGCCGTGGTGGCCGCGGGCGCGGTCGTCCGTGACAGCGTCGTGGGTGCGGGCGCCATCGTCGGGCCGGGGTCGGTGCTGGAGGGCGTCGTCGTCGGCGACCGGGCGGTGGTGGGCGCCGGCAACGAGCTCGTCACCGGCGCGCGGGTCTGGCCCGGCGTCGTGCTGGGGGACACCGCGGTCCGCTTCTCCTCCGACCGCTGACCGGTGCCCTCCGACGACCTGGGGGTGACCCGGGTCTGGCGCCCCGGACGCCCGGTGGACCCGGTCACGATCCTGGGCCCGCTGGCCCGCGGGCGCGCCGACCCGGCGTACCGCCTCGACCCGGGCGGGGCGCTGTGGCGCACGACCCGGACCCCGGAGGGGCCGGCGACGGTCCGCATCACCGCCCGCCCCGCCGAGGGGACGGTCGAGCAGGTCGCCTGGGGTCCCGGTGCTGCCTGGGCGACCGACCGGCTGCCGATCACCCTGGGGGACGGCGACGACCCGGCCGGCTTCGTCGCCGACGCCCTGCCGCCCGTGCTGCGCGAGGCGTGGCGCCGGCACGGGCGGTCCTGGCGGGTGCCGGCGACCGGTCGGGTGCTGGAGGCGCTGCTGGCCGCGGTGCTGGAGCAGAAGGTCACCGGCCGGGAGTCCCGCCGGGCGTGGCGATACCTGCTGGTCCGGCACGGCGAGCGCGCCCCGGGTCCGGCGCCGGACGGGATGCGGGTGCCCCCGTCCGCGTCCGCCCTGCGCCGGGTCCCGTCGTGGGAGTGGCACCGGGCCGGGGTGGAGGGCGTCCGCTCGCAGACCGTGCTGCGCTGCGCCGCGGTCGCGGACCGGCTGGAGGAGTGCGCGGACCTGCCGTCCGACGCCGCCCGCGCCCGGCTGACCTCGGTCCCGGGCGTCGGCCCGTGGACGGCGGCCGAGGTGGCCCAGCGCGCGCTCGGGGACGCCGACGCGGTGTCGTTCGGCGACTTCCACCTGGCCCACCACCTGGTGTACGCGCTCACCGGAGAGACCGACGGCGACGACGAGCGGATGGCCGCGCTGCTGGCCCCGTACGCGCCGCACCGCTACCGGGTGCAGCGGCTGGTGGAGCTGGCCGGGGTGCAGCGCCCGGCCCGCGGCCCCCGGATCACCCCGCGCGACATCCGCCCCCTCTGACCGGCCCAGGGTCCGCGGGCGACGCCGTCAGTGCCTAACGGGTCATGCGCACGGGCAGGGAGCCCACGGAGATCCAGGTGCCCGGCTGGACCGAGCGACACCGTCCCAGCACGTCGCAGACGCGGTGGATTCCCCGGGACACCTTGATCTTCTTCGCGCTCCCGGGCGTCCACAGGATCGTCGCCCCGGCGCTCCCCGTCCAGGTCTTGCACCGGTGCACGGTCCGCTTGGTCACGCAGCCCCGCCAGACCGAGCCGACCAGCCAGCGCTGGAGCGTGCCCCACGCGCCCACGGACCGCTCCCCGGGCCACAGGTTCACGCCCAGGAAGCCCCGGGGCGGGAGCTGGGCGTACCAGTACACCCGCTCCACGCCCAGCCGCAGACCGTCGAGGTACGTCTGGGCGAGGTACGCGGCCTGCGTCGCGGCGGACAACGGGACGTAGGGGTAGGCCGGCCCCGGACCGGCCAGCCCGTAGTTGATCTCGGTGTTCCACAACGGGCGTGCCGGCGCGCCCGCCGCCCGCAGGTCCTGCTGGAACTGCCGCACGTAGCCGGCCGATGTCGTCGGCCCGCCGGTGCTGGGGGGGTAGAAGTGAGCGGAGAACACGTCGACGGGCCAGCCGCGCGTGCGAAGCCCCTGAAGGTACGCGGGCACGAACGCGCCATAGGAGCCCTGAGTCCGCAGCGCGGCGCTGGCGGAGACGACCTTGGCCGCGGGGTCCACCCGGTGGATGATCCGGTATGCCCGCGCCGTCAGCTCAGCCATCTGATCTGGCGTACCGGTCCAGAACGTCGTCAGGCTGGCCTCGTTCCACACCTGGTAGAAGGCGACCTTGCCGCGGTAGCGCTGGGCGATCGCCTCCACGAAGGCGTCCCAGTCGGACATGTCCCGTGGGGGCTCGGTGCTGAACCCGCCCGGACCGGGTGCGACCCCGGCTGCCCACGCGGGGGTGAGGCCGATCATGAGCAGCAGGTCCTCGGTGCCGCCGCGCGCGGGCGTGTCCCGTACCCACGCGTCCAGCTCGGACCACGTGAACCTGCCGCGCTCGGGCTGGATCAGGGCCCACGACGCCATGTTGAGCCGCCACGAGCCTGCGGTCACGCCGCTGCTGGCCGGGGGGAACTCGCCCTGCATCGACATGTACTGGGCGGGGATCCGCTGGGGGTCGGTCACGCTACCCGTAGCAGGGACGGTCGCGCCACGCTCCGTCACAACTTTCCTGGGGGTGGCGGCCGACGCCGAGGACGCAATCACGACTGCGTTCGGGTCGGACGACGCCCCCACCGCCGGGGACATCGGGAGGGCGACCACGGTGCAGGTCGCGAGGGTGACCGCCGCAGCGAGGGACCGACGCATCCGAGCATGCTACGTGCCGGTCGGGCCCGTCCCGACCACGGCGGCGCGGCGGAGGGCGTCGAGGTCGGTGGTCATCGCGTCGGCGACCCGGGGCCCGGGCGTCGCCAGCTGCACCAGTACCCCGCTGGCGTCGCGGGGCCGGACGAACGCCTCGCTCCAGTACGGATCCTCGTACCGCTCGCCGAATACGGTGCCGCCGGCCGAGACGACCTCGGCCACGGCGGACCGCAGATCCGGCACCACGAACGTCACGTGGTGCAGCCCACCGAGCCCGCCGGTCCGGGCGAGGAACGAGTCCAGGAACGCCGAGCCCGGCGTCGGCGCCATCAGCTCCACATGCCCGCCGCCGGCGAACTCGACGGTCACCACCACCGCGCCCAGCGGCAGCACCTCGCCGTAGACGAACCGGCCGCCCAGCACGTCGACGTACAGGCCCAGCAGCGGGTCCAGGGCCGGCCCCGCCACGCAGACGTGGTCGAAGCGAGCGCCCTCGGTCAGGACCGGGTACGGCTCGGCGGGCATCGGCGGCAGGGGCGCGTCGCCGGTCACCGGACCACCACGAAGTCATCGGGGTTCCGCGGCCCTCGTGCCGGCGGGTCCGCGGTCGCGCGGCCCACGGCGACACCGCCCAGCGGCTGCCAATCGGCCGGCAGGTCCAGCTCGGCGTGCACGACCTCCGGGCAGAAGACCGTCGACGAGATCCACGCCGAACCCAGCCCCCGCGCCGCCAGCGCGACCAGCAGGTTCTGCACCGCGGCGCCCCCCGCCACCAGGAACAGGTCCCGCTCGAAGCCGCCCCGCCGGGCGTCGGGGTAGTCGTGCGCGGCGCCGGACAGCGCCAGGAACGGCAGCACCAGGTACGGCGCGCGGCGCAGCACGTCGCCGCGGGCCAGTCGCTTGGTGACCGACTCGTCGGAGTAGCCGTCGATTCCGCGCAGGTCCTCCTCCCAGCGCCGGGCCATCGCGTCGAGCAGCCGGGTGCGAGTCGCTTCGTCCTCGAGCAGGACGAAGCGCCACGGCGTGGTGTGGTGCGGAGCGGGGGCGCTCACCGCGGCCGCCACCGCCGCGACCACGTCGTCACGGTCGACCGGGTCGTCGGTGAAGTGCCGGACGGTACGTCGCTCGAAGGGTGCGGCGGCGCGGCCGTCGCGCCATCCGGCCTGGTACGACTCGGCGGTGCCGGTGCGGAACAGGTCCTCCTGCGGGGGCCGCACGATCCGCCGCGCCCCCGGGCCGTCCTCGGCCAGCGTCGCCCAGGCGAGGCCGCGCACGACCGCCACCGGAACGCCGAAAGCCTTGCCCTTCACCAGGTCTGACGCCGCGGCCACCTCGTCCGCGACGGCCACGACCGTGGCCTCGAGAGGGATCCCGTTCGCGTCGGCGCGGCCACGGTGGTCGTCCAGCGGGAGCAGCCCGGCGACCCCGATGGCCGCGTCGGTGAGCCCGTCGCGCCAGGGCCGCCCCAGGGTGTCGGTGACGACGACGCCGACCTCGACGCCGAGCGCGGCGCGCAGGCCGGCCCGCAGCCGCCGGGCGGACGCGTCCGGGTCCTCGGGCAGCAGGGCCACGTGACCTGCCGGCACGTTGCTCGCGTCCACCCCGGCGGCGGCGAGCACCAGCCCGTGGCGCGTCTCCACGATCCGGGTCGTGCCGCGTTCGGTGGTCTTGGTCGCGACGACCCGGACGGTCTCCGCGGTGATCGCGTCCTCCCGGTCGGCGGCCGTGATGACGCGGCCCTCCGCCTTGCTGACGACCTTGCTGGTGACCACGACCACGTCGCCGTCGCGCAGCCCGCTCGAGCCGTCCGGCCACGCCAGCTGCGTGACTGCGCTGGCCAGCGCCGACGACAGGTCGTCCCCGGCCCGGACCTCCGCGATGCCCGGCACCGGGACGACCTGCAGGGGCGGGAGCAGGCGCGTCACGGCGCCACCTGCGAGGCGACGTCCAGGGCCGCCGCCGCCATGGCCGCGGTGGCGCCGGGGTCGGACATCAGCAGCGGGACCGCGCGGCAGCGGATCCCCATCGCCTCGACGTCGTGGACCGAGTCCGCGTCGGAGGTGTCGACCAGCCAGCCGTCCAGCACCCCGCCGCCCGGCTCGCCCCGCCTCGCGCCGTAGTGACCCCCCACCGCCGCGGCCGTCGTCTCCACCCCGATCGCTGCGAGGCAGGCGTCGGCCATCCCTCGTACGGGAGCCCCGCCGACGATGGGGGACACCCCTACGACGGGTGCCGCCGTGGCGCGCACCGCGTCGCGCACGCCCGGGACGGCGAGAATCGTCCCGATCGACACCACGGGGTTCGACGGCGGCAGCAGCAGCACGTCCGCCTCGGTGATCGCCTCCAGCACGCCCGGGGCGGGGCGGGCGTCCTCGATCCCGACCACCGTGAAGCCGTGGGCCGGCAGCGAGGCCCGCCACCGCACCCACCACTCCTGGAAGTGGATAGCCCGGCGCAGCGGCTCCCCGCGCGGGTCGCGGCCGCCGTCGGGGTCGTCGACGACGACGTGCGTCTCGGCCCGGTCGTCGGTCATCGGCAGCAGCCGTACGCCCGGCCGCCAGCGGGTGCACAGCGCCTCGGTGATCGCCGACAGGGGGTAGCCGGCGTTGAGCAGCTGCAGCCGGACCAGATGCGTCGCGATGTCCTTGTCCCCCAGTCCGAACCAGTCCGGCTGGACCTCGTACGCGGCGAGCTCGTCCTTGACCACGAACGTCTCGCCCTCGCGGCCCCAGCCGCGCTCGGCGGAGATGCCGCCGCCGAGCGTGTACATCACCGTGTCCAGGTCCGGGCAGACCCGCAGGCCGTGCACCCAGACGTCGTCGCCGGTGTTGCCGATGACGGTGACGTCCGCCGTCGTGCCGCCCGACCCGTCGGGATAGGCGGTCCGCAGGTGCTCCAGCAGGCCGGACAGGAAGCGGGCACCACCGATGCCGCCCGCGAGGGCCGTGATCTGCATCCCCGCATCCTGTCAGGGGGCTGCAGCGGCCGGAGCGCCCCTCGGGCGGCCGGCGGGGCTTCGTAGAGTGGCGGCATGACGTCCCCGGACGGTGGCTCCGTCCAGCAGGTGCGCCGCGCGGTGGCGCGGGCCGAGCGCGGCCAGACCCTCGACGCCGACGAGGCCGCGGCGCTGGTGCACGCCCGCGGCGAGGAGCTCGAGCGGCTGCTGGCGGTCGCGTCCCGGCTGCGGGACCAGGGCCTGGCGGAGGCGGGGCGCCCCGGCGTCGTCACTTACTCCCGCAAGGTCTTCGTCCCGGTGACCCGGCTGTGCCGGGACCGCTGCCACTACTGCACGTTCGCGACCGACCCGGCCACGCTGCGCCGCGAGGGCAGCGGCCTGTTCCTGTCGCCGGACGAGGTGGTGGCACTGGCGCAGCGGGGCGCCGAGCTGGGCTGCACCGAGGCGCTGTTCACCCTCGGCGACCGACCGGAGGACCGCTGGCCGCAGGCCCGTGCCTGGCTGGACGAGCAGGGCTACGACGACACGCTGTCCTACGTCCGCGCGCTCGCCGTCCGGGTGCTGGAGGAGACCGGCCTGCTGCCGCACCTCAACCCGGGCGTCATGACCTGGCAGGAGCTGCGGCGGCTGCGACCGGTCGCTCCGAGCATGGGGCTGATGCTGGAGACGACCGCCGAGCGGCTGTGGAGCCAGCCCGGCGCGCCGCACCACGGCAGCCCGGACAAGCAGCCGGCGGTGCGGCTGCGGGTGCTGGAGGACGCCGGTCGGCAGTCCGTCCCGTTCACCACCGGGATCCTCGTCGGCATCGGGGAGACCCCGCGGGAGCGCGTCGAGTCGCTGGTCGCGATCAGGCAGGCGCACCGGCGGCACGGGCACGTGCAGGAGGTCATCGTCCAGAACTTCCGGGCCAAGGCCGACACCGCGATGCGCGACACCGACGACCTCGGGGACGAGGAGTACCTCGCCACGCTCGCCGCCGCGCGCGTCCTGCTCGGTCCCCGGATGCGCCTGCAGGCACCGCCCAACCTCAGCGACCCCGAGGCGCTGCACCTGCTGCTGCGGGCCGGTGTCGACGACTGGGGTGGGGTCAGCCCGCTCACGCCGGACCATGTCAACCCCGAGCGCCCCTGGCCCACCATCGAGCGGCTGTCGGAGCTCACCGCGGCCGCCGGCTTCACGCTGCGACCACGTCTGACCGCCCACCCGGAGTATGTGCGCCGCGCCTCCGCGTGGATCGACCCGCGGCTGCACCCGCATGTCCGCGCGTTGGCCGACCCGACTGGTCTAGCCATCGAAGGTGTTGTACCGCAGGGTCTTCCGTGGCAGGAGCCGGACGACCTGGCCCAGCAGGACGTCTACGCCGACTTCGCGGCACGCAACGCAGGGGGCCGTACGGACCTGCACGTCACGGTGGACACGGAGGGCCGGACCACGGACCGGCGGGGCGACTTCGACGAGGTGTACGGCGACTGGGCGGAGCTACGCGACCGGGTCGCGGCACCCCGCACGACCGCTCGCCTCGACGGGGACGTGCGCGCCGCCCTGGCCCTGGCCGCGGACGACCCCGCCGCGCTGGCCGACCCCCGGCACGAGTCGTCCGCGCTCGCACTGATGACCTGCGACGGCGAGGCGCTGGACGTGCTGGCGCGCCTGGCCGACGACGTGCGTCGTGACACCGTCGGCGACGACGTGACGTACGTCGTCAACCGCAACATCAACTTCACCAACGTCTGCTACACCGGCTGCCGGTTCTGCGCGTTCGCGCAGCGGGCGACGGATGCGGACGCGTTCACGCTGTCGCTGGAGGAGATCGCCCAGCGCACCCGCGAGGCGTGGGACGCGGGAGCCACCGAGGTGTGCATGCAGGGCGGCATCCACCCGGATCTGCCCGGCACCGCGTACTTCGACCTGGCCCGAGCGGTGAAGGCGGCCGCGCCCGGGATCCACCTGCACGCGTTCAGCCCGATGGAGGTCGTCAACGGCGCCTCGCGCAGCGGGCTGTCGGTGCGGGAGTGGCTGGTCGCGGCCCGCGAGGCCGGGGTGGACTCCGTCCCCGGGACGGCGGCGGAGATCCTCGATGACGACGTCCGCTGGGTGCTGACCAAGGGGAAGCTGCCCGCGGACGCCTGGGTCGACGTGGTCACCACCGCGCACGACGTGGGCCTGCGGTCCAGCTCGACGATGATGTACGGCCACGTCGACGAGCCGGCCCACTGGACCGCGCACCTGCGGCTGCTGCGCGACCTGCAGCGGCGGACCGGAGGGTTCACCGAGTTCGTCGCGCTGCCGTTCGTGCACCACCAGGCGCCGGTCTACTTGGCGGGGGTGGCGCGTCCAGGCCCCACGCCGCGGGACAACCGCGCCGTCCACGCCATGGCCCGGCTGATGCTGCACGGCGCGGTGGACCACGTGCAGTGCTCGTGGGTGAAGCTCGGCACCGACGGCGTGCGGGCCATGCTCGCGGCCGGCTGCGACGACCTCGGCGGCACCCTGATGGAGGAGACGATCAGCCGGATGGCGGGGTCCGAGCACGGGTCGCGGCGCTCGGTCGCCGAGCTCGAGGCGATGGCGGCGGCCGCGGGCCGGCCCGCGCGTCAGCGCACGACGACGTACGGCCCCGTGGACCCCGAGCGGGTGGCCGCGGCCCGGCGGGCCGAGGCGCTCGCGGTGCTGCCCGGCTGACGGCCCGGCGCAGCCGCCCGGCGGGCGCCGGGGGAGGGCCGCCCGCCCCGAGGACCGCGGGCGATCCCGGCGTGTCGGATTGAATTTCTGCCAGAAATGTTGTCGCTGGCCTTGACGTCGGCTGCCTACACCCCTGTAATTCCACCCGTGTCGTTCGACCGCCGCGAGTGCGGCGGTCGCTCCATACGTCCCGCGGGTCGAAGGGTCGAGGAGGTACCGCGGTGGGTGAGATGGTCCGGCTTCCCCTCTCCGACGCCGAAGAGCTCGGCTGGCAGGAGCGCGCCCTGTGCGCCCAGACCGATCCGGAGGCGTTCTTCCCCGAGAAGGGCGGCAGCACGCGCGAGGCCAAGCGGGTCTGCCTGACCTGCGAGGTCAAGGTCGAGTGCCTGGAGTACGCCCTCGCCCACGACGAGCGGTTCGGCATCTGGGGCGGCCTGTCGGAGCGGGAGCGCCGTCGGCTGAAGAAGCAGGCCGTCTAGCGCCCACCGGCGCGGTGCGCCGCGCGGACGCGCGGTGCGGGCCGGCCGGGTCCGGTCCCGTACCCTGGGCTGCCCCGACGGACCGCCGCGACGCAGCGGCGGGCGCCCGGCCGGGGACCTGCTGACCCATGAGCGACGACACCACGCCCGCGGCCGACGAGCGCGCCGCACCGCCACCGGAGGCGCAGCCCGTCACCGTCGCGGCGGTGCCGGACGGGGTGGACGCGCTGCCGGAGCCGGCCGCCCCCGGACTCGCCGACTTCCTGGACGAGCCGGAGCCCGCACCGGCGCTGCCGCGACGGCGGCACCACGTCAGCGCCGTGCTCGTGGCCCACAACGGAGCGCTGTGGCTGCCCGCCACGCTCACCACCCTGGCGGCCCAGACCCGGCCCCCGGACGCGGTCGCCGGCGTCGACACCGGCTCCACCGACGCCTGCGCCCAGGTCCTCACCGACTCCCTCGAGGCGGACCGGGTCGTGCTGCTCGCACCCGACGACGGGTTCGGCACCGCGGTCGCGGCCGGGCTGCGCCTCATCGACGAGTCCGGGCACGGTGCCCCCGACCCCGCGACCGGCCCGGACGCCGCCGACGCGGCAGACCCCGCCGACGCAGGGGACCCCACCGACCTCGAGGACGGCCCCCCGATGGCCTGGGTGTGGCTGCTGCACGACGACTCGGCACCGGACCCGACCTGCCTGCAGGCGCTGCTCGACACCGCGGACGACAACCCCTCGGTCGCGGTGGTCGGACCCAAGATCCTCGGCTGGCACGACCGTCGCCTGCTCCTTGAGGTCGGGGTCTCGATCGCCGGTTCCGGCCGCCGCTACACCGGGCTGGAGCGGCGCGAGCACGACCAGGGCCAGCACGACGGCGTGCGCGACGTCCTCGCCGTGAGCAGCGCCGGCATGCTCGTCCGCCGCGACGTGTGGGACCGCCTCGGCGGGTTCGACCCCGAGCTGCCGCTGTTCCGCGACGACGTGGACTTCTGCTGGCGGGCCCATCGCGCCGGTGAGCGCGTGGTCGTCGGCACCGACGCGGTCCTGCACCACCGGGAGGCCGGCGCCCACGGTCGCCGCCGGCTCGACGCGGCCCCCGACCGGCCCCACCAGGCGGACCGTCAGGCGGCGCTGCAGGTGCTGCTCGCGCAGGCCCCTGCCTGGCGGCTGCCGTTCGCCTACGTCCGGCACGCCGTGGCGACGCTGCTGCGCGCCGTCGTCTACCTCGTCGGCAAGGACGTCGGGGCCGCCCGTGACGAGCTGGCCGCGCTGGGTCACGTGCTGGCGCACCCGGGTCGGGTGACCGCCTCCCGTCGGCGGGTCGCGGCCACCGCCACCGGCCCGTCGTCCGAGCAGCGGTCGCTGCGCCCCGGCGTCGGGACGCTCATGCGACCGGCCCTGGAGGCCCTCGGCGGGACGCTGGCGTCCGGCCGGCCGGTGGACGAGCTCGCCCCCGGAGGTGCCCTGCGGGCGGCCGCGGCGGGAGCGGTCGACGACGAGGCGCTCTACTACGACGAGGGTCCCGGCTTCCTGCAGCGGACCCTGCGGCGGCCGGGCGTCCTCCTCGGGCTGGTCCTGCTGGTCGCTGCCGGCGTAGCCGCGCGCGGCCTGTGGTGGGGCGACGGCCAGCTGCTCGGCGGGGCCCTGCTGCCGTCCCCGATCGGCGCCGGGGACCTGTGGGCGCGCTACCTCGAGGCCTGGCACGAGGTCGGCCCGGGGTCTCCGACGCCGGCACCCCCCTACCTCGCCGCCGTCGCCGCACTCGCCACCGTCCTGCTCGGCAAGGCCACCCTGGCGGTCGAGGCGATGCTGCTCCTCGCGGTCCCGCTCGCTGGCATCTCGGCGTACGTGTCCCTGCGCGGCGTCGTCACCTCCTCGGTGGTCAAGGCCTGGGCCGCGGCCACCTACGCGATCCTGCCCGCGGTCACCGGCGCCGTCGCCGCCGGCCGGCTGGGCACGGCGGCCCTGGCGGTGCTGCTGCCCCCGCTGGCCCGCACCCTGGTCCGCATCTCCGGGGCCGGGCGCGGCCGGCTCGCGCCGGCCACCGCACGGACCGCCTGGGGCGCCGCGCTGCTCGTGGCCCTGGCGACCGCGTTCGTCCCGGCCGTCTGGTTGGTCGTCACCGTCCTCGCGATCGCGTCCCTCGTCCTCGGGCTCCGGGGCCGGGCTCGGGTGCTGCACGCCGCGGTCGTGGTGCTGGTCCCGCTGGCCCTGCTGCTGCCGTGGACCGGCTACCTGCTGGCCAACCCGTCGCTGTTCCTGCTCGAGCCGGGCCTGACCGGTGCCGGCCTCACCGACCGCGGGCTGCGCGCGGTGGACGTCCTGCTGCTCCACCCCGGCGGCCCCGGCATGACGCCGATCTGGCTGACCGTGGGCGTCTTGCTGGCGGCCCTGGTGGCGCTGCTGCGCGCGGACCGGCGCGGACCGGTGCTGGCCGCCTGGCTGGTCGGCGGCGTGGCGCTGCTGCTGGGCCTGGTGCAGGCGTTCGTCCTGGTCACCCCGCCGACCGCCCAGGACCCGGTGCGCGCCTGGCCCGGGCCGGCGACGCTGATCCTCGGCGCCGCCTTGCTGGTGGCCGCCGCGGTGGCGGCCGACGGCCTGCGGGCATACGTGTCCACGGCGAGCTTCTCCTGGCGGCAGCCGGTCGCCGGGTTGGTGGCCCTGGTCGCGCTGGCGGCGCCGCTGGCCTCGCTGGGCTGGTGGCTGCCCGGCGCGGGTCAGCCGCTGCGCCGGGCCGAGCCGACCACGGTGCCCGCGTTCGTGGCCGCGGAGGCCGCCGGGCCGGGCCGTCCGCGCACGCTGGTGCTGCGCCGGGAGGCGGGCGGCCGGGTCGGCTACGCCCTCGTCAACGGCGCGGCCCCCCTGCTGGGAGACGCGGAGACCGCGCCCCCGGCGCAGGTCTGGGACGACCTGGATCCGATCGTGGCCGCGCTGGCGTCCGGCCGCGGCGGCGAGGAGGTCGTCCGGCTCGCGGAGTACGGCGTGCGGTTCGTCCAGGTCGCCAACCCCACCGGCGAGGTGCTGGCGACCACCCTGGACTCCGAGCCCGGGCTGCGCCGGGTGTCCAGCGCGGGGGGAGAGGCGCTGTGGCGGGTCGCCGGGGTCACCACCCGGGCCCGGATCCTGCCTGCCGCGGAGGCCGAGCTGGCCCCGGGCGGAACGGCCGAGACGGTGCCCGCCCTGTCGCCGGACGGCCGCGGACCGCTGGTGGACGCCGAGCTGCCGAACGGGGAGCCCGGACGGGTCCTGGTCATCGCCGAGACGGCCGACCCGGGGTGGGCCGCGACCGCCGACGGCACCGTGATGGCGGTCGCCCCGGCGGACTGGGCGCAGGCGTTCACGGTGCCCGGCGGGGCGCCGACCGTGGTGGTCGACTACGACGACGGGCCGCGCTCGCGCTGGCTGTGGCTGCAGCTCGCCCTGCTGGTCGTGGTCGTCGTGCTGGCCCTGCCGGCTCGCCGCCGCGAGGTCGACCCCGACGCCGAGGACCAGCAGGCCGCGGTCCCCGACGAGTTGCGCGGTGCGGGTGCCGCCGAGGCCACCGGCGACGCGACAGTCGACGCCGACACCCACGACGAGACAGATGCGGCTGCCGACGGCGCTGAGCCGGCCGAGGACCGGGAGGGGATGCCGTCGTGAGCGACGAGACGTCGACCCCGGACTCCCGGGACGGCAGCGCCCCCGGCCGGGACGGCAGCGCCCGGCGGCGCGCCGCGCTGCGACCGCCCCGCCCCCCGCGCCGCCCCGAGCGGGCCCCGCGGGACCGGCGCGGCCAGACCGCGATGGTCGCCGTGCTGGCCGGCCTGGTCGGCCTCGTCCTGGTCGCCGAACTGCTCGCGCCCGAGCCGGCGCCCCCGAGCGAGGGTGCGGCGACCGTCGAGCCGGTCGGGTCGGTGTCCGTCCTGTGCCCCGAGCCGGGGGGCGCCGAGGACCTCGGGGTGCGCGTGACGGCCGCGGTGGTCCCCGACCTGCCCGGCCAGGACGCGCCCGGGTCCGCCCGGCTGCGCACCCTGCCGGGCAAGGAGTCCGCGTCGGCGGTCATCGAGACCCCGGGCGGCCAGGCCCAGATCCTCGCCTACGGACTTGCGCGTCCGGCGATCCTCGGCCGCGGCGTCGGCGGCCTGGCGCCGGGGTTCGTCGCCGACCAGTGGAGCCGTGACCCCCAGGGCCAGGGCCGCGGGCTGGCGTCGGTGGCGTGCACCCCCGCCAGCGCGGACCAGTGGTTCGTCGGGGGCGGGTCGAGCGTGGGGCGCCGTACCCGCGTGCTGCTGGTCAACCCCGAGGACGCCCCCGCCCAGGTCGACGTGGAGATCTACGGCCCGGACGGCCCGGTCGAGGCACCCGCGGGCCGCGGTGTCGTCGTCGACCCCGGGTCGCGCGCGGTGCTCCGGCTGGACGCGCTGGCCCCCGGGCTGCCGGTGGCGGCGGTGCACGTGGTCGCCCGGGTCGGCCGGGTCGCGGCGGCCGTCAACGACGTGATCGTGAAGGGGCTGGAGCCCCTGGGGGCGGACTGGGTGCCGCAGGCGGCCGGACCGGCGCTGCGCACGCTGGTCCCCGGCGTGTCCGACGGACCGGGGGCGCGCGAGCTGTCGGTCCTGGTGCCGGGGGCGGAGGACGCCGAGGTCGCCGTCCGGGTCCTCACCGGGGACGCGGCGTTCACCCCCGTCGGCGTGGAGCGGATCGACGCGCCCGCCGGTCAGGTCGTGACCGTGGACCTCGCCACGACGCTGAAGGGCCAGTCGGCGACCGTGGAGCTGACCAGCAGCCAGCCCCTGGTCGCCGGGGTGCGGCAGGTGTTCCGGCGCGAGGGCGAGCTGCAGGAGATCATGTACACCGCAGGCTCGACCGGGATCGGGTCGCCGGCGGCGGTGACCAACCTGCCCGCGACCCGGGGCAGCACGGTCCGGCTGTGGGTCAGCGCCCCCGACGAGGCCGCCACCGTCGACATCGGGCTGCTCCCGTACGACGGGACCAAGGCCGCGGCGAAGCCCACCGGCCGTCAGCAGGTGCAGGTCGCCGCCGAACGGATCGTGGCGGTCGACCTCCCGGTGCCGGCGGACGTCGACTGGTACACCGCGGTGGTCCGCCCGGTCGAGGGCTCCGGGCCGGTGCTGCTGGCCCACCGGGTCATCGAGCCGGGCGCCAACGGCCTGCTGGTCACCGGCTACCCCTGGACCGCGCTGCGGACCGAGGTCAGCGTGCCGGACACCCGGCCCGACCTCGGGGTCGCCCGGCCGGGCTGATCGGCGGGCCTACTCGGGATCGGGGTAGCCCGGAGGGCTACTCGTCGTCGTAGTCGGGGTCGACCTGCTCGGGGGCGAGCCCGAACAGCGCCGCCACCTGCTCGGCGACTACCTCGCGGACCAGCATCGCGACGTCGCGCGGGTCCCCGGCCCGCAGCTCCACCGCGCGGCGGTGCACCACGATGCGCGGCGGGCGGCCTCCGGACGCCGGCAGGGCCCGGCCCAGGGGCACCGGGTCGGCGGCTGGGTCGCTGGCCGCGGTCTCCAGGGCGTCCACCTCGGGCACGTCGTCCACCGCGACCTCGACGGAGCCGAGCTCGGGCAGGTGCCGCTGCAGGTGCTCGACGGCGTCGAGCACGAGGTCGTCGAAGCGTTCGGCCCGGGTGAGCGACAGCGGCGACCCCGGGGGGGCCAGCGGGCCGCGCAGGCCCCGCCCGCGGCGGTCGCGGTGGCCGTTCACGTCCGCCAGCCTACGGCGGCCCCGCGCGACCCGGCCGGCCGCGGCGCGCGGGCAGCGTCACCCGCGTCAATGCGCGGGACCGTCGGTCCGCGGCGGTACGTTCTGCGGCGTGAGTCGGTCCCGTCGCTGCTCCAAGCCGTCGTGCACCCGCGCCGCGGTGGCGACCCTGACGTACGTGTACGCCGACTCCACCGCGGTGCTCGGCCCGCTGGCCACCTACGCCGAGCCGCACTGCTACGACCTGTGCCAGGTCCACAGCGAGCGGCTGACCGCCCCGCGCGGCTGGGAGGTGGTCCGGCTGCAGCCCGACCCGGATGCACTGCGGCCCAGCAGTGACGACCTGGAGGCGCTCGCCAACGCCGTCCGCGAGGCAGCCCGCCCCCGGCCCGCCGACGAGTCGCAGTCGGTGGAGGTCGGCCGCCGTGGCCACCTGCGGGTGCTGCGGGCCGCCGAGCCCGAGGACGCGGCGTCCCCGGACGCCGTCGACCGGTAGCCGGCCGTGCCCGCCGAGCCGGCCCGCCGACGCGCGGGGCCGGAGGACCCGGACCGGGACGACCCCCTCGCAGCGGCGTCCCTCACCCGCCGGGGCGCCCGCGGCGCGGCCACCTGCCTGGTCTGCCTGAGCTCGCGGGTCACCCGGATCCGGATGGAGCTCGCCGACGGGTCCGACGTCGACTTCACCCACTGCCTGGACTGCGAGCACCGGTCCTGGACCCACGGCGACGAGGTGCTGTCGCTGGAGCACGTGCTGCGCCGCTCCCGCCCGGCGCGCTGACATCGGCCGCGCCCCGGCTCAAGGCGGGTTCAGGACCCGGTCAGGGTCGCCGCTCGGGTCGGTCACTCGCCGCGACCCGACCCTCCTCGGTGAGTAGGGTCGGCGCCGTGCGGGACCTCGACCAGATCATCAAGGCGTACGACGTGCGCGGCACCGTGCCGGACCAGCTCGACGCCGACCTGGCGCACGCCGTCGGCGCGGCCTTCGTCCGGGTCGTCGGGGCCGCGGCCCGCGACGGCGGTCCGGGTGCGGTCGTCATCGGCCACGACATGCGACCTTCGGGCCCGGACCTGGTGGCCGCGTTCTCCGACGGCGTGGTCGAGCAGGGCTGCGACGTGGTCCGCATCGGGCTGTGCAGCACCGACGGGCTCTACTTCGCCTCCGGCCACCTGGGCCTGCCCGGCGCGATGTTCACCGCCAGCCACAACCCCGCGCGCTACAACGGGATCAAGCTGTGCAAGGTCGGGGCCGCGCCCGTGGGTCAGGAGTCCGGCCTGCGCGAGATACGGCAGCTGGTCGAGTCCGGGGTCCCGCCGTACGACGGTCCGACCGGCGAGGTCCGCGACGACGACCTGACGGCGGCGTACGCGCAGTTCCTGCGCTCCCTCGTCGACCTGGAGACCGTCCGACCCCTCACGGTGGCGGTCGACGCCGGCAACGGCATGGGCGGGTTCACCGTGCCGGCCGTGCTCGGCACCGCGGCCGGGCTGCCGGCCCTGCCGGTCGAGGTCGACCCGCTGTACTTCGAGCTCGACGGCACGTTCCCGAACCACGAGGCCAACCCGATCGAGCCGGAGAACCTGCGCGACCTGCAGGCGCGGGTGCGGGCCACCGGCGCGGACCTGGGGCTGGCGTTCGACGGCGACGCCGACCGCTGCTTCGTCGTCGACGAGACCGGGGCGGTGGTCAACCCGTCCACCCTCACCGCGCTCATCGCCGCCCGCGAGCTGGCCCGTCACCCCGGCTCCGCGGTGATCCACAACCTCATCACCTCCCGCGCCGTGCCGGAGGTCGTGACCGAGCTCGGCGGGACCCCCGTACGCACCCGCGTCGGACACTCGTTCATCAAGGCCACGATGGCCGAGACGGGTGCGGTCTTCGGCGGCGAGCACTCGGGGCACTTCTACTTCCGCGACTTCTGGCGGGCCGACTCCGGCATGCTCGCCGCGCTGCACGTCCTCGCCGCCCTGGGCCACAGCCCCGAGGGAACGACCCTGAGCAGCCTGCTGGCGCCGTACGACCGCTACGTCGCCAGCGGCGAGATCAACTCCGAGGTGGCCGACCAGGCCGCGGCGACCGCGGTGGTGCGGGCGGCCTTCGAGGGCCGCCCCGGGGTGACCGTCGACGGGCTGGACGGGATGACGGTGGCGACGGACACCTGGTGGTTCAACGTCCGGCCCAGCAACACCGAGCCGCTGCTGCGGCTGAACGTGGAGGCCCCGGACGAGCAGACCATGGCGGCGCTGCGCGACGAGGTGCTCGGCCTGATCCGCGGGGAGGCGTGACGTGACGGACTCGGGTACGGCAGCGGGTGGTGGCGGGACCGGTCCGCTGGGCCTGGACCCCGCCCTGCTGGAGATCCTCGCCTGCCCGTGCGACCGGCACGCCGAGGTCGCCGCGGACGAGGTGGCCGGCGCGCTGGTGTGCACCGTGTGCGCCACGTCGTTCCCGGTGCGGGACGGCATCCCGGTGATGCTCCTCGATGAGGCCACTCCGGGTCCGGGCGGCATCGGCGTGCCGCTGCCCGGCGATCCCGGCGGCAAGGGCTGACGGCCGCCGTGGCCGACGACCTGATCCTGGACGACCCCACCGGCCTGGAGGCCGCCGACGACCGGGGCCTGCTCCGCTCGGCGGCGGACGCCGGCGCCCAGGTCCGTCGGGCGCTGGACCCCGCGCTGGCGCCGGCGTTGGACCGCGTCGCGGCGGACGGCCGGCCGCGCGCGCTGGTCGTGCTCGCGGGGGGTGCCGCGGACGGGACCGCCGAGGCGCTGGACGCGCTGCTCTCGCCGCGGTCACCGGTGCCGGTGCACGTCCGCGACGACGACCGGCTGCCCGGCTGGGCCGGGGCGCTGGACCTGGTCGTGGTCCTCGACGGTCCGTACCCGGCGGTGGCGGCGGCTGCCGCGGAGGCCGCCCGGCGCGGCTGCCGACTGGTCACGGTGGCCCGTCCGAGGTCGTCGCTGTCCGACCTGGCCACGCAGGCCGGCGCCCCCGCCCTGGAGCTGCCGGCGCCGACGGCGACACCGCCGGGGGCAGCGGCCGCCGGGCTGCGCCGGGCGCCGGGCTACTGGGGCGGCATCGTCGCCACCCTGCGCGTGGCGGTGGCCGCCGACCTCGCCGACGGCGAGGGCCTCGACGGCCTGGCCGACGCGCTGGACGAGATCGCGCTGGCGTGCGGCACCGGCGTCCCGCTGGGTGAGTCCCCGGCGAAGGGGCTGGGCCTGTCCCTCGCGGAGTCGCTGCCCGGGCTGTGGGCGACCACGCCGCTCGCCGGTGCGGCAGCGGCCCGGATGGCCGAGCGGCTCGCCCACGCGGCCGCCATCCCCGCGGCGGTCGTCCCCGTCGGGCGCCCGGGCGCCGAGCGGGCGGCAGCACTGATGGCCGGCCCTGCCGCGGCGGCGACCGACCTCGACGACCTGTTCCGCGACCGGGTCGAGGAGCCGGAGGCCGACGTGCGGCTGCGGCTCGTCCTGCTCCGCGACACCGACGACGCGGAGGACCGCGCGGGCACCGGGCTGGCGGTCGTGCGTCCGGTCGTCGACATCGCCGAGGCGCGGGGGGTTCCCGTGTCGGAGCTGCGTGCGGAGTCGGGGGACGCCCTGCTGCGGCTGGCCGCCCTGGTGGGCACCGGCGACTGGGCGGTCGCCTACGCGGCGCTCTCCGGCGGCCGCGACCCGGACGCCCTGGCTCGCCAGGTCCGCGCCCGGCTGGCGTCGGGCTGAGGGGGGTCGGAGACGGTGTACGTCGTCGACGGCGCGCTGAAGGAGTACGCGTGGGGCCGGCACGACGGCCTGGCCCGCTGGACCGGCAGGCACACCGCCGGGCCGCAGGCCGAGCTGTGGTTCGGGGCGCACCCGTCCGGCCCGTCCTGGCTGCGCGGGCGGCCCGGTCACCTCGCCGACGCCCTGTCCGGTGACGGGGGGCAGTTCCCCCTGCTGGTGAAGCTGCTCGCTGCGGCCCGGCCGCTGTCGATCCAGGTGCACCCCGAGGAGTCGCTGGCCCGCCGCATGTTCGAGGCCCGGGGGAGCGCCGGGGCACCGCTGCTGGCCGACCCCGACGAGAAGACCGAGATGCTGGTCGCGCTGGAGCGGTTCTCCGTGCTGGTGGGCTTCCGCGACCCGGAGGAGGCGGTCCCGCTGCTGCGCGCCCTCGGCCGGCCCGCGGCCGCCGCCGCGGAGGCCTACGCGGCGGGCGACGTGGCTGGCGCGGTCGCGGCCCTGCTGCGGACCACCGACCGGGACCGCGACGAGGCCCTCGGCGCGCTCGCGTCCGCCGTGGCTCGGTTGTCCGAGGGCGACGCCGCCGCGATGGACGTCGTGGAGGCCGCGTTCCCCGGCGACCGCGGGATCCTGGTCGCGCTGTGCATGCGGCACCACGAACTGCACCCCGGCGACGCGGTCTACGTCCCTGCCGGCACCGTCCATGCCTACGTGCACGGGCTCGCGGTGGAGGTCATGACCTCCTCGGACAACGTCCTGCGCCTGGGGCTGACCCCCAAGGTCGTGGCGGTCGACGAGGCGCTGGCCGCGTTCGACCCGGCGGCGGTCCCCCAGCTGCTCCGCGTCGACGCGGACGAGCCGGTGCACGCCTACCGGTGGCCCGGGGCCCCCTTCCACGTCACCCGCGTCCGCGGCGCCTCCACGGTGGGGGATCCCGGCCGGGCCCGCCTGGTGCTCGGCGTCGACGGGCGGACCGTGGTCACCACCGGGGGCGCGACCCACGACCTGGCGCCGGGGAGCGCCCTGGTGGCGCTGGCCGACGAGCCAGGGATCACGGTGCAGGCGCTGGGCACCGCGTTCGTGGCCGAGGAGGGGGACCGGTGAGCACCGAGGGCGGGATGCGGGCGGTCGTCGCCGCGCTGCTGGCAAACCTGGGCATCGCGGTCAGCAAGTTCGTCGCGTTCCTGTTCACCGGGTCGTCGTCCATGCTCTCCGAGGCCATCCACTCCGTCGCCGACTCCGGCAACCAGGTGCTGCTGCTCATCGGCCGCCGCCGGTCGGAGAAGGCCCCGACGGTCCGTCACCAGTTCGGCTACGGCCGCCGCCGCTACGTCTACGGCTTCATCGTGGCCATCGTCCTGTTCCTCGTCGGCGGCCTGTTCTCGCTGTACGAGGGCTGGCACAAGTGGCACTTCCCCGAGGAGCTGAACGACGCCTGGATCGCGTTCCTCGTCCTGGGCGTGGCCATCGTCTTGGAGGGGCTGTCGTTCCGGACCGCGCTGAAGGAGTCCAACAAGTCCCGCGGCTCCCGCTCGCTGCCGCGGTTCATCCGGGACGTGCGCCAGCCGGAGCTGCCGGTGATCCTGCTCGAGGACTCCGGGGCCCTGGTCGGCCTGGTGTTCGCCCTGGTGGGCGTCTCCCTCGCGGTGGTCACCGGTGACGGCCGCTGGGACGGCCTCGGGGCCATGGCCGTCGGCGTCCTGCTCGTCGTCATCGCCGTCGTGCTGGCCGTGGAGATGGCCAGCATGCTGGTGGGGGAGAGCGCGCTGCCGGAGGAGGACGCCGCGATCCGCGCGGCGCTGGAGTCCTCCGAGCTGGTCGACCGCGTGATCCACCTGCGCACGCTGCACGTCGGTCCGGACGAGCTGCTGGTGGCCGCCAAGATCGCCGTCGGCAAGGACGACACCGGATCGCAGATCGCCGCCGGGATCGACTCGGCCGAGCGGGCGCTGCGGGCCGCGGTGCCCTCGGCCACGTACGTCTTCCTCGAGCCCGACCTGGACCGACTGCGCCCGGGGGCGCCGGGGCCAGCGGGCACGGGGAGCGGGGCACCGACCGCGGACTGACGGCGGACCGGCCGCGGACGGTCCCGCCGGGCCGCGCCGCGAGCCCGGGCCGATCCGGGCACCCCGTGCGATACTGAGGCTTCCCTCCGCCCGGCCGCGCCGGGCCGTCGCCGGCGAACCATCGAAGCCTCGAGCCGTTCGCAGGGCACCACCTCGAGGAGTTCGTCGCATGACGCAGCACGACTTCAAGGTCGCCGACCTGTCGCTGGCCGAGTTCGGCCGCAACGAGATCCGGCTGGCCGAGCACGAGATGCCGGGCCTGATGGCCATGCGCCGCGAGTACGCCGAAAGCAAGCCGCTGAAGGGCGCCCGGATCACCGGGTCCCTGCACATGACCGTGCAGACCGCGGTGCTGATCGAGACCCTGGTCGCCCTCGGCGCGCAGGTCCGCTGGGCCTCCTGCAACATCTTCTCCACCCAGGACCACGCGGCGGCCGCCGTGGCGGTCGGGCCGGACGGGACCCCCGACGACCCGCGCGGTGTGCCCGTCTACGCGTGGAAGGGCGAGACGCTGCCGGAGTACTGGTGGTGCACCGAGCAGGTGCTCACCTGGCCCGACGGCGAGGGCCCGAACATGATCCTGGACGACGGCGGCGACGCCACCCTGCTGGTGCACAAGGGCGTGCAGTTCGAGGCCGCCGGCGCTGTCCCGCTGCCGGACGAGACCACCTCCGAGGAGTACGCCGTCGTGCTCGAGGCGCTGCGGCGCTCGCTGGAGTCTGACCCGCAGAAGTGGACCCGCCTCGCCGCCGGGATCAAGGGCGTGACCGAGGAGACCACCACCGGCGTCCACCGGCTGTACGAGATGCTGCGTGACGGGTCGCTGCTGTTCCCCGCGATCAACGTCAACGACTCGGTGACGAAGTCGAAGTTCGACAACAAGTACGGCTGCCGCCACTCGCTGGTCGACGGCATCAACCGCGCCACCGACGTGCTCATCGGCGGCAAGGTCGCGGTCGTCTGCGGCTACGGGGACGTCGGCAAGGGCTGCGCGGAGTCGCTCAGCGGCCAGGGCGCCCGGGTGATCGTCACCGAGATCGACCCGATCTGCGCGCTGCAGGCCGCGATGGACGGCTACCAGGTGGCCCAGCTCGAGGACGTCGTCGGGACCGCGGACATCTTCATCACCGCGACCGGCTGCTTCGACGTCATCACCGCCGAGCACATGGCGGCGATGAAGCACCAGGCGATCGTGGGCAACATCGGCCACTTCGACAACGAGATCGACATGGCCGGGCTGGCCCGGGTGCCCGGCGTCGAGCGGCGCACCATCAAGCCGCAGGTCGACGAGTGGGTGTTCCCCGACAGCCACGCGGTCATCGTGCTGTCCGAGGGCCGGCTGCTGAACCTCGGCAACGCCACCGGGCACCCGTCGTTCGTCATGTCGAACTCGTTCACCAACCAGGTGCTCGCGCAGATCGAGCTGTTCACCAAGACCGACGCCTACCCCCTCGGCGTCTACACGCTGCCCAAGCACCTCGACGAGATGGTGGCCCGGCTGCACCTCGACGCCCTCGGCGTCCGTCTCACCGAGCTGTCGAAGGCGCAGGCGGAGTACCTCGGCGTCGACGTGGCCGGGCCGTACAAGCCCGACCACTACCGCTACTGAGCGGTCCGCCGCGCACCCGGGAGGTCCCGCCGGACTACCCCGGGTGCCCGGCCACCGTCGACGCGGCGCTGGCCCGCGGCGCCGCGCTGCGCCCCACCCGCTGGGGCATCCCGGACGCGGTCGTCACCGTCCTCGGCTCGCTGGTCGTGGCGGTCCTCGCCGCCGGGGTCCTCGTCTCGCTGGGCGACGTACCCGTGGGGGCCTCCCTGCTCGTGGGCCTGCTGGCCCCGTGGCTCGTGCTCGCGGGCTGGCCGGTCCTGGCGACACGCACCCGCGGCAACGGGCCGGTGATCGACCTCGGGCTGCGCATGACGTGGCGCGACGTCGGCTGGGGCCTGCTCGGCGGGCTCGTGGCGCTGGTCCTCGGCTCGCTCGCCGGCGCGCTCACGGTGGCCCTGTTCGGCGAGTTCTCCTCCGCGGCCGGTGACGTCGCCCAGGAGCTGGCGGACAACGGCGAGCGCGCTGCCCTGGTCGCCTTCGCGGTGGCCGTGGCCGTGGGCGCGCCGGTGGTGGAGGAGCTCGCGTTCCGCGGCATGGTCTTCGCCTCGCTGGCCCGGCGCGGTGTCCTGCCCTGGGTCAACGTGCTGGTCACGGCGGGGGCGTTCGCGCTGTTCCACTTCGAGCCCAAGAGGATCCTCGTCCTGCTGGTGATCGGCGGCGTGCTGTCCGTGCTGCGCTGGCGCACCCGCGCCCTCGGGGCGTCGATCGTCGCGCACGCGGTCAACAACCTGCCGGGTGCGCTGTTCCTCCTCACGCTGGGGTAGAGACGTGCCACCCTGTGCCGGCGGGGGTGCCGACAGGGGAGGGGTGGCGGTCGTGACGTCGAGGTCGAGGGCTGCGATCGGGCTGGCCGCGGCGGCCACGCTGACGGGATCGGTGCTGGCGGGAGCGGTGCTCGTGCCGGTGGGGGCCGCGGGCGCCGTGTCCCCACCCGCGGGGGACACCGGGGCGACCCGGACCGCGGTGCGGTTCGTGGTCACCGGGTGCGACGGCTGCACGATCGGCGCCCAGCGCGCACTGGACCCCGGCTCCCTCGTCCGCCCGGCGAAGCCCTCCTTCTGGAACGGCCCGAAGGCCACGGTGCGCAACGGTGTCGCAGTCCTCGTGGTCCCCACCGCCTACACCCAGGGGATGTCGTTCTGGCTGCGTGCGCCCTGGGAGGGCGGGACCGGTGCCGTGACCAACATCGTGCTCGGGTCGAAGGGCCACCCGGAGGGGACTCGCGTCACCGCGGCGCAGGCGAAGAAGGTCACCCGCGCCACCGCCTGCTGGGTGGGCACGACCGCCGCCCGGGTGCGCATCCCCGTCCAGGTCACCCGCATCACCGTGCAGGGGACGCCGGACCTGGCGACCGCGGCGTTGGCCTGGGCCAACCCGACCGTGGGTGCGATCGGCGTGTGGGGCAAGGCGTATCACGGCTGGATCGCCAACCAGGAGGCGTGGTACTGCTGACGGCGCGTCAGCCGACCGGCAGCTGCGGCTCCTCGGTCGGCGGGGCGACGCGGTCGGGTCCGTCCGTCGTCTCGCGCGGGACGTCGACGACCGGGGCCGCGGGTCGGGCGCCGCGCAGTCGCTCGAACGAGGTCCGGACGTAGCACCAGTCGGTCACGGCGTCGAGGGCGTCCGCGTCGTCGCGGGAGAACATCGCCTGCACGGTCCAGCGCGGCTCCTCGCCGTCGCCGACGTGCGCGGGTCGGCACCCCAGCACCTCCATCCCGATGCGGACGACGTCCGGACCCGGGGCCTCGACGTGCTGGGCGCGGTCGCCCGGTACGGGGGCGCGGTCGAGCAGCAGGGTCAGCTCCCCGGCGCCGCCGAGCGCGGCGGGGCCGTCGACGAGCAGGCGTACGCCGCCGCCGGACAGGTCGAGCGTGCTGCCGTGCCGCACGTTGCCGTCGGCCAGGTCGAGCACGGCGGGCACCCGGGTCGGGAAGCGGAACTCCCGGCGGCGCTGCCGGCGCAGCCCGACCAGGTAGAAGGTGCGCAGCACGCGCCGCAGCTCGATGACGCCGAGCAGGGGCACCAGCCACAGCGCGAGCCCCGGCAGGGTCGGCAGCGGGATCGCCGCGCCGGCCAGGATCGCGATGCGCAGGATCGAGCCGACCGCGATGAGCGCGGCGAGCACGCCGAGCGGGACGAGCAGCCGTACGGCGTGCAGGCCGCCGGGGTCGATGCCTTCCTTCGGGGTGACCTTGAACGCCGTCTTCGTCGGACGGACGATGCTGCGCGTGGCCTTGAGGTAGATCCACCCGGTGAGCTGCTCGAAGTGGACGGCCTCGGCGATCCGCATCCAGCCGCGCGACAGGGCGGCGCCGGCGAGCAGGCTGAGCAGCACCCACGGCGCCCACAGCAGTGCCAGCGCCCACGGGTCCATCGACAGCGGGAGCCACCCGGTCCACAGGATCGTCGCCAGGATGCCGAGCAGGAGGAGCCGGACCGGGCCGGCGAGGTAGGCGGTCAGGCTGGAGAAGTACGACAGCCGTTGCGACGCACGCAGCTCGCGGGCTCGGAACGGGCTCTCGGGGGTGCGGAACACGGCCAGGTTGCCGCGCGCCCAGCGGTCGCGCTGCAGCAGGTAGGCGGCGAGGTCGTGCGGGGACAGTCCCTGGACCAGCGTCTCGTCGTGGTAACGGGTGGTCCATCCGTGCCGCTGCAGCCGGATCGTGGTGTGGAAGTCCTCGGCGATGGTCTCGGTGGCGACGCCGTCGATGGACAGCAGCGCCTCACGCCTGAGCAGCGTGGCGGAGCCGCACCAGAACGCGGACCCGTTGCGGTCCTTGCCCGGCAGTACCACCTGGTAGAAGACGGACTGCTCGTGCCGGCCGACGTCGTAGTGCTGGATGGAGTCCTGGTTGAAGAAGTCGTGCGGGCTCTGCACCAGGCACAGCTGCGGGTCGTCGAAGTACCCGACCAGCGCGTCCAGCGAGTCCGGCATCGGGACGTGGTCCGCGTCGAGGATGAACACCAGCTCGCCGTCGGTGCGGGGGAGCGCGGCGTTGATGTTGCCGGCCTTCGCGTGCCGGTTGTCCTCGCGGGTGAGGTAGCGGGCACCGAGCCGATCGGCCAGGTCCCGCATCGCCGGGCGCCGGCCGTCGTCGAGCAGGTAGGTGGTGTGCGGGTAGCGCACGTCGCGGCAGCCGAGCAGGGTCGCGGTCAGGACCTCGACCGACTCGTTGTAGGTGCACACGTAGATGTCCACGCTGCGGCCCGGGGTCGGGTACGGCCGGGTCGTCGGTGTCACCCGCCAGGAGAACCAGGCCTGGATGCCCAGCGACCACAGGCCGAACAGCTCGCAGGCCAGCAGCAGCACCCACAGGACCGGCTGGGCGCCGTCCCAGCTCCAGCCGATGCGCCACACCAGGTAGGCGCCACCCCACAGCATGGTGACCACGGCGAGCAGCCGCATGACGCGCTCGTGCCGGCCGAACCAGGCCCCGAAGGCGGCGAGCCGGACGTCGTCCGCACCGGCGTCGTGGGGCGTGGGTGGGCGCGCTCCCAGCGCGTGCTCGGTGAAGGTCTCCAGCCGCGGGCGGTGGTGGATGCGCACCGGGCGGTGGGTGGTCGGGGCCCCGTGCCTGCTCATACGCCCGTCATCGGCATCCGCCCGGATCCGCTTGAACCTCGCGGCGGGCCGTGAGGCGGTCAGGCGGGCGGGGCGAAACCACCGCCGGGGGGTGCCGTCGCGGGAGGCGATTCGGGCGGCGGTGCGGGAGCCGGCGGCACGGGGACGGCAGCGGCGGTCGGGGGCGGTGCCGGGGACCGTGGTACAGGGGAACGTGGTGCCGGGGAACGTGGTGCCGGGGCGACGGGGCCAGGGGCCGGAGCGGCGGCCCGGGCGTGCGCCCACCAGGCCCGCCGGCTGCGCTCGGCGACCACGGCGGCCAGATAGGCCTCGGCCGGGGTGCCGGGCGGGGACGGCGGGGCGACGTACGCGGCGACCTCGGTGGCCAGCTGCGGGCCGAGCCGGGCCCGCACTGCTGGGTCGAGGTGGCGGACCCGTAGCAGGTACTGCCGCACCCGCAGCACCAGCCCGTCCGGCAGCCGGGCCAGGTCGGCGCCGGCGGCCCAGCCGGCCAGCTGTGGCGGCATCCACACCTGCGCCGCGGCCGCGCTGGCGGAGACGGGGACCCGCTCGCGGACGACCACGGTGCCCGCGGCGTGGTCGCCGACCCGCTTGCCCTTCTGCGAGGCGAGGCTGGAGATGAGGCCCGCCGCACCGGACGTGACCCACAGGTCCACGAAGAACATGAACAGCGCGCGCACCAGCGAGTGGCGGAACCGGATCGGGCCGCCGTCGTCGCGGACCACCCGCAGCCCCATCATCAGCTTGCCCAGGGACCGGCCGTGCGAGAGCGTCTCGACCGCGGTCGGCAGGCCCACGATGACCAGCACGAACAGCGTGAGCAGGACCGCGATCGCCAGGGCCTCGTCCACCGAGGTCGCCAGCCAGCCCCCGAGGCCGAGCACCGCGACCAGGATCGCGATCTGGATGCTGAGGTCGACGGCGAGGGCGAGCATCCGCGACGGCAGCTTGGCCAGGCGCAGTTCCAGCGGGACCGCCTCGCCCGTGACCAGGTCGGCGTCCGGGGGCGCGGGCGGGCTCACGGATGCGAGGCTAAGCCCCGCAGGCGGGCGGCGCGGCACGGACGGGAGGGCGCGATGGACCTCGACGCGTTCGTCGCGCGCCACCGGGCCAGCTGGGACCGGCTGGACCGCCTGACGTCGCGGCGGCGACTCACCGGCGCGGAGGCGGACGAGCTGGTCGACCTCTACCAGCGCACCGCGACGCACCTGTCGGTGGTCCGCTCGTCGTCTCCCGACCCGGCGCTGGTGGGCCGGCTGTCCCAGTCGGTGGCGCGCGGCCGCGCGGCCGTCGCGGGCGCGCACACCCCAGCCTGGCGGGACGTGTCCCGGTTCGTCACGGTCGGCTTCCCGGTCGCGGTCTACCGCGCCCGCTGGTGGTGGCTGGCGGCCGGTGCGGGGTTCACCCTGGCGGCGCTCGCGGTCGGGGCATGGGTGGCCGGGGATCCCCAGGTCCAGGCCGCGCTGCTGCCGCCGGAGGAGGTGCGCCAGCTCGTCGACCAGGAGTTCGCCGACTACTACACCTCCGCGCCTGCGGGGTCGTTCGCCGCCCGGGTGTGGACCAACAACGTCTGGGCCGCGGCGGCCGCCCTCATCCTGGGCGCGCTGTTCGTCCTGCCCGCGGTGTGGGTGCTGTGGCAGAACGCCCTCAACGTCGGCATCGTCGGCGGGCTGATGGTCGCCAACGGACGCGGGGACGTGTTCTTCGGACTGATCACGCCGCACGGACTGCTCGAGCTCACCGCCGTGTTCGTCGCCGCGGGGGTGGGGATGCGGCTGGGCTGGACGATCATCGACCCCGGTCCACGGCCCAGGTCGGTGGCGCTGGCACAGGAGGGCCGCGCCGCGGTCACGGTCGCGCTCGGCCTGGTCGTGGTGCTGTTCCTGTCCGGGCTGATCGAGGCGTTCGTCACCCCGTCCGGCCTGCCCACGGCGGCCCGGATCGTGGTCGGGGTCATGGCCTGGGCCGGCTTCCTGGCGTACGTCGTCGTCCTCGGCCGCCGCGCCGACCGGGCCGGCATCACCGGGGACGTCGAGGGCTCCGCATCAGCGACCGACATCGCCCCGTACGCGGCCTGACGCGGCGGGCCCGTCGCGGCGCCCGGGCAGCCTGCGACCGGAAGGCCTCGAGCGCCGGCTTGGGTCGGAAGTCCCGGTCCACCATGCCGAAGTTGAGCTCGGGGTCGCCGGGGTCCACCCCCCGGTCACGGCCGGAGTACACGAACACCGGCCCCATGCCGGGGTGGGAACGGGCGTACTCGAAGGCTTCGGTCACGATCCGTGCCTGGGTCGCGGGGGACACGGCCCGCGGGGCCGAGCCGGTCGGCGCCCCCACCTCGGTGACCCATACCGGGACCTGCTGGTCCCCGTGGTCGTCGAGCGCACGTCGCACCCCCTCGAGGTCCCGGTACCCGTGCCGGACGGGGAGTGCGGACTGCGACGGCGTCGCCGGGTAGCTGTAGGGATGGACCCCGATCGCGTCGAACCGACCCTGGGCACCGGCTGCATACGCTCGCTGGAGGAACGTGGTCGGCGACAGCCAACGCCCCTGCGGGTCGTCCACCGCCGGCGCCAGGCCGCCGAACACCACCCACGCGTCGGGATAGGCGGCGTGGACGATGCGGTAGGCGTCGCTGAGGAGTCGCACGTAGTGGGCCGGGTCAGGCGGTGACTGCCAGAAGGTGCTGGTGTTCTCCTCGTTCCAGATCTCCCAGGCGCGGACCCCGCGCGGGCCGTAGCGCTGCACGGCGGACTCCATGAACCGGGCGAAGGCGGCCGGCTGCGGCCGACCCCGTGCCCGCGCCCAGTCGGGGCTCTTGGTCGGGACGAGGAGCACCTCGAGTCCCGCCTCCTGGGCGGCCGTGACCACCCGGTCCGGGGCATCCCAGGCCCACGCTCCGGGGCTGGGCTCCACCGCGGGCCAGTCCAGGTCGACCCGCAGCCAGCGGGCCCCGGCGTCCCTGTAGACCGTGAGCTCCCGCTGCAGGTCCGCGTCGGTCAGCTCGAGGATCTCG
Organism: Candidatus Nanopelagicales bacterium; assembly: GCA_041393815.1. Classification (NCBI taxonomy): domain Bacteria; kingdom Bacillati; phylum Actinomycetota; class Actinomycetes; order Candidatus Nanopelagicales; species Candidatus Nanopelagicales bacterium. The sequence continues at coordinate 106,770 of JAWKJK010000004.1, read as the reverse complement.
TAGCCGGTGGAGACCCCGGGCGATCCCGGGGCCACGAGGTCCGCGGGCAGGCCCGGACCCGGCCCGCAGCTGCAGACCGCGGCCGTGCTGATGACCAGCGCCGCCGCTGCCGCAGCCGCCCGCCTCACAACCGGCCCGCGGCCTTCAGCGCGAGGTAGGCGTCGGCCAGCCGGGGCGCCAGCTCGTCCGGCCCGGCGTCCACGACCTCGACCCCCAGCCGGCGCAGCAGCTGCTCGGCCCGATCGCGGGCCGTCAGGGCGGTCGCGGCGGCGGACGCCTCGTAGACCGCCTCCAGGTCGCCGCGCTGCGCGGCCATCTCGTCCAGCCGCGGGTCGCGCACCGCGGCGAGGACGACCTGGTGCCGCGCGGTCAGGGCCGGCAGCACGGGCAACAGACCCTCCTCCAGCGCCGACGGCTCCAGGGCGGTGAGCAGGACCACGAGAGCGCGCTGCCGCACCCGCCCGGTCACGGCGGCCACCAGGCCGCGGGCGTCGGTCTCCAGCAGCTCCGGCTCCAGCGGGGTCATCGCCTGCACCAGTGCGGGGAGCAGCTCGGTCGCCGGGACGCCGCGGACGTCGGCGCGGACCTGCCGGTCGTAGGCGAGCAGGTCGACCCGGTCCCCGGCCCGGGAGGCCAGCGCCGCGAGCAGCAGCGCAGCGTCCATCTCCGCGTCCAGCCGGGTCTGCGAACCCGCCCCGGAGCCCAGCCGCGCCGCCGAGGTGCGTCCGGTGTCGAGGACGACGAGGATCCGCCTGTCCCGCTCGGGCCGCCAGGTCCGCACCATCACGTCCGCGGCCCGGGCGGTGGCGCGCCAGTCGATCGAGCGCACGTCGTCGCCGACGACGTACTCGCGCAGCGAGTCGAACTCGGTGCCCTGGCCGCGCACCATCACCGCGGTGCGCCCGTCCAGCTCGCGCAGCCGGGCCAGCCGCGACGGCAGGTGCTTGCGGGACGTGAACGGCGGCAGGGTGCGTACGGACCAGGGCACGGCATACGACGCCTGGCGCCCGGCGAGTCCGAGCGGGCCCAGGCAGCGCACGGTGACGCGGTCGGCGGGGCGGTCGCCCCGGCGGGTCGGGACCAGCTCGGTGGTGATGCGCGCGGTGGCACCGGGGGCCAGGTCGAGTCGATGCCGGGTGACGGCGGCGCCCGCGGACGGCACCCAGGCGTCGCGGAGCACCCCGCGGACCCGCCGGCGACAGTCGTTGGTGGCGGTCAGGGTGACCCGCGCTGCCTCGCCGAGGCGGACGGTGGTGTCGCCGGACCGGCGCAGCGACAGCCGCCGGGGGCTGCCGGCCAGCGCCGCGTCCACGGCGGCCACGGCGAGCAGGATCGAGTTGACGACGACCATCCCGGTGACTGAGGGGGCGGCGACGGCCACCACGATCGCGGCGACCGCGAAGGCGAGGACCAGCCGTCCGGTGACGAGCACGGTGTCAGCGCGGGACCGGGACGCTGGCCAGGACGCCGTCGAGCACGCCGTCGGCGGTGACGCCCTCCAGCTCCGCCTCGGGGCGCAGCTGGACCCGGTGCCGCAGCGCCGGGCGGGCCAGCGCCTGCACGTCGTCGGGGGTCACGTAGTCGCGCCCGGACAGCCACGCCCAGGCCCGGGACGCGGCCAGCAGGGCGACCGCGCCGCGGGGGGAGACGCCCAGCTGCAGCGACGGCGACTGCCGGGTGGCGCGGACGACGTCGACCACGTAGCCCACGACCTGGGGGGCCACCTGGACGCGCGCGACGGCCGCCCGTCCCGCCGCCAGCTCGGCGGCGCCGGCCACGGGGCGCAGCCCGGCCGCGGCCAGGTCGCGCGGGTCGAAGCCGGACGCGTGCCGCTGCACGATCCCGACCTCGTCCTCGCGCGCGGGCAGCGGCACCGTCAGCTTGAGCAGGAATCGGTCCAGCTGCGCCTCCGGCAGCGGGTAGGTGCCCTCGTACTCCACCGGGTTCTGGGTGGCCGCGACGACGAACGGGTCGGGCAGCGGGCGGGGCACCCCCTCCACCGACACCTGCCGCTCCTCCATGGCCTCCAGCAGCGAGGCCTGCGTCTTCGGCGGGGTCCGGTTGATCTCGTCGGCGAGCAGCAGGTTGGTGAACACCGGGCCGGGCTTGAACGAGAACTCGGCGGTCCGGGCGTCGTACACCAGCGACCCGGTGACGTCGCCGGGCATCAGGTCGGGGGTGAACTGGACCCGCCGGGTCTCCAGCGTCAGCGCCGCGGCCATCGCGCGGACCAGGAGCGTCTTGGCGGTGCCCGGGACCCCCTCGAGCAGGACGTGCCCGCGGCACAGCAGCGCGATGACGAGCCCGGTCACCGCGGCGTCCTGGCCGACGACCGCCTTGGCGACCTCGGTCCGGACGGCGTGCAGCGCGGCCCGCGGGTCGCCGGTCCCCGGGTCCGCCGGGGGCGCGGCCGCGGGCGGAGGGGCTGCGGGCGGCGGGGCGACGGGGTCGGTCATGAGCGGCGTACCTCCCGGGTCAGGGCGTCGAGGTCGTCGGCCAGCCGCACCAGGGCGGCGTCGTCGGGCGGTGCGGCGCCGAGCAGCAGGGCGGCCACGTCGGCGGGGGCACGGCCGGACCGCGCGGCCGCCGCGGCCACCACCGACTCGGCGTTCGCGCCGCGGGGGAGCCCGAGGTCGCGAGCCAGCCCGGCGCGGGCGCGGTCGCGCAGGGCATCGGCGGCGCGGTCGCGCGCGCGGGCGCGGCGGTACAGCCGGGCCCGGCCCTCGTGCGCCTCCGCGGCGCGGACCACCACCGGCAGCGGCTCGGTCGTGACCGGACCCAGCCGGCGGGACCGCCACACCGCGGCGACCAAGCCGGCCACGAGCAGCTGCGCCACCAGGAAGGGCACCCAGCCGGGCACCAGGTCCGACAGCGGGGTGCCCAGGTCCTCCTCCGACAGCGCCGCGTCGGTGAGCGAGGGGCGGTACCAGACCAGGACCGGGTGCTCGCCGAGCAGCCCGAGCATCAACGCCGCGTTGCCCTCGTCGGCGACCCGGTCGTTGGTCATCGCGTCCCCCGAGCCGAGCACGGTGACGGCCGGGCGGCCGTCCGTGCCGGGCACCCGGAGCACCGTCGCACCGCCGTCCGCGGGATAGCACGCGACCGAGCCTTGCGGCCCGGTGTAGGTGCCGCCTCCGGTGAGCGCCGCGTCCGCGCGCACCGCCACCGGGTCCAGGCAGCCGGGAACCCGGACCTCCACCGCGGAGTCGCCCGTCGAAGTGACGTCGGCGACCAGCCGCTCCAGGGCCACCTCGTCGGGCCGGACGAGGACCAGGCTGGCCGGCCGCAGCGCGGTGAGCCGGTCGACCATGCGCAGGCTCAGCAGATCGGTGCCGGTGACCAGGAGGGTGGTCGCCGCCGGTCCGCCGTCAGCTCCCGCCACGGCCTCCTCGGCGTCGGCGAGGGTCCGTACCGACGCGACGTCGACGCCCTGGCCGCCGAGGACCTGGGCCAGTGCCCGCGACCCGGACGGGTCCGCGGCCTCGGGGTCCAGGTAGCCGCGCCGCTGCGACCCCGATGCCCAGGCCAGCAGTGCCGCGGTCAGGAGCAGCAGGGCGACCACGGCGACGGCGGTCCGGTTGCGCCGGACCCGGGTGCGCACGGTCGGGTCGAGCACCGTCGCGCCGGACTCGGCCGGGCTGACGGCGACGGTCCCGCGGGCGGGGGCGCTCACCCGGGCAGCCCGGAGGTCGCGCGGCGCCGGGGTGCGGCGGCGTGGGCGCGGTCGTCGGCCTCGGCGAGCACGCGGTACTCGGCCGGCCCGGCCGGGCGGCCGCCGTACCAGACGTCGTCGAACACGCGGACCGCTCGGCGCAGCACCGCCTCCTCCCCGGGCAGCGCCCGCGCGGCCTCCCGCGCGACCTCGTCGGCGGTGCGGCCGGGCCGGGGGTCGAGCACGCCGCGCTCCTCGAGGTCGCGGACCAGCGCCCGCAGCCGTTCCCGAACCGCATCGGCGTACGCCCCCGCGGCCGCCGCGGACTCGGCGCGCCGGCGGTGCTCCGCGGCCGTCAGCTCGGTCCCGACGAACAGCAGGCGGTCGGCCCGCTCCGCGTGGCCCAGCGCGCCGACCCGCCAGCGGATCGCGACCACGGCCAGGGCGACGAGCAGCACCAGGCCGACGACCCCGAACCAGCCGCCGGGTGCCGCCTCGACGACGCGTTCCAGCGCCTCCTGCGCCTGCTCGAGCAGCCACTGCACCACGCGCTGGGCCAGCGGCGGCTGGGCCTGCGCGTACACCGGCTGGGCCAGCTCATCGCGCAGCAGCGCGGCGGCCTGCTCCCGGCCGAGGTCGATCGGGACGTCCAGCGGGAGCACCCCGTCACCACCGCCCGGGCGGGTAGGGCCCCGGGGGCGTCGGCCCGGCGGGCGGGTACGGGCCGGGCGGGTACGGGCCGGGCGGGTACGGGCCGGGCGGGTACGGGCCGGGCGGGTACGGGCCGGGCGGGGAGCCGCCCGCGGCCGGGGTCGGGGGTCCGGGCTCGAGGTAGGCGTCCAGCACGTCCCCGGAGGCCGCAGTGCCGCCGAGGTCGCCGGGCACCGGGTGGGCCAGCCGCAGGTCCAGCGCCTCCCGGCGGATCCGGCGGTCCACGTACAGCAGGGCGGTCACGCCGGCGACGAACGGCAGGGTCACGATCCCGGCGACCAGCTGGCCCAGCGCGGTGGTGACCAGCAGCGGCCACGGCAGCGCCTCGGGGTCTCCCACGGCGACCGACGCCACCGACCCGACCAGGGCGAGCGGCACCACCAGCACCGAGGCCACGAGCGAGGCGATCACCTGGGTGAGCAGCCAGATCCCGAACAGCCGCCACCACGAGCCGCGAGCCAGCGCCAGCGAGCGGCGCCACGAGGCCAGCACCGGCAGCCGCTCGAGCACCAGCGCGGGCGGTGCGAGCAGCAGCGCGATCGTCAGCCAGACGAAGGCCGCCAGGCCCGCCAGGCCGACCAGGACTCCGACGAGGATGCCCACCGGCCCCAGCGCCAGCCCGAGCAGGACGCCCAGGACGATCCCGCCGACCAGCAGGGCGAGGGTGGCCAGGGTCGTCAGCAGCGTCAGGCCGACCAGGCGCCACAGGAACGGCTTGGTCCGGCGCCAGGCCTCCCCGCCGCCGAACCGGACGCCGAGGACCGCGCCGCCGATCAGGATCGTGAAGATCCCGGTCGCGATGATCTGGACCACGACGGACACGACCAGGGACACCACGCTGGCGGCGTTGGACGCCAGCGTCGTCCCCAGCAGCGCGTCGCCGGCCACGTCACCGAAGACGTCGCTGCTCGCCCCGCTGGCCGCGCTCTGGACGCTCTGCAGGGTGGCGAGCAGCACGAAGAACTGCACCAGCGCGGAGATGACGGACAGGACAGCGGCCCAGCCCAGGACCGGTCGCGGGTTCTGCCGGATGTAGCTGACCGCGCCGTCGAGCAGCTCGCCGAGGCCGAGCGGCCGCAGCGGGATGACGCCGGGCTTGGGCGCCGCAGCGGGCACCCACCCCGCGCCGCCGGCCGGCTGCCAGGGCCCCTGAGGCTGCCAGGTCCCCTGCGGCTGGCCCGGCGGCTGCGGCGCCCCGGGTGCCCCGTACGGCGATTGCGGCGGCGGGTACCCCGGTGTCGGCCCGTTCCCCGGCGGCGGGCCGTACCCCGGCGCGGCACCGGCGGGGGGAGTCATGGGCGGGGGTGGCGCGCCCCAGCCGGAACCTGCGTACCCGCCCGGCGCGGCCCACGGGGGCGGCTGCTGCGGGGACCAGCCTTCGGGGCGGACGCCGTCCGGGCGAGCGCCGTCCGGGGGCTGGGCGCCGTCGGGAACCGGATCGGTCACGTCGGTCCTCCCCTCGGGACGGCGCCGGGTCCGGTCCCGGTCGCGGTGTGCGGATCGAGCTCGTGGCGTGTCCGGATCGTCATCGTGCCACGCGGAACCGGGTGCGCGACGGGTCCGTCGCAGGGGGCATGAACCCGGTCCTCGGGCACGCCGTAGGCACGCAGACCCTCCTCGGCCGCCGCTGGGATGCCACCATGGCTCCCGTGAAGGGCCGCGTCCTGGTCGTCGACGACGACACCGCACTGGCGGAGATGCTCGGCATCGTGCTGCGCGGCGAGGGGTTCGACCCCGTGTTCTGCGCCGACGGGGAGACCGCGGTGCAGGCGTTCCGCGACGCCAAGCCCGACCTGGTGCTGCTGGACCTGATGCTCCCCGGCCGCGACGGCATCGACGTGTGCCGCGCGATCCGGGCCGAGTCCGGCGTGCCCATCGTCATGCTCACCGCCAAGAGCGACACCGTCGACGTCGTGGTGGGACTGGAGTCCGGCGCGGACGACTACATCGTCAAGCCCTTCAAGCCCAAGGAGCTGGTGGCCCGGATCCGGACCCGGCTGCGCCGCACCGAGGAGCCGCGGCCCGAGCAGCTGGAGATCGGCGACCTCGCGATCGACGTCGCCGGCCACGTGGTGCGTCGCGACGGCCAGCCGATCGCGCTGACGCCGCTGGAGTTCGACCTGCTGGTCTGCCTGGCCCGCAAGCCCTGGCAGGTGTTCAGCCGCGAGGCGCTGCTGCAGGAGGTCTGGGGCTACCGGCACGCCGCCGACACCCGCCTGGTCAACGTGCACGTGCAGCGGCTGCGGGCGAAGATCGAGCGCGACCCGGAGCGGCCCGAGATCGTGGTCACGGTCCGCGGCGTCGGCTACAAGGCGGGACCGCCGTGACGGAGGCCGCGACGCGCACCGGTGGGCGGGGCGTCGTCGCGGCCGCCCGCCGGGTGCGGTCCGCCTGGCGCCAGTCGTTGCAGTTGCGGGTCGTCACCACGTCGCTGCTGCTGTCCGTCGTCGTCGTCGGCCTGCTCGGCCTGCTGCTGATGTCCCGTGTCACCTCCGGCCTGGTGGAGGCCAAGGAGGTGTCGTCGGTCGGCGAGGCGACGGCCGGCCTGTCCGAGGCGCAGCAGCTGCTGGCCGCGGCCGACACCGGTCCGTCCACCCCGACCCCCTCCCGGCTGGTCGACACCGTGATCGGGCAGCTGGCCGCCCGGGCCGGCTCGCCGGGGATCTTCGAGGTGCTGCTGCTGTCGTCGGCCCCGGGCGGCGTCATCGACGCGCCCGAGCGGGGCACCAACCTGGTGTCCGAGGCCAGCGTCCCGCGCGACCTGCGCACCGCCGTCCTGACCTCGCAGCGCCAGTCCTGGACCTACACCGAGATCCGCTACCTCGACGGCCGGTCCGTGCCCGGCCTGGTCGTCGGCGCGCCGCTCACCGTGCCGACGGCCGGCCCGTACGAGCTGTACTACCTGTTCCCGCTGGGCCAGGAGCAGGCCACGCTGGACCTGGTCCGGTCCACCGTGCTGCTCACCGCCGTGCTCCTCGTGATCGGCCTCGGCGCGCTCGCCGCCCTGGTCACCCGCCAGGTCGTGACGCCGGTCCGCCAGGCCGCCGCGACCGCAGGCCGGCTGTCCGACGGCCACCTGTCGGAGCGGATGTCGGTGCGCGGCGAGGACGACCTGGCCCGGCTGGCCCGGTCGTTCAACGACATGGCCGCCAGCCTGGAGGACCAGATCCACCGGCTGGAGGAGCTGTCCCGGGTCCAGCAGATCTTCGTGTCCGACGTCTCGCACGAGCTGCGCACCCCGCTCACCACGATCCGGATGGCGGCCGACGTGCTGTTCGAGCAGCGCGACGAGTTCGACGCCGCGACCGCGCGCTCCGCCGAGCTGCTGCAGAACCAGCTCGACCGGTTCGAGGCGCTGCTCGCCGACCTGCTGGAGATCTCCCGGTACGACGCCGGGGCCGCGGTCCTGGAGGTGGAGCCCGCCGACCTGCGGGTCATCACCCGGCGGGCGGTCGAGAGCGCGCTGCCGCTGGCGGACCGCAAGGGGTCCGAGCTGGTGCTGCAGATGCCGGACGAGCCGTGCTCGGCCGAGGTCGACTCGCGCCGCATCGACCGGGTGCTGCGCAACCTCGTGGTCAACGCGATCGAGCACGGTGAGGGCCGGCCGGTCGTCGTGACCGTGGCCCAGGACGACGGCGCGGTCGCGGTGGGCGTGCGCGACCACGGCGTGGGGCTGCGCCCGGGGGAGTCGTCGCTGGTCTTCAACCGGTTCTGGCGTGCCGACCCCGCCCGGGCCCGTACGACGGGGGGCACCGGCCTGGGGCTGGCGATCTCGCTGGAGGACGCGCACCTGCACGGTGGGTGGCTGCAGGCCTGGGGGTCGCCGGGCGCCGGGTCGCACTTCCGGCTCACGCTGCCCCGGCACGCGGGCGACGACCTGATCGAGTCCCCGATCCCGCTGGAGCCGTCGGACGCGCCGGCGGAGCCCCCGGTCGGGGTGGCCGCCCCGTACGCCGGCGGCGCGCCGGCCGAGTCGGACGGGGTGGGCAGCCGTGAGCCGCAACCGTCCGCGGCGACCGCTCGCGGCGGTGCTGGCCGTCGTGGTCGCCGTGGCGACGCTTCTTGCCGGGTGCTCCTCGATCCCGACCAGCGGGCCGATCGAGCAGGGCCCCCAGATCGGCCTGGACCCGGAGGACCAGTTCATCCGGGTGATCGCGCGGCCGCCCCGGCCGGGGATGACGCCGACGCAGGTGGTCGAGGGGTTCCTGGAGGCCTCGGCCTCCTTCGACGGCGACCACGCGGTGGCCCGGGAGTACCTCGCGCCCCCGATCCGCCCGGCCTGGGACCCTCCGCCGGCGTCCGCGTGTACGACAGCCCGGGGCTCACGCTGGAGGAGACCGAGACCGGCCGGGTGTCGGCCACCGGCGGCCTGGTGGGGACGATCTCGGCCGACGGGCGGTTCGAGGTCGCCCCGCCCGGACGGGAGCTGTCCGAGGAGCTGGTGCTGGCGCAGGTGGACGGCGAGTGGCGCATCACCGCGCTCCCGCCGGGCCTGGTGCTGTCCCGCTCGGACGTCGAGCGGGCGTTCCGGACGTACGACGTGTACTTCTTCGACCCGGCGTTCTCGATCCTGGTCCCGGACCCGCGCACCATCCCCGTGATCGGGCCCGGCCTGGCGACGACGCTGGCGGCCGCCGTCCTGTCCGGTCCGACCCGCTGGCTGGCGCCGGCGGTGCGCACCGCCGTACCCGACGGCACCGAGCTGGCGCTGGAGGCGGTGCCGATCGAGAACGGCATCGCCCGCGTCGACCTCACCGCGCCCGCCCTGGGGGCCGACGACACCACCCGGCGCGCGCTGTCCGCCCAGCTGGTCTGGACGCTGAAGCAGCTGCCCGACGTGACCGCCGTGGACCTCACCGTCTCGGGCCAGCCGTACGTCGTCCCCGGCGCGACCTCCCCGCAGCCGCGGGACTCCTGGCCGAACGTCGATCCCGCGGGCCTCGCGCCGGGGACCACGCCGTACGTCGTCCGCGACCAGGCCCTGCTGCGGCTGGGGACCACCGGCCCGCAGCCGGTGGCCGGGGCCGCGGGGGAGGGCGACCCGCCGCTGGGCACGGTGGCGCTGTCCGCGGACGGGACCGCGCTGGCCGCCGTGTCGCCGGACGGGGCCCGGCTGTACACCGGGGAGGTCGAGCCCGGGGCGGCCCTGACGGAGCGGCTGGTGTCCGAGGGGCTGTCCGCCCCCGCGCTGGACCGCACCGCGACCGCGTGGACCGTGGACGGCACCGGCACCGTGCAGCGGATCGCCGCCGACGGCACCGTGACCCCGGTCGCCGTCGACGGCCTGCCGGACGACGCGACCGTGCTGGACCTGGCGCTGTCCCGGGACGGCACCCGGGCCGCGCTGGTGCTGCGGCGCGGGACCCGGACCCTGCTGCAGGTGGCGCGGATCGAGCGCCGGGGCGAGGACGTCCGCATCGCCGGACCGCAGCGGGTGGAGACCCGGCTGTCCGAGGTGGACGACGTGGTGTGGGAGGGGCCGGAGACGCTGGCCGTGCTGGCCTCCGACGGGGCCGGGCCGACCCAGGTCTTCCTGGTCGACGTCGCGCGGGGCACGCTGCGCGCCCTCGGCGCGCCGGAGGACCCCCGGTACGTCGCCGCGGCACCGGCGCAGCCGCTGCTCGTGGGCGCCGGGGACGGCCGCGTCTACCAGTCGTCGTCGGGGCTGTGGCGGCCGCGCACCCAGGGCACCGCGCCGGTCTACCCCGGCTGACGCCCCACGCCCGCCCCGTCCCTCCCGCCCCTCCCGCCCCTCGCATCCCCCCGGTGGCACGTTCGACCACGCCCGCCGGCCGGCGGCGTGGTCGAACGTGCCACCGGGCGACCGGGTGCGGGCGTCCCCAGGCGGGGGGGATCGCGACGCCCGTCCCCAGGGGCGCAGACGTACGAGGCACCACCGCCAGCGGCCCGGGAGAGTGCCCCCGTGTCGAACCGCAGGACCCGTCCCGGGCCGCCTTCGTGGGTCGCGGCGCTGCGCGACCTCGTCGAGGCCGCCGTCGACCTGGTGCTGCCGCGCGTCTGCGTCGGGTGCGGCGTGCCGGGCCGGTCCGCCTGCGCGCCGTGCCGACGGGGGTGGGAGGGACCCGGCCGGCGCCAGGACCCCGACCCGTGCCCGCCCGGGCTGCCCCCGGTGCACGTCGCCGCGGTCTACCGCGGCGGGGTACGGGCCGCCGTGATCGCGCACAAGGAGCGCGGCGAGCGTCCGCTCACCGGGACGCTGGGACGGGCCCTCGGCGCCGCGGTCCGGTCCGCCGTCGCGGGTGCCCCGGGAGGCCGGGGCCCCGGGCGTGACGTGCCGAGCCCGCGGCGGGTGGTGCTGGTGCCGGTGCCCACGTCCCGCCGGGCGATCGCGGAGCGCGGCGACGACTCGGTGCTGCTGATGGCCCGCTCCGCGGCCCGGGTCCTGCGGACGGAGGGCCTCGACGCGCGTGTCGTCCGGGCGCTTCGGCCGCGGGGACGGCGTCGGGACCAGGCCGGCCTGTCGGCCACCGAACGCCGCGACAACCTCGCCGGGGCGTTCGGCCCGCGCCGTCCGGCGGCGCGCCTGGCGGCCGCGGTCCGGGAGGCCCCGGACGCCGCCCCCCTGGTCCTGGTCGTGGACGACCTGGTGACCACCGGGGCCACCGCCCGCGAGGCGGTGCGGGCACTCACCGCGGCCGGCGTCCCCGTCGCGGCGGTGGCCGCGGTCGCCGCCCCCCGGCGCCGGTGGCGCCCAGCACGCGGCGGTGACCTCGTCGCTGGGGCTCCGTCGTCGGCCGCGGAGGGATAGCGTGGAAGCAGCACCTTCCGGGTGCTCGTGCAGCCGTCGTACGACGCGGGTCGTCGTACTCAGACCGGCAGGAGGACACCGTGGACGTCGTCGTGAGGGGTCGCAACCTCGACCTTTCCCAGCGCTTCCGTGAGCACGTCGAGGAGAAGCTCGCGCGCATCGACCGCTTCGGCGTGACGCTCAGCTTGATCGACGTGGAGGTGTCGAAGGAGAGCAACCCGCGGCTCGCGGACCGGGCGTTCGAGGTCGAGCTGACGTGTCGCGGCAAGGGCCCGGTGATCCGTGCGGAGGCTGCGGCGCAGGACAAGTACGCCGCCCTCGACGCCGCCTACGGGCGTCTGGAGGAGCGGCTGCGCCGCGCGGCCGACAAGCGCCGCGCCGGCCGCCGCGCCAACGGGTCCCTGGGAGAGTCGTTGGGGGACATGGTCGTTGCTGCCGCGCCGGCCGCCGTCGCCGTCGTCGAGGAGGCCGACGAGGTCGAGCCGCTGCCAGCCGGCGTGGTCTACGCCGAGGGCCCGGTCGTGGTGCGCGAGAAGTCGCACGCGTCGGCCCCGATGACGGTCGAGCAGGCACTCCACGAGATGGAGCTCATCGGCCACGACTTCTACCTGTTCAGCGACGCCGACTCGGGGATGCCCAGCGTGGTCTACCGCCGGCGGGGGTACGACTACGGCCTGATCCGGCTGCAGCCGGAGGACGCGGCGGTCGAGGCCTGAGCCGGTCGGCTGCCGGACCCGTGGCGGCGTCGACGCCGCCCGGGGGGCGTCGGTCGCCCGACGTCCGGGTGGTGCTGGTGGACCCTGCGCCGCTGTTCCGGCGCGGGGTGGCGCAGGTCCTCGCGGAGACGGCCGGGATCGTCCTGGTGGGCGAGGGTGGGGACGGTGACGCGCTGAAGGACCTCGCGGACCGGGCCCGGCCCGACGTCGTCGTCATGGATGGCCGGCTCGACGGGGCGGGGTCCGACCTGTGCACCGAGGTACGGCTGCGCCACCCCTCAGCCCGGGTGGTCGTCATCGTGGACGACGTCGCGGCGGCCGCCGAGCTGGCGGGACTGGTCCGGGCGGGAGCCACCGGCGTGCTGTCCCGCACCGCTACCGCCGCGGACCTGGTGGCCGCGATCAGCACCGTGGCCGACGGCCGCACGCTGCTCTCGCCGGACATGACGGCCCAGCTGCTGGACGAGTTCGCGCTGCTCGTACGGCGCGCTGACGGGCTGGACTCGACCCCCGGACGGCTGACCCGGCGGGAGCTGGAGGTGCTCCGGCTAGTGGCGCAGGGGTTGAACAACCGGGCCATCGCCGACCGCCTCTACATCAGCGAGAACACGGTGAAGAACCACGTGAGCAGCATCCACGAGAAGCTGCAGGTGCACTCCCGCACGGAGGCCGTGATCCGGGCCGTGCGGTCCGGCCTGCTCGACATCGGCTGACGCGGGCACCGCGCGGAGGTGTCCGGCTCCCGGTGCATCGGTCACCCTCCCGCGAGCGCGGCCCCCGCCGCGGCCACCAGGGCGGCGCGCGCCGACGCCGGGCGGACCTCGTCCACGGTCACCTCCGCGCAGCCGACCCAGCGCGCCGCCTCGGCCAGCGCCGCCGTGGTCCCCTCGACCGCGCCCGGCACCGGTGCCCCCGACCGGCCGGTCTCGAGGGTCACCCGGGTCGCGCGCAGCACCGCGGTCCGGTCGCGGCCGGAGCCCAGGGTCGCTCGCGCCGGGTCCACCCGCGCCACCAGTCGACCCCGGTGCAGGACCGGCATCGCGAAGTAGCCGTGCAGCCGCTTCGGCGCGGGGGTGTAGGCCTCCAGCCGGTGCTCCATGCCGAAGATGCGGGCCGTCCGGGCCCGGTGCCAGACCAGGGAGTCGAACGGCGACAGCAGCGTGGTCCGGTGCCGACCGCGGCCGCCGCCCGACAGCCAGGCCAGCGCGGCCGGGTCGGCCCACGCGGGCGACCCCGAGCCGGCGACCCGCACCGGCACCAGCCCGGCGTCGACCGCGTGCCGGCGCACGTCGGCGACCTGGAGCCGGTGCACGTCGGCCAGGTCGGCCGCGGTCCCCACCCCGAGGGCGACGCCGGACAGCCCGACCAGGCGGCGCAGGCACTCCTCGTCCGGCGGTCCGGCGACCCCGTCCTCCTCCGTCCACCCCGGTCCGGTGAGGACCTCCGGGGGCAGCGCCCGCTCCGGCAGGTCGTACACGCGCCGCCAGCCCACCCGGCGCGCGCAGACGACCCGACCGGTGTCCAGCAGCCACTCCACCGCGACCTTGGTCTCCGACCAGTCCCACCACTCGCCACCGCGCTTGGCCCCGCCGAGCTCGGTCGCCGTCAGCGGGCCGTCGGTGCGCAGCCGCTCCAGCACCTGGTCCTCGACTCCCGCCGGTACGTCGTGCCAGCGCAGTCCTCGGCGCCGGAAGTACCTGCGCCGGAACGCGAACCACGGCCACTCCTCCACCGGGAGGACGCATGCGGCGTGGGACCAGTACTCGAACGTGGTGGCGTCCCCCCGCGGGGCCCGCGCGCCCCACAGCGCCTCCTCGACCGCGTCGCGGCCCACCGGGCCGAGCCGGGCATAGGCCACCAACTCGTGCGAGCGCGCCAGCACCGAGATGGTGTCCAGCTGCACCGCGCCGAGGTGGTGCAGCACCTCGCGGACGGCCGCCACCCTCGCGCGGCCGCCGCGTCGCTCGGCAGTGGCGGGAGTCACCGGGTAGCCGGACCCCAGCAGGCCCTGCGCCCACAGCGCGACCCGGCGGGCCTCGTCGGCCGTCAGCTCCACCGGTGCGGTCACGGCCGGACCAGTCCGGAGGGCACCAGCGTGCCGAGCCACCCGTCGCGCCGCTCGCCCCGCTGGGGCAGGGCCAGCGGGACGGTCCGGTCCAGCACCCGGAAGCCCGCCGCGCGGGCGGTCCGGCGGGATGCCTCGTTGCCGGCGAACGCCCACCACAGGACGACCTCGCAGCCACCGTGCTCGAACCCCCAACCGCAGGCGAGGGCCAGCGCCCGGCGGGCCACCCCGTGGCCCCGGGCCCACGCGGCCACCCCGTACCCCACCTCGGCCCCGCCGGCGCCGTCGTAGCGCAGGTCGATGCCGCCGCAGTAGGAGTCGTCGGCGGCGTCCGCCACCGACCACACCGCCCCGGTGTGGTCCGCCCAGCTGTCCCGGCTGTGCCGGAGGAAGTCGTGGGCGTCGGCCTCGCCGTACGGGTGCGGGACCGTCGTCCACCGGACCATCTCCGGGTCGCGGCAGTGCCGGACGATGGCCGGAACGTCGTCCGCGGTAGGCGGCCGCAGCGTGACGACGCCGTCGCTGAGGACGGGCGGTCCGGCGGGGTCCTGCCAGCCGGGCGGTAGGGACGACTCGCTCACGGGTGCCATCCCAGCCCAGACAGGGGCTCGGCGGCGAGCGGTTTGCCCGGGTGGTGCGGTGTCGTGGACGGCCGGTGCGGGTCCGCGCCGCTCGCACGAATGGGGCCACCGGCGGCTGCCCGACTACCATGGCCGGGCGGCGGGTGACCCGCCGCGCTGTGGCGTGCCCCGGTCCGGGCCCGCCGCGCCAGCCGGACACGACGGAAGAGGCCGACGCCTTGGGCATCCTCGACAAGATCCTGCGCGCGGGTGAGGGCAAGACGCTGCGCAAGCTGGAGTCCATCGCAGCCCAGGTGAACGCGATCGAGGAGGACTTCGTCCACCTCAGCGACGACGAGCTGCGGGCGCTGACCGACGAGTACCGCTCCCGCTACCAGGCCGGCGAGACCCTCGACGACCTGCTGCCGGAGGCGTTCGCCACCGTGCGCGAGGCGGCGAAGCGCACCCTGGGCCAGCGGCACTACGACGTGCAGGTGATGGGCGGCGCCGCGCTGCACCTCGGCAACATCGCCGAGATGAAGACCGGTGAGGGCAAGACGCTGGTGTCGACCCTGCCGGCGTACCTCAACGCGCTGTCCGGCGACGGCGTGCACGTGGTCACGGTCAACGACTACCTGGCCGAGCGCGACTCCGAGTGGATGGGCCGGGTGCACCGGTTCCTGGGGCTGGAGGTCGGCTGCATCCTGGCCCAGATGAGCCCGGCGGAGCGGCGCAAGGCCTACGCCGCCGACATCACGTACGGCACCAACAACGAGTTCGGCTTCGACTACCTGCGCGACAACATGGCCTGGTCGCGCGACGAGATGGTGCAGCGCGGGCACAACTTCGCCATCGTGGACGAGGTCGACTCGATCCTCATCGACGAGGCCCGTACGCCGCTGATCATCAGCGGCCCCGCCGACCAGGCGACCAAGTGGTACTCCGAGTTCGCCCGCATCGCGCGCATCCTCAAGCGCGACACCGACTACGAGGTGGACGAGAAGAAGCGCACCATCGGTGTGCTGGAGTCCGCGATCGACAAGGTCGAGGACCAGCTCGGCATCGACAACCTCTACGACACGGTCAACACCCCGCTCGTCGGCTTCCTGAACAACGCGATCCGCGCCAAGGAGCTGTTCAAGCGGGACAAGGACTACGTGATCATGAACGGCGAGGTGCTCATCGTCGACGAGCACACCGGCCGCATCCTGCACGGCCGCCGCTACAACGAGGGCCTGCACCAGGCGATCGAGGCGAAGGAGACCGTCGAGATCAAGGCCGAGAACCAGACCCTGGCCACGATCACGCTGCAGAACTTCTTCCGCCTGTACGACAAGCTCAGCGGGATGACCGGTACGGCCATGACCGAGGCCGCCGAGTTCTCCCAGATCTACAAGCTCGGCGTGGTGCCGATCCCCACCAACAAGCCGATGCAGCGCGCGGACGAGCCGGACCTGATCTACCGGCTCGAGGAGGCCAAGTTCAACGCGGTGGTCGAGGACCTGGTCGAGCGCAACGAGAAGGGCCAGCCGGTGCTGGTCGGCACGACCAGCGTGGAGAAGAGCGAGCACCTGTCGGCGCTGCTGCGCAAGCGCGGCGTGCCGCACGAGGTGCTCAACGCCAAGCACCACGAGCGCGAGGCCGCGATCGTGGCGCAGGCCGGGCGCAAGGGCGCGGTGACGGTAGCGACCAACATGGCCGGCCGCGGCACCGACATCATGCTCGGCGGCAACCCGGAGTTCATGGCCGCGGCAGAGCTGGCCCAGCGTGGGCTCTCGCCGGTGGAGGAGCCGGAGGAGTACGAGGCGGCGTGGCCGGACGCGCTGGAGAAGGCGCGCAAGTCGGTCGCTGCGGAGCACGAGGAGGTCACCGAGCTGGGCGGCCTATACGTGCTGGGGACCGAGCGGCACGAGTCGCGCCGGATCGACAACCAGCTGCGCGGGCGTTCCGGCCGGCAGGGTGACCCGGGCGAGACCCGGTTCTACCTGTCGCTCGAGGACGACCTGATGCGGCTGTTCAAGGCCGACCTGGTCGATGCGTTCCTGCGTCGCTTCAACGTGCCGGACGACGTGCCGATCGAGGCGAAGATGGTCACCAATGCCATCAAGTCGGCGCAGTCCCAGGTGGAGGCGCAGAACTTCGAGATCCGCAAGGACGTGCTGAAGTACGACGACGTCCTGAACCGGCAGCGGCTGGTGATCTACGACGAGCGTCGCCAGGTGCTCGAGGGGGCGGACATCCACGAGCAGGTCCGCTCGTTCCTCGACGACACGGTCGAGGGCTACGTACGGACCGCCACCACCGAGGGCTACCCGGAGGACTGGGACCTCGAGCAGCTGTGGACCGCCCTGGGCCAGCTCTACCCGGTGGGCGTCACGATCGAGGAGATGGAGGAGCGCTCCGGCGGCGACCGCCACGGCCTCACGACCGAGTTCCTGGTCGAGGAGCTCAAGGAGGACGCGCACGAGGCGTACGACAAGCGCGAGGAGACGCTCGGCTCGGAGGTCATGCGCGAGCTGGAGCGGCGCGTGATCCTGTCCGTGCTGGACCGGAAGTGGCGTGAGCACCTGTACGAGATGGACTACCTGCGCGACGGCATCGGGCTGCGCGCGATGGCGCAGCGCGACCCGCTCATCGAGTACCAGCGCGAGGGCTTCGACCTGTTCAACGCGATGATGGACGGGATCAAGGAGGAGACGGTCGGCTACCTGTTCAACCTCGAGGTGCAGGTGGCCCCGCCGCAGTCGGAGGAGGTCGAGGAGGCCGTCGAGACGGTCACCTTCGCCACCGGCGGTCAGGCTGCGCAGGGGATCGCGGCCGCGGTGTCGTCGTCCTCGCGCCAGCCGGCCCCCGCGCCGGCCGGGTCCGGCGCGACCCGGGAGCGGACCCCTGCCCCGGTGGCGGCCGCGGAGGAGGAGCCCGCCGGCGGGGGGATGCCGTCGATCCTTGCGAAGGGCCTGGGCCCGGCACGGCCGCAACGGCTGGAGTACTCCGCGCCGTCGGTGGACGGCGCCGGCGGCGTGACGCATCGCGAGGTGGACGAGGACGCCGACCTCGAGGTGTCCGCGGACGCGAGCAGGGCAGAGCGCCGGCGCGCCGCTCGCGCGCAGCGCAAGCGCAAGCGGTAGCCGGGGCGCGGGCGGGCGGTGCGTCCGCCGGTCCGGCGTCACCGGCACGAAGCGACGAGGGGTGGGTCCCGCGGTCCGACCGCGAGACCCACCCCTCGCCGTGAGCGGTCCGACCCCCGTACGGACCGCGGCCCGACCGATGCCTCCCCCGCGGGCCTCGGCCGGTCGCTCCAGGTGGTGGCGGTCTCAGCCCACCGCCACCGCGGTGGCCAGCCAGCGGCCCCGGTGGGCCTCCAGCCGGATCGCCACGGCCCGGGCCCGCTGCGGCCCACTCACCACCGCGCAGGCCTCGACGATGCCGGGCGCGACGGGACACACGCGCACCGAGCGGACCTGTCGGACCATGGGTGATCGGCCCTGGTTCACCGGGTGCCGCCGCGCGCAGGCCGCGCGTCGGGCGAGCTCGGCGTGCACCGGGCGGGACGTCCAGCGCACCAGCTGTCCGGACGGGCGTTCGCCGCTCACCACCTCGAGCACGGCCCGGGCCAGCCGGGCCACCCACGGACCCGCGGGCGGGAGCCCGTCGGCCGGGTCCACCCCGCGCTCCGCGGTCGGGTCCGCCGCTGCATGCGCCGCGGCGTCCGGCGTGGGATCCGGGGCCGGCACGACGGGTGACCCGCCGACGAGCCGCAGATGGGCCGGGGCTTCGGGCTGTGCGGGCAGTCCGGACGGCAGCCGCCACTCCAGCGGAAGCTCCTCCTGCACCGGCGCTTCCCGGCGACCGCCGGGGATCAGCCGCAGTGCCGGGATGGCCCCGTCCGCGGGTGTCGAGCGGATCCCGGCAGCGTCGGTCGGGTCGGCGGCCGGGACGAGCGCCGCGTCCGGGGCCTCGGGTGGGCTCGGCGCGCGGCCGGCCCGCGTCGGTCGCGGTGTTGCTGGTGAGAGCACGGACATGAGGACCTCCGGACGGGGTGGGAGGACCCGGCGGGCGCCGAGGCCTCGGCCTGCGTCGGGGGTCGCGGGCGTCGGTGGTGCGGGACTCGCTCGTGCGGGCGGCGGACGTGCGGATCGAGCGCGGGCGGGCCGGACTCGCCGCGCCCCCGTCAGGGCGGGGTGAGCCGCATCCCCGGGAGCAGCAGGTGCGGGTCGGGGCCGATCGTGGACCGGTTGGCGGCGTACCAGCGGGGCCACTCCTCGGCGATTGCGGCGTCGGTGGCGTCCTGGCCCAGATGCTGCGCCGCGAGGGCCCACAGGGTGTCGCCGGGACGCACGACCACCGCGGCGCGCTGCTCCGTCGGCGGGGCTCCCCGGTCGGTCGGGTCCGGGGGGTGAGCGTCGGTATCCAGGCCCCAGGGGTCGACGGCCGCTCGCTCCGCCCTCGGCGGCGATCCCAGGTGGGGCAGGTCCGCCGCCCACCGCGCCCCGCTGAGCGAGGGCGCCCCGCCGAGCGAGGGTGGTGCGGCGAGGGAGGGTGGTGCGGCGAGGGAGGGTGGTGCGGCGAAGGCCGGGGACGCCGCCAGGCCGCCCAGGCCGGAGGCCACCGTGGCGGTGAGCAGCCGCCGGACCAGCCGGGGCGTGACGTGCTCGGCCGCGGCGCGGCAGGCACGCCCGGCGGCCCCCGGGAGCGTGGCGAGCAGGTGCAGGGCCAGGCCCAGCGCGGTGCGCGCGGCGAGCAGCGCAGCCATGGCGAGCAGCAGGACGGCCAGCAGCGCCTCGGCCTCGCGCAGGCCGCTCACGGCAACCTCGTGGTGGTCATGGTTCGTCCCCCTCATGCGCGTTTGCTTACGTTTGCCTTTGTATGCCATCGGTCGCGCTGCGGTCAAGGCCCGCTGTGGATACGGTGGACGGGACCACCGGCGAGGTCAGGGGGCACGGGTGAGCGGCGGCGCACGGTCGGGCGACCCGGACCGCTTCGAGCGGCTGTTCGAGGACCTGGAGTCCCGCGCAGACGCGCAGCAGCGGGCGGAGGACGACGCCCTCGGCGACGAGCTCGCCCGCGACGCTGCCCGACGGGTGACCCTGGTGGACCGGCTGAGGGCGGTCGACGGCGAGGTGGCTGCCGTGGTCCGGGGGGTCGGGGCCGTTCGCGGTCGGATCACCGAGGTCGGCGCGGACGTCCTCGTGCTGGGCGCGACGGACGGCAGCGAGTGGGCCGTCCCCGTCGCCGCGGTGCTGTGGGTGGACGGCCTGGGCGCCAGAGCCGTGGACGCGGACGCCGCCGGACCGGTGGCGGCCCGGCTCGGGTTCGCGGCCCTCGTGCGGCGGTGGTCGCGGGACCGGCTGCCGGTGACGGTGCACTTGGTGGAGGGCGGCGCCCTCACGGGGACGCCCGACCGTGCGGCCGCCGACCACCTGGACCTCGCCGAGCACGAACTGGACGAGCCCCGGCGACCGGAGGCGGTGCGCCGGGTGGTGGCGGTGCCGTTCGGCGCCATCGCCGCACTACGCCGCCGATAGGCGGCCCAGGAACGGCCCGCGGGCTACGTCGGGTCCGGGCCGTCCTCGTCGTCGCGGCCGAACGGGTGGGTGCGGACGAACGCCTCGGTCTCGGCGTACATCCGCGCGATGTAGTCCTCGAGTGCCTCGGCCTCGACCCGCCACTGGCCGCGGCCGCCGACCTTGATCGCCCGCAGGTCGCCGGCCCGGACGAGCGCGTACGCCTGGGCGGCGGAGATGTTGAGGACCTCGGCCACGTCGGCGAGGGTCAGGAAGCGCGGCGGCACGCGCGTCATCCTCCCAGAGCGCGACGAGGGGGGATCGGGCTCGTGTCCGATCCGTGGACAACGGTTTGGCGGATGGCGGCCGATGCCGCACCCTCGTCGCGGGGGAGGGTCTTGCTCACGGGGGAGTTGCCGCATGACCCGTACGTCTGTGCTGTCCGCTGCGCCGTCGCCGTCCGCGCCGGCGTCGCATCCGCTCGACTCACCGCCCGCTGCACGGGGGCGACCGCCGCGCTGGCGCGACGGCCGGGTGCTGCTCGGCCTGGTCCTCGTCGCGGTCTGCGTGCTCGTCGGTGTCCGCGTCGTCTCCGGTGCCGACGAGCGCACCCTGGTGTGGGCCGCCGCCCGCGACCTGCCGGCGGGGGCACCGCTCACGCCGGATGCCGTGGTCGCTGTCCCGGTGGCGCTGGGGGACCGCGAGGGCGCCTACCTGGCGGGGACCTCGGTCCCGGACGGGACCCTGCTCGACGGGGTCCGCGCCGGCGAGCTGGTCCCGCTCGCCGCGGTCGGGGCAACCGGCGCCCTCGCCGACCGCCGCCTGGTCACCGTCCCGGTCGAGCCACTGCACGTCCCGAGCGCCGTGGGAGCCGGCGACGTGGTCGACGTCTGGGTCACCCCGCGGGAGGAGGTCGACTCGTCCGCGGCGCAGCCGCGTCGCGTGCTCAGCGAGGCGATCGTGGCCGAGGTGGCGCTGGACGCCGTCGGCGCCGTCGGGGAGGTCGGGGTGGTGCTCGACGTCCCGGCGGACCTGGCGGTCGACGTCGTGGCCGCGATCCGCTCCGGCGCCGTCGACCTGGTCCGCGTACCCGTCGGGTCCGGCACCGGGGCCGCACGATGAGCGGCCCGGCCGGCGGGCTGCCGATTGTGCTGGCGGTGGGCGGCCTGGTGCACGAGTCGGCGCTGGTGGCCGCGTGCACCGCACGAGGGACCGGGCTGACCGTGGTCCGCCGGGCCGTGGACGCGGTGGATGCCGTCGGTGCCGCCGGAGCCGGCGGCGCAGCAGCGGTGGTGCTGTCCGCCCAGCTGCCGCGGCTGTCCGCCGACACCGTGCACCGGCTTCGCACGGCCGGGGTCGCGGTGGTCGGAGTCGCGGACGACGGGGACGAGGCCGCGGACCGCCGGCTGCTGCGCCTGGACGTCCCGCGCGTGGTCACGGTGCGGCGCGGGGCAGCGGCCGAGGCGGCCGCTGCGATCGGCGCGGCGATCGGCGACCTGCGTGCGCAGGGCGGCCCTGCCCGGGCGACGGCGGGGTATGCCGACCCTCGGCAGTCCCAGCGCCCGCACCCGCGGTCGCCCGCGGGCCCGGCGTCAGCACGGCCCCGGACCGGCGGCACCGACGGACCGGGACCCGACGTCCACGAGCCCGAGGCGGCGGCAACGCCGTCATCGCTGGTCGCCGTGTGGGGCCCGACCGGCGCGCCGGGGCGGACGTCGGTGGCACTCGGTCTGGCCGACGAGCTGGCCCGAGCAGGCACGCCCGCGCTGCTGGTGGACGCAGACCCCTACGGCGGCGCGGTGGCCGCGTGCCTGGGCATCCACGACGAGGCAAGCGGCCTGGCCGTCGCCTGCCGGCAGGCGGACCAGGGCGCCCTGGACGTGCCCGCCCTCGCGCGGGCGGCTCGCGGGCTGTCCGGCCGGTTGCGGGTGCTCACCGGCATCGGTCATCCGGAGCGGTGGGTGGAGCTGCGCCCGTCGGCGCTGGAGAGCCTGTGGCGCACCTGCGGGCACACCCCCGGGGTGACGGTGGTCGACACCGGCTTCTGCCTGGAGGCCGACGAGGAGCTGGCGTACGACACCCTGGCTCCGCGGCGCAACGCCGCCACGCTGACCGCGCTGCAGGCGGCCGACACGGTGGTCGCGGTCGGCGCCGCCGACCCGGTCGGCGTGGCCCGGCTGCTCTCGGCGCTGCCCGACCTGCGGGCCCGGGTGCCGGACACCCCGGTGCGCGTCGTCCTCACCCGGGTCCGCCGGGGACCGCTCGGCGCCGACCCGGCGGGCCAGCTGCGTACCGCGCTCGCACGCCACGCCGGGGTCGACGACGTCGTGCTCGTCCCCGACGACCGCAACGCGTACGACACCTGCCTGCGCGAGGGCCGCACGCTGGCGGAGGCGGTGCCCCGGTCGACCGCCCGAGCGGCGCTGCGGGAGCTCGCCAGCGGGCTGATCGACGAGCTCGCCCGGCCCGCGCCCCCCGGTCCGGGCGCCGCGGGAGCACGCCGCAGCAGGCGACGCGGGGTGAGGGCGGGTCGCCGCGCCGTCGCGTGATCAGCACGGCCACGGGTGGAACGTTCGGCCAGCGTCCCGCCAGGGATCGCTGGCCGAACGTTCCACCCGTGCGGGCGGGGCGCTAGTCCTGGTCGGGGCGGTAGCCGCCGAGGACCGACCGGGCGACGGTGCGCACGTGCACGTCGTCCGGTCCGTCCGCGATCCGCAGCGTCCGGGTGGCGGCGTACAGCGCCGCCAACGGGGTGTCCTGGCTGACGCCGGCCCCGCCGAAGGCCTGGATGGCGGTGTCCAGCACCTGCAGCGCGGCTCGCGGGGCGATGACCTTGATCGCCGCCACCTGCCGGCGGGTCAGCGGGTCGGCGATCCCCCGGGTGTCGATGAGCCAGGCCGCCTGCAGGACCAGCAGGCGCGCCTGGTCGACGGCCATCCGGCACTCCGCGACCCGCTCCTGCCACACGCCCTGCCGGGCCAGCTCCTTGCCGAACGCGACCCGGTTCCACAGCCGCTCGCCCATCAGGTCCATCGCGCGCTCTGCGATGCCCAGCGCCCGCATGCAGTGGTGCACCCGGCCCGGGCCGAGCCGGGCCTGGGCGATGAGGAAGCCGTCCCCCTCGGAGGCGAGGAGGTTCGTCGCGGGCACCCGGACGTCGAGGAAGACGACCTCGCCGTGCCCGTGCTGGTCCTCGTACCCGAAGACGCTGAGGTCGCGCACGACCTCCACGCCCGGCGCATCGGCCGGTACCAGGATCATCGACTGGCGCCGGTACGGGTGCGCCTGCGGATCGGTCTCTCCCATGAGGACGTACACCGCACAGCGCGGGTCCAGCGCGCCGGTCGTCCACCACTTGCGTCCGTTGATGACGTACGAGTCCCCGTCGCGCACGATCGAGGTGCGGATGTTGCGCGCGTCGCTGCTGGCGACGTCCGGCTCGGTCATCGCGAAGCCGGAGCGGATCTCCCCGGCCAGCAGCGGCTCCAGCCAGCGCTCCTTCTGCTCCGGGGTGCCGAACATGTGCAGCACCTCCATGTTCCCGGTGTCCGGGGCGCTGCAGTTGAGGGCCTCCGGCGCGATCTCCGGCGACCGCCCGGTGATCTCGGCCAGCGGTGCGTAGTCGGTGACCGTGAGCCCGCTCTCGTCCGGCAGGAACAGGTTCCACAGCCCGAGGGCACGCGCCTCGCGCTTGAGGTCCTCCACCACCGGGGGCAGGTCGTGCGGCCGGCCGGCCGCGGCGAGCTCCACCCGCTGGCGGGCATACACCTCCTCCGCGGGGTGGACGCGCTCGGCCATGAAGGCCTCGAGCTGGGCGATCTTCTCGGCGGCGGCGGGGGAGGGCGCGAAGTCCATACCCGGCATCCTGTCGCAGCCGCTGCGGCGGCCCGCGCGAGCCCTCCTAGGATCGCCGTGTGGCGACGTCGGAGGGGACCAGGGACGAGGCGGTCGACCCGGTCGGGCTTGCCCGGTGGCTGCACACGCAGGGGGTCCTTCCGGACGGTGCCCCGGCGCTGGCCGTGCGGCCCCTGGGAGAGGGCCACAGCAACCTGACCTTCGCCGTCGAGTCCGGCGAGCGGCGCTGGGTGCTGCGTCGCCCGCCGCTGGGTCCGCTCCTGCCCACCGCCCACGACGTGGTGCGCGAGTTCCGCGTCCTGGAGCTGCTGGCGCACTCCGAGTCGCCGGTCCGCGTGCCCGCGGTGGTCGCCGTGTGCGAGGACGACGGCGTCATCGGCGCACCGTTCTACGTGATGGAGACCGCGCGCGGCACGGTCGTGCGCGCGGACCCGCCCGCCTGGCTGACCGACGGCGCCCCGGACATGCTCGAGCAGCGGCACCGCGGGCTCGGTCTCGACCTCGCCGACGCACTCGCCGAGATCCACCGGGTCGGCTGGGAACCGTTCGTCGCCGCGGGGATCGGGCGGCCCGGCGGCTACCTGGAGCGCCAGCTGCGCCGGTGGGTGGGACAACGGGAGGGCATCCAGGCCGCGGTCGCCGCCGCCGGCGGGACCGCGCGCGACCTGCCCGACTACGACGCGGTCCGCGACTGGCTGCGCGAGCACCTGCCGCCGGAGCAGGAGCCGGCCGTCGTGCACGGGGACTACAAGCTGGACAACGTCGTCGTGGTCGGTCCCGAGGACGGCGGTCCGCGCATCACCGCCGTCCTGGACTGGGAGATGGCGACGGTGGGCGACCCGCGGGCCGACCTGGGCTACCTGCTGTCGTTCTGGCCCGAGCCCGGGGAGGAGCATCCCTTCGCGGACCTGATGGCCGTCGGGGACGGCTACCCGACGCGCGAGGAGATGGCGGCGCGCTGGTCGGCCGGCACCGGCCGCGATCTCGGCGACCTCACCTGGTTCCGGACCCTGGCGGTATGGAAGCTGGCGATCCTGCTGGAGGCGTCGTACCACCGCTGGCTGGCCGGCATGTCCGACGACCCGTTCTTCGCGCGGCTCGACGTCGGGGTGCCCGCGCTGCTGGCGTATGCGAGGAGGGGCTGCGGTGCCTGACCCGACCGACCCGAGTGGGGTGCGACTGTCCCCGGACTCCTCGCTGCGCGGCCTGGTCGTCGACTGGGGCGGCGTGCTCACCGGTGACCTGCGCGCGGCCGTGCGGACCTGGGCCGAGGACGACGGCATCGACATCGAGGCCTATGTCGGGGTGCTGCGCGACTGGCTCGGCGACCCGGTGGGGGCCGAGGCCCGTCTCAACCCGGTGCACGCCCTGGAGCGCGGCGAGATGGAGGTGCCCGACTTCGAGGTGCGCCTCGCCGCCGAGCTGAGCCGGCGCGCCGGGCAGGAGTACCGCGCGGAAGGCCTGCTGCACCGGATGTTCGCCCACTTCGAGCACGCGCACGACATGAGCGGCCTGGTCCGCCGGGCCCACGCGGCCGGCATCCGTACCGCGCTGCTGTCCAACTCCTGGGGCAACGACTACCCGCGCGACGGCTGGGACGAGATGTTCGACGCGGTGGTCATCAGCGGCGAGGTCGGCATGCGCAAGCCCGAGCCGCGCATCTTCGAGCACACGCTGTCCCTGATCGACCTGCCGGCCTCCGAGTGCGTGTTCGTGGACGACCTGCAGCCGTTCGTCGACGCCGCCGTCTCGCTGGGCTTCGTGGGCGTGCGGCACGAGTCGTACGAGCGCACCGCCGGTGAGCTGGAGGCCCTGTTCGGGCTGTCGCTGGCCTGATCCGGGGCGCGGGCGCGCCGTCGGCGCGCGGAAGCGGCCGGTCGGCCGCGGATCGCGGAGGCGGGCGTGCCACGATGGGGACGCACGCCCGGCGCGTCGACCGTCCCGGTCCCGCGGGCGGGTCCTGGGTGTCCTGGTCTCGAGGAGGTGCGGTGGCCGACCGGCTGAGCCCCCTCGACGTGCACTTCCTCTACCTCGAGGAGCCCGAGACCCCCATGCACGTCGGGGGCGTCGAGGTGTTCCAGGCCCCCGAGCTCGGGTTCGACTACGACCGCCTGGTCCGGCTCGTGCGGGAGCGGATCGCGTACGTCCCCCGCTACCGCCAGCGGATCCGCTGGGTCCCCGGCCGGCTGGCCAACCCGGTCTGGGTGGACGACGAGCGCTTCGACGTGACCTACCACATCCGCCGCTCGGCGCTGCCCCGCCCGGGCACGGACCGCCAGCTCTACGAGCTGGTCGCGCGGATCATGAGCCGACCGCTGGAC
Organism: Candidatus Nanopelagicales bacterium; assembly: GCA_041393815.1. NCBI lineage: Bacteria > Bacillati > Actinomycetota > Actinomycetes > Candidatus Nanopelagicales > Candidatus Nanopelagicales bacterium. The sequence goes on along the minus strand of JAWKJK010000004.1, from coordinate 80,617 downwards.
CGGTCCCGGCCGCTGTGGGAGATGTACCTGATCGAGGGCCTGGAGGGGGACCGGTTCGCGATCCTCACCAAGAGCCACGAGGCGATGGTCGACGGGCTCAGCGCGGTCGACATCGGCCAGGTCATCCTCGACGCGACACCCGAGCCGCGGCAGGTGGCCCCGGACGCGTGGCGACCCGCCGCCGAGCCGACCCGGCTGGAGCTGGTGGCGGGCGCGCTGTCGGACACGATCCGCCGCCCGGCCACGGCCCTCGACACCGTGCGCGAGGGTGTCGGCGACGTCAAGGAGACCCTCGTCGGCGTGGGCCGGCAGGCCGTCGGGGTCGTCACGGCCACGCTGAACGCGGCCCGTCCGACGCAGAGCAGCCCGCTGCTGGTCGAGCTCGGGGAGCACCGCCGCTTCGCGACCGCGACCACCGAACTGGAGGACTACAAGCGGGTCCGCCAGGCGCACGGGGGCACCATCAACGACGTCGCGCTCGCGGTCGTCACCGGCGGCCTGCGGTCCTGGCTGCAGACCCGCGGGCTGGCCCTGGACAGCCGGCGCGAGGTGAAGGCGCTGGTGCCGGTCAGCGTGCACGGCGAGGGCGACGGCTACGGCGAGCAGCGGGTGGCTGCCTTCACCTGCGACCTGCCCGTCGGCGAGCCCGACCCGGTCGTGCGGCTGCAGCGGATCGCGTACGAGATGGGGCAGCACAAGGAGTCCGGCCGGATGCTCGGCGCCCGGGCCATCGTCGGTCTGGTCGGCTTCGCCCCGCCGACGCTGCACGCCCTGGGCACCCGCGTCGGGGCGGAGTTCGGCCGCCGGGTCTACAGCCTGGTCGTCACCAACGTGCCGGGGCCGCAGTTCCCGCTGTACGTCGCCGGGGCGCGGATGCTCGCGTCGTACCCCGTCCTCCCGCTGGGCAAGGGGCAGGCGGTGACCATCGGCCTGACCTCGTACGACGGCTCGGTGTACTTCGGGCTCAACGCCGACCGCGACGGCATGCCCGACGTCGAGGTGCTCGCCCACTGCCTGGAGGACGCGCTGGACGAGCTGGTCGAGACCACGACGACGCACGGCCGGCACGGGACGGTGGGCTGACGGTGACGGTGCGCCGTCCCCGCCGGGGACTCGTCCTCGGGGCTGGCGGGATGCTCGGCGGCGCGTGGTCGGTCGGCGCTCTGCGCGCGCTGGAGACCGTGCACGGGATCGACCCGCGCGAGTGCGACGTCGTCGTCGGGACCTCGGCCGGGTCCGTCCTGGCCGCACTGGTCTCCGCGGGCGTCTCGGTGCAGCACATGATCGACCACCAGCGCGGCATCCCGGTGACGGACGGCCCACTGGCCGGCTACTCCTGGGACTACGAACGCGCCACCGGCGGCACCCGACCAGGTCTGCCCAGGCTGCTCGGGCCCGGGTCGGCCAAGCTCATCGGCAACAGCCTGCGCCGGCTGCGCCAGATGCCCCCGACGGCGGTGCTGTCCGCCTGGATGCCCGCCGGCAAGGGGTCGCTCGAGCGCGTGGGCCACCTCATCGACGGCATCACGCCGATGGGCGAGTGGTCACCGCACGACAACTGCTGGATCGTGGCGATGGACTACGAGAGCGGTAAGCGGGTCGCGTTCGGCCGGCCGGAGGCGCCGCAGGCGCCGCTGTCGCTGGCGGTCATGGCGTCCTGCTCCATCCCCGGCTGGTTCGCACCGGTCGACATCCACGGCCGGCCGTACGTCGACGGCGGCGCGTGCTCGGCGACGTCGGTCGACCTGGTGTCGGGCATGGGCCTGGACGAGGTCTACGTCGTCGCCCCGATGGTGTCGTTCCACTACGACAAGCCCGACACGGTGCTGGCACGGCTGGAGCGCCGCTGGCGGGTGCAGGTCACCAAGCGCTGCCTGACCGAGGCGGAGAAGGCTCGAGCCGCCGGGGCCGCGGTCACGATCCTCGGTCCCGGGCCGGAGGACCTCGAGGCCATGGGCGGCAACGTGATGGACGCCTCCCGGCGGCTGCGGGTCCTGGAGACCTCGCTGCGCACCAGCGAGGAGGCGCTGCGCGACCCGGACCACTATGGCCCGGACCACCTCGGCCCGGACGACTTCGCCGACGTGGGCTGAGGCGGGCGCGGCGTGGCCATGGTGCGGGCGTTCGTGCCCACGACCCTCGACGGGCTGCGGGCGCTGGCCTCGGACGGGGCGGTCCCGGCGGGGAGCCCGGCGGCCCTGCCGACGCCGGGGCTGCGCGCGCTGCCGGCCGCCGCCGGGGCGGACGCCGAGGAGCTGGACTACCTCGCGCTGCGGGTCGCCGCCGCGGAGTCCCTGCGGCTGCTCGCCGGGTCCGGTGCGCAGCGCCCCGCGGACCTGCGCCGGGTCGTCCTGGCCGTCGACGTCCCGCCGAGTGAGGTGGCCGAGATGGATGCGGCCGGGACCGGACGCGTCCGGCTGGCCGCGCCCGTCCCGCTCGGCCGGGTGGCCGCGGTGTTCGTCGACGAGCCCTCGGCGTCGGCCGCGGTGGGCGACGCGGTGGCCGCGGGCGGGACCCCTGACGCGGTGGCCGACGTGGACCTGCTCTGGTACGCCACCCAGGAGATCCCGGACCTGGCCGGCTGACCGGGCCGACCGCGCGGACCGTGGTGCGACCGCCGCCCGCGGCAGGGCAGGATGAGGACGCACGCGGTCGCCTGCGGGCCGTCGTGCGCAGCCGTCGAGCGTTCGAGCCAGGAGGTCGGCCGTGGATGCCGTGACCCGTGTTCCCGTCGCCGTGAACGAGCCGGTCCACGCGTACGCCCCCGGCAGCGCCGAGCGCGCGTCCCTGGAGCGGCGGCTGAGGGAGCTGCAGGGCGACCCGATCGAGCTGCCGATGACCGTCGGCGGCGAGAGCCGGATGGCCTCGGGTCACCGGGTGGACGTCGTGCAGCCGCACGCCCGGCACTCCGTCCTCGGCGTCACCGCGGACGCGACGCACGACGACGCGCGCGCGGCCATGGACGCCGCCCTGGCCGCAGCGCCCGACTGGCGCGCCATGTCCTTCGACGACCGCGCCGCGGTCTTCCTCAAGGCGGCCGACCTGCTCTCCGGTCCGTGGCGGGACACGCTCAACGCCGCCACCATGCTGGGCCAGTCGAAGACGGTGCAGCAGGCCGAGATCGATGCGGCCTGCGAGCTCATCGACTTCTGGCGCTTCAACGTCCAGTTCGCGCGGGAGATCCTGGCCGAGCAGCCGATCTCCTCCCCGGGCGTGTGGAACCGGGTGGACCACCGGCCGCTGGAGGGGTTCGTCTACGCGATCACGCCGTTCAACTTCACCGCGATCGCCGGCAACCTGCCGACGTCACCGGCCCTGATGGGCAACACCGTGGTGTGGAAGCCCGCGCACACGCAGCAGTTCGCCGCGCACTTCCTGATGCGGCTGCTGGAGGAGGCCGGCCTGCCGCCCGGCGTCATCAACATGGTGACCGGGCACGGCGCCAACGTGTCCGACGTGCTGCTATCCGACCGCGACCTCGCCGGCATCCACTTCACCGGCTCCACCCGGGTGTTCCAGATGTTCTGGAACACCATCGGCACGAACATCCAGGGCTACCGGGCCTACCCGCGCATCGTCGGGGAGACCGGCGGCAAGGACTTCGTTCTGGCTCACCCGTCCGCGGACCCCGCGGTGCTGGTCACCGCGCTGACCCGGGGCGCCTTCGAGTACCAGGGCCAGAAGTGCTCGGCCGCGTCCCGCGCGTACGTCCCGCGCAGCGTGTGGGACCGCATGGGCGACGAGGTGCTGTCGACCGTGGACTCCCTGTCGATGGGCCCGACCACAGACCTGTCCAACTTCATGGCCGCCGTCATCGACGACCGCGCGTTCGCCAAGCTGTCCGGCGTCATCGACCGGGCGAAGGCGGACCCGACGGTGACGATCGGGGCCGGGGGGACGTACGACGACTCCGAGGGCTTCTACATCCGGCCGACGGTCCTGCTGGGCAGCGACCCGACCAAGGAGTACTTCGTCGAGGAGTACTTCGGCCCGGTGCTCGCGGTGCACGTGTTCGACGACGGCGACTACCACGAGGTCATGACGCAGATGGAGGGCATCGCGCCGTACGCGCTGACCGGGTCGATCATCGCCCAGGACCGGGCGGCGATCGCCGAGGCACAGTCGTTCCTGCGCTTCGCGGCGGGCAACTTCTACATCAACGACAAGCCCACCGGCGCGGTGGTGGGCCAGCAGCCGTTCGGCGGCGGGCGCGCGTCCGGCACCAACGACAAGGCCGGGTCGGCGCAGAACCTGCTGCGCTGGACGTCCACCCGGGCGATCAAGGAGACGTTCGTCCCGCCGACGGACCACCGCTACCCGCACATGGACTGAGGCGCCCCGTCGGCGCCGGGCGTCAGGTCCCCGCGGCGGCGCCGGCGCTGCCGTCCAGCCAGGTGGCCGCGAACTGCTCCTCCTTGGCGAGGAACCGCTCGGTCCAGTGCTGGGCGACGCCCTCGACCTTGCGGCCGACCAGCGGCACCGAGGCGCTGATCCGTCCCTGCGTGTGCACCGAGCTCTCGTCGCCGTCCGGCGCCAGCCGCAGGGTGCCGCTGAACGCCAGCGGCTGGGAGCCGAAGTCGATGTCGAACGTGGCGGACCGGGCGCCGTCCGCGTCCGGCGGGCTCCAGCGCTGGGTCTCGGTGAGCTCGAGCTGGTCGCCCACGAACCGGCGCACGAACGACGGCAGGTTCGCCGGCATGACCCGACGGCTGACGATCTGCGCCCCGCCGTCCTCCCCGGCATCCACGTGGGCCTCGACCTCCAGCGCCCCGGTCGCCCGGCCCTTCGCGGTGACGTAGTCCGCGTCGGACAGCATCGCGAACACCGTGTCGGGGGCCGCGTCGAAGCGCTGCGTCCAGGTGAAGTCGGTCGCCATGCCGCTCCCGTCGTGGGTCGTGCGGGCCCAGGGGTCGGGTCCGTGCCGGTAGGGGTGGCCCGGTGGGACGGGGCCCGGGATCCAGCATGCCGTAGCGGAGCGCGCGAGCACCGCCCGGGAGGTCCGCGGCCGACTACCCTGAGCGGCGGTCCCGCACAACGGCGTGCGGGTCGAGCGAAGAGGCGATTGCGGTGACCGACGTCGTGCCCACGACCAGCCCCGGGGGCGACCACCCCCTGCCCCCGGAGTCCTTCGTCACCAGCGTCGTGGACCGCCACGACGCCGCCCTCGCGGACCTCAAGCGTCGGACCGTCGAGCTGGCGCACCGCACGCACGCCTCGATCCCCGGGCTGCGCGAGCTGCTGTCGCATTACTACCGCCACGTGGTGGCCGAGGACCTGCTGACCCGGACCCCCGAGGACATCCTCGGCCCCGTCGTGTCCCACCTGCGCGAGGCCGAGGACCGGCCGCAGGGGACGTCGGTGGTGCACGTGTTCACCCCCAGCGACTCCGAGCACGGCTGGTCCACCGGGCACACGGTGGTCGAGATCGTCACCGACGACATGCCCTTCCTGGTCGACTCGGTGTCGATGGAGCTCGCCCGGCAGGGACTGCCCATCCACCTGGTCATCCACCCCCAGCTGGTGGTGCGTCGCGACGTCGTGGGCAGGCTGCTGGAGGTCCTCGACCTCGACCCCGGCGACCGGGAGTCGTTCCCGCCCGACGCGATCGTCGAGTCGTGGATGCACTTCGAGATCGACCGCCAGCCCGACCCGGAGGTCCGCGCCCGGACCGAGGAGAACCTCCAGCGGGTGCTCCGCGACGTCCGCGAGTCGGTGGAGGACTGGCCGCGCATGCGCCAGGAGGCGGCCGCGCTGATCGACCAGCTCGAGGCGAACCCGCCGCGCGGAGTGGACCAGCAGGAGGTCGCGGAGTCGCTGGAGTTCCTCCGCTGGCTGGTGTCGGACAACTTCACCTTCCTCGGCCTGCGCGAGTACGACCTGGTCGGCGAGCCGGGCGAGGAGGCGCTGCGGGCGGTGCCCGGGACCGGGCTCGGCCTGCTGCGCGCCGACCAGCAGCAGTCGACCGCATTCGCGAAGCTGCCGCCGGAGGTGCGGGCCAAGGCGCGCGAGAAGCACGTGCTGGTCCTGACCAAGGCCAACACCCGCAGCACCGTGCACCGCTCCGCGTACCTGGACTACGTGGGCGTGAAGCGCTTCGACGAGGACGGCAACGTCACCGGCGAGCGCCGGTTCCTCGGGCTCTACACCGCCTCGGCCTACACCCGATCGGTCCTGCGCATCCCGATCCTGCGCGAGCGGGTCCAGGAGGTCATCGCCCGCTCCGGGTTCGTGCCCGGCTCGCACAGCGACAAGGACCTCCTGCAGCTGCTCGAGACCTTCCCCCGCGACGAGCTGTTCCAGGTCAGCGCCAACGAGCTGCTGACCATCGCGCTGGCCGTCCTGCACCTGAAGGAGCGCCGGCGGACCCGGCTCTTCATGCGCCGCGACCCGTACGGCCGCTTCTGGTCCTGCCTGGTCTACCTGCCGCGCGACCGCTACACCACCACGGTGCGGCTGCGGATCGAGCAGATCCTGCGCGAGGAGCTCGGCGGGGTGACCGTCGACTACACCGCCCACGTGTCCGAGTCCGTGCTCGCGCGGCTGCACTACGTGGTCCGGGTGGCGCCGGGCACCGTGCTGCCCACGGAGGTGGACGTCACCGAGCTGGAGCAGCGGCTGGTGGCCGCCACGCGCAGCTGGCGCGACGACTTCTCCGACGCCCTGCAGGACCAGGTGGGGGAGGCCGAGTCGGCGCGTCTCATGCTCCGCTACGCCGACGGTTTCCCCGAGGCGTACAAGGAGGACTTCCCCGCCCGCACCGGCGTCGCGGACGTGCTGCGGCTGGACGCCATGGGCCCCGACGACACCGCGCTGAACCTCTACCAGACCTACGCGACCGACCCGCTGGAACGACGGCTGAAGGTCTACCGCACCGGTGCCCCGGTGTCACTGTCGCGGGTGCTGCCGGTCCTGCAGCAGATGGGCGTCGAGGTCGTCGACGAGCGTCCGTACGAGATCGACCGCACCGACGACAGCCCCGTGTGGGTCTACGACTTCGGGCTGCGGTTCCGCGAGGCCATCACCCAGAACCCGTTGACCCTCAAGGAGAGGTTCGAGGACACGTTCCGGGCCGCCTGGGACGAGCGCACCGAGCCCGACGGCTACAACGCGCTGGTGCTGAACGCCGGACTCACCTGGCGGCAGGCCATGGTGCTGCGCGCGTACGCGCGCTACCTGCGTCAGGCCGGCTCCCCGTTCGGGCAGGACTACGTCGAGTCGGTGGTCATCGCCAACGTGGCGATAGCGCGGCTCCTCGTCCAGCTGTTCGAGGTGAAGTTCGACCCCGACGCGCCGGGGGACCGTGACCAGCAGACGCAGTTCGTGGTCGGCGAGATCGAGGCGGCACTGGACGCGGTGGAGAGCCTGGACGCGGACCGGATCCTGCGCTCGTTCCTCGCGCTCATGGTGGCGACCCTGCGCACCAACTACTTCCAGGTCGACCACGAGGGCAACGCCAAGGCCAGCCTGGCGGTGAAGCTCGACCCGCTGCGCATCCCCGACCTGCCCCTGCCACGGCCCCGGTTCGAGATCTGGGTCTACTCGCCGCGGGTCGAAGGGGTCCACCTGCGCTTCGGCCAGGTGGCCCGAGGCGGGTTGCGCTGGAGCGACCGGCGGGAGGACTTCCGCACCGAGATCCTGGGCCTGGTGAAGGCGCAGGCGGTCAAGAACTCGGTCATCGTGCCGGTCGGCGCGAAGGGCGGGTTCTACCCCAAGCGCCTGCCGGACCCGCAGGTCGACCGGGAGGCCTGGCTGGCGGAGGGCGTGGCCTCGTACACGCTGTTCATCTCCTCCCTGCTCGACCTCACCGACAACCTGGTGTCCGGCGAGATCGTGCCCCCGCCGCGGGTCGTGCGGCACGACGACGACGACCCCTACCTCGTGGTCGCGGCCGACAAGGGCACGGCGACGTTCTCCGACATCGCCAACGGTGTCGCGCTGTCCTACGGGTTCTGGCTCGGGGACGCTTTCGCCTCCGGCGGATCGGCGGGCTACGACCACAAGGCCATGGGCATCACCGCCCGCGGCGCCTGGGAGTCGGTCAAGCGGCACTTCCGCGAGCTCGGCGTCGACACCCAGACGCAGGACTTCACGGCGGTCGGCATCGGCGACATGTCCGGTGACGTGTTCGGCAACGGCATGCTGCTGTCGGAGCACATCCGGCTGGTGGCTGCGTTCGACCACCGGCACATCTTCGTCGACCCCGACCCGGTGGCGGCGTCCTCGTTCGTGGAGCGCCGACGGCTGTTCGACCTGCCTCGGTCTTCGTGGGCCGACTACGACACGAGCCTGATCTCGGAGGGCGGCGGGGTGTTCCCGCGCTCGCTGAAGTCGGTTCCGATCAGCGCCCAGATGGCGGCCGCGCTCGGTATCCCCGCCGGCGTCGAGCGGATGACGCCCGCAGAGCTGATGAAGGCGATCCTGTGCGCGCCCGTCGACCTACTCTGGAACGGCGGCATCGGCACGTACGTGAAGTCCGGCGTCGAGACCAACGCCGACGTGGGTGACAAGTCCAACGACGCCATCCGGATCGACGGCTCGGACCTGCGCTGCAAGGTCGTGGGGGAGGGCGGCAACCTCGGACTGACCCAGCTCGGTCGGATCGAGGCCGCGGAGGCCGGCGTCCGCCTCAACACCGACGCCATCGACAACAGTGCCGGCGTCGACACCTCCGACCACGAGGTCAACCTCAAGATCCTGCTGGACCAGGTCGTACGCGACGGCGACCTGACCGAGAAGCAGCGCAACGTGCTGTTGGCCGAGATGACCGACGAGGTGGCCGACCTCGTGCTGGCCGACAACTACGACCAGAACGTCGTCCTCGGCAACGCCCGCACCCAGGCGTCCGCGATGCTCCCCGTGCACCAGCGGATGATCCAGGACCTGGAGCGCCGGGGGATCCTGGACCGCGAGCTGGAGTTCCTTCCCTCGGACGACGTGATCGCCGACCGCGCCGGTCGCGGCCTGACCTCGCCCGAGCTCAGCGTCCTGCTCGCCTACTCGAAGATGGCGCTGGAGGAGGACCTGCACTCCTCGTCGCTACCCGACGACGCGTGGTTCGCCCGCACCCTGCGGGAGTACATGCCGGTCGAGGTGGTGTCGCGCTACGGCGACCGGCTGGACGCCCACCCGCTGCGCCGGGACATCATCAACACCGTCGTCGGCAACGACGTCGTCAACCACGGCGGCATCACGTACATCTACCGCGCCACCGAGGAGACGGGCGCGTCGGCCGACGAGGTGGTCCGCGCCTACACGGTCGCGCGCGAGGTGTTCGACCTGCCCGACTTCTGGCGTCGGATCAACGCGCTGGACAACGTGGTGCCGACCGCGGCGCAGAGCGCGCTGTACCTGGAGTCCCGTCGGCTGCTGGACCGTTCCACCCGCTGGTTCCTCACCAGCCGCGGCGGGTCCATCGACGTCGGCAGCGAGATCGAGCGGTTCCACGACACGGTCGCCCGGCTCGCGCCCGCGGTGCCGGGGGTGCTGCTCGGCGCCGAGCAGGAGCGCCTGCAGCGGCGCGCGGCGGACTACGAGTCGCTGGGCGCCCCGCGGGAGCTGTCGGTGGAGGCGGCCGCACTGCTGGACGTCTTCAGCCTGCTCGACATCACCGAGGTGGCCACCCGGACCGGCGCCCCGGCCGACGAGGTGCTGTCGCTGTACTTCGCCGTGTCCGAGCGGTACGAGGTGGACCGGACCCTCACGCGCATCACCGGGCTGCCCCGCGACGACCGCTGGGCCGCGCTGGCCCGCCAGGCCCTGCGCAGCGACCTGTACGCCGCCATCGCCGGACTGACCTCCCGCGTCATCCGGGCCACCCCGGAGGGCGGGGACCCGGTCGACCGGGTGATGGCCTGGGAGCAGTCGCACGCGGAGGGCCTGTCCCGCGCCCGGGCGACGCTGGACGACATCTCGCGGCAGGAGCAGGTGGACCTAGCGACGCTGTCGGTCGCGCTGCGCACCATGCGCACGCTGGTCACCCAGGGCGGTACACCCGCCGCCCAGGCGGCGAACGGCTGACCGTGGCCCGGCCCGGGTCCGTCGTCCCGTACGGCTCGCACGGGTTGCAGCACGCGACCGTCCCGGTGGCGGTCGCCGCCGTGCCCACGGGGGTCACGCCCCCCGCGGTCGTCTCCACCGTCGGCACCACGGTCGGGACGCACGGGGGTCCGACCCTCGCCCTGGGCGACGCCGCCGCCGTCTCGGCGCGGGTCCGCTGGTCGGCGACGGGCGGGTTCCTCGGCCTACTCTGCTACGCGGCCTCGCTGGGCCCGTCCCTCCTCCCGCGGGACGCCGTCACGCAGGGCGTGGTCAGCGGCCTGGCCTTCGTCACCGGGTACGGCATCGGGGCACTGCTCGGCTGGGGCGTGCGCGCGATCGGCCGCCTGCCCGCCTGGTCGGTGTTCACGCGGCGCACGGTGGCGGTCGGGTTCGTGCTCGCACTCGCCGGGGTGGTGGCGCTCACCCCGGGCCGGATGACCCCGCTGGACGAGCAGGCGGCCGCGGTGGGCACCACGTCGGAGTCGGTCAACCCCTGGCTGGTGCTCGGAGTGACCGTGGTCGTGGTGGTGCTGTTGCTCGCCCTCGGCCGGGTGCTCCGCGGCCTGGCGAGGGCCCTGGCCAGGCCGTGGGCCCGGCTGGTGCGGGACCCGGCCGTCGTACCGGCGACGCTCGGGTGGCTGACGCTGGCGGTGCTCGTCGCCGGTCTGCTGGCGGGCGCATACGCCCTGATGCTGGGGCTGTTCACCGAGATCGACCGGTCCACCGCGGGCCAGACGCCGCCGACGTCGCCGCTGCGCTCGGGCGGTCCGGGGTCGTACGTACCCTGGGACACCCTCGGTGCCGAGGGGCGTGCGTTCGTGTCCGGCGGTCCCACGCGGGAGCAGATCGCCGGCTTCTCCGGCTCGGCCGAGGCGCCGGAGCCGATCCGGGTGTTCGCCGGGCTCGACAGCGCGCCGGACGCGGCCTCCCGCGCCGCCCTGGTGGTGCAGGAGCTGCAGCGCACCGGGGCGTTCGATCGGGCCGCAGTGGTGCTCATCACCACCACCGGCAACGGTTTCGTCGACCCGGTCGCCGCCGACGCGTTGGAGTACGTCGCGTCCGGGGACGTGGCGTCGGCCGCGATCCAGTACTCCGTGCTGCCGTCGTGGCTGTCGTTCCTGGTGGACCAAGGAGCGTCCGGCGAGGCGGGGACCGCGCTGTTCGACGCGGTGTCCCAGGCGGTCTCGGCCCTGCCGGCGGAGCGCCGTCCGGCGCTGTACGTCTACGGCGAGAGCCTCGGGGCGTACGGGGCCCAGGCCCCGTTCACCGGTCTCACCCCGGAGCAGGTGGCATCCGAGGTGGACGGCGCCCTGTTCGTCGGGCCGCCTTCTGCGTCCGCGCTGCGGGCGGCGTGGGTGGCCGACGCCGACGGGGGAACCGCCTGGCAGCCGGTCGTCGGCGGCGGGCGGACCGTGGTGTTCGCCGCCACGGCGCAGGCCGTACCCGGGGACGACCCGGACTGGGGCCCGCGCCGGCTGCTGTACCTGCAGAACGCCACCGACCCGGTGGTGTGGTTCGACCCCGAGCTGGTCGGGACGGCCCCGGGGTGGCTGGACCAGCCCCGCGGGCCCGGGGTGTCGGAGGCCATGGAGTGGTGGCCGCTGGTCACCGTCGAACAGGTGGCGATGGACCTGCCGCCGGCGGTGTCCATGCCGCCGGGATACGGCCACAGCTACGGCGACTCGGTCCCCGTCGGATGGGTGGCCGTGCTCCAGCCGGACGGCTGGACCCCGGCCGACACCACCCGCCTGGTCCAGCTCGTCGGCTGACCGCCGCGCCCGGCGCCGTCCGCCCGGCCGGCGCCGTCCGTCTGGCTGGCGCCCGCCGGCACTCGCCGCCCGCCCCCGCTTGTGGTGCCGGTTGCGTGCGCTGTAGCGCACGCAACCGGCACCACAGCGAAAGTTCTGCGGAAAGTTCTGCGGGAAAAGTTGTTGGTTCTCCTCGGGCTGGTGGATCCCCCTGATGAACGCGCGGCCACCCGGTCGCCGCCCACCGAGGAGGACTCCCGATGTTCCGCACCGCCACCGCCGCTACCACCGCCACCACCGCCATCGCCCCCGCGACCACGTCCGCGCGGACGGCCGCCCGCCGCTGCGCCCTGGCCGCCGGCACCCTCGGCGCCGTCGCCGCCCTCGCGCTCGGCGCCGCCGTCCCCGCCCACGCCGGCCCGCTGACCCCGTCGCTGGACCTGGTGGTCGCCCCCAGCACGCCGCCGTCGGGCCCGGGCAGCATCGCCGTGGCGCCCACCACGCCCGGACCCGACCCGGCGCCGGCACCGTCGGTCACCCTGGCCGACGCACCTCCGGTCGCCTCCGGCCACTCCATCTCCAGCGTGTCGCGCCAGAGCACCGACGTCGCAGTCGACCTCGGCTGGCACTCCACCGCCCCGTCGATGGTCCTGCAGGTGTCGACCTCGCTGCCCGCCGTGCAGAACGGCGTCATGTCGATGACGTCGCAGCCGGTGGCCGTGACCGGCACCCCGCGCAGCTCCGGCGGGACCGGCAGCATCGCGGCTTCCGCCACGGTGTACGACTACACCCGCGCGATCGAGGGTCTGCGGCCCAACACCACGTACCACGTGCTCCTGACGGTGCCGGTCGGGCCGAACTACCTACCGGTCCAGCAGCTGGCCTCGTTCCAGACCAAGGTGCGGCACGTGTCCGTCCAGGTCAGCGGCGTGAAGGTCATCTCCGACGCCGACAAGGGCCTGCGCGGCAAGGGCGAGATCCAGTTCTACCCGCGCATCGCCCCCGCGGCCAACGCGTACGGACCCGGCCCGTGGGGCACCGTGAGCAAGGTGGCCAAGCTCGGCGACGGCGACACGAAGTACTGGAACCCGATGCTGCGGCACGAGCGCACGACCCGCGACTCGTCCGTCGTGGTCCAGGTCCAGGGCTGCGAGGCCGACGCCGTCGGCACCGACCACTGCATCATCGAGGCGGGCGACAAGCCGCGTCAGGGCCGCTATCTGACCCAGGACTGGGCCTACGCGCAGGGCGTCTTCGCGCTCCCCACCTACCGCTACGCCGGGACGCACCAGCAGCAGCGCACCCTGCAGGTGCAGAAGACCCCCGACCTGCGGTTCACCGCGAAGGTCATCGTCACCACCTGGTACGAGTGACCCGGGCGACCCGCCCCGGGACCGGCGAGCCTCGCCGGTCCCGGGGCATCCGGGCTAGCCTCCCCCGCGTGCAGGGGGACCGGGTCCTGGTCGAGGGGCTGCGCACCGGCGGGCCCGAGGGGCTCGGCCCGGTGTTCGACGCGTATGCGGCCCGGCTGGTGGCGTACGCCCGCACCCTGCTGCGCGACACCGCCGCCGCCGAGGACGCCGTCCACGACTCCCTGTTGGTGGCGCTGGACCGGATCGATCAGCTGCGCGACCCCGACCTGCTGCGCCCCTGGCTGTTCGCCATCACCCGCAACGAGTGCCTGCGCCAGCTGCGAGCGGCATCCCGCACCACCGACGACGAGGAGGCGATCGACATGCTGCCGTCGACCGACGACCTCGACGCCGGCCTCCGCCAGCAGGAGTCCGCGCAACTGGTGGACGACGCGATGGCCGCGCTCAATCCCGGCGACCGCGACATCCTGGCCCTGGCCCTCCAGCACGACCTGGACGGCCCGTCGGTGGCCCGGGTGCTCGGCCTCGGCGCGAACGAGGTCCACGCGCGGCTGTCCCGGGCCCGCACGCAGCTGGCCACGGCGGTCACGTCCGTGCTGCTCGTGCGTACCCGCGGGGCGGACTGCCCCGAGCTGGCCGCGCTGCTCGACGGGGAGGGCCCGACCCTGACCCCGTTGCTGCGCAAGCGGGTCGCGCGCCACGCGCGCGAGTGCGACAACTGCGAGGAGCGCGGCCGCAGGGGCGTGGCGATGGCCCTGCCCGCCGCCGGCCTGCCCGTGGTCGTGGCCGCCCCGACGCTCGGGCTGCGGGAGCGGCTGCTGGGAACGAGCGCCGATGTCGCCGCACCGGGGGGAGATGCCCGCGAGGCTGAGCTCGTCCGATCGATGGGCGAGCGCGCCGGTGCCTTCGACGCCGACGGCTTCCCGTCGCCGGGGGAGGAGCCGCAGGGCTGGCTCGCGCCGGTCGCGGACGTGAGCGAGGGCGCCGCTGCGCCGGCGCCGGTCGTGCCGCTCGGGCGGCGGGGCCGTCGCCGCACCGCCGGGTGGGTCGCGGCCGCGGTGGTCGCCCTGGTCGGGTTCGGCGCGCTCCTGCTGGCGCTGCTGCTCGGCGGTACGGACGGGGTGGACGCGACGGCGGGATCGGACGGGGCCGGCGTGGCCGTCGGCAGCCCGACCGGCCCGGCCTCCCCGCTCCCGGTGACCTCGAGCTCGCCGGAGTCTGCGGAGCCTGGAGCGGCGTCCGGGTCCGCCTCCGCCACGCCGGCGCAGTCCGGACCGGCGGAGCCTGTCGCTGTGTCCGCGACCGGCGGGACCGACGCCGGCGCCGTCGGTGACGGCGCGGTGGGAACCGCGCCCGACCCGGCGGCCGACACCGCCGGCTCCGCGCCGCCCGACGTCGCGGCGCCCGGTGATTCCGGGACCGGCCGGCCGGCCCCCAGTCGGACACCGACCCCGACACCCACTCCGAATCCGACGCGAACGCAGACCGCCCCGGCGCCGGCGCCGCCGGCCTCCGTGACCCCCGACCCCGCGGGGTCGGCCACCTCGGCAGCCGCACCGACGGCCCCGCCGACCACTGCGCCAGCCCCGGCACCCGCACCGACCGCGCCCGCCCCTCCGCCCGCGGCCCCCGCTGTGATCGGGGTATCCGTGACCGACCTCGACGTCGCCGGGGACGGGTCGTTCACCCGGTGCGACGCCTTCCGGCTGCAGGCGGCGGTGACCACCTCCGGAGAGGTGACCGGCGTGAGCGCCACGGTGTCGCCCTCGCCCGGGTCGGTGCCGCTGGCTCCGGCCGGATCGGGCTCCTGGTCGGGGCAGTACCTGCTCGCGCCCGGTACCTACACCGTGACCGTCACGGCAACCGGCCCCGGAGGCAGCGTGACCGCGACACCCGTTGCGGTGCAGCACATCTGCCCGGCCTGACTGCGCACGTGATACCGGTCGCGGGATAGCGCTGCGTCCACATCCTGGACAGGGAGGCTTGCGCGATCCGGAGGTGTCTGCCTACCGTCTGGCCCGCACCGGTGGCCCCCCGAGCTGCCGAGCAACGCACAGCGCGGCCCGTCATACGCCGACGGGCTGCCCGGGGGGCTGGAGGTCCGGTGGACGTCGATCAGGTCGAATCCGCTGTCCGCGAGGCGGTCCGCCAGCGCGGCATCGACCCGCTGCACGAGCCCGAGGCCGTGCGCACGCTCGTCGACGAGATGGTCACCGCGTACGTCGACCGGTGCGTGGCCGGGGACGCGCCGGCACCGGTGGACCCGCGCCGGCTCGCCCGCGACGTGCACGACGCGGTCGCCGGGTTCGGCCCCCTGCAGCGGTTCTTCGACGACCCGGACGTGGAGGAGGTCTGGATCAACGAGCCGGGGCGGGTCTTCGTCGCCCGGGCGGGGCGCAGCGAGCTCACGACCACCGTGCTCACCGAGACCCAGGTCAAGGACCTGGTCGAGCGGATGCTCCGGTCCTCGGGCCGACGGGTCGACCTCAGCACTCCGTTCGTGGACGCGATGCTGCCGGACGGGTCCCGCCTGCACGTCGCCATCCCCGACATCACCCGGCGGCACTGGGCGGTGAACATCCGCCGTTTCGTCGTTCGGGCAGCGCATGTGGATGACCTCGTCCCCACCGGCACCCTCACCCCGGCCGCCGCGGCCTTCCTCGAGGCTGCCGTCGTCGCGGGGCTCAACGTCGTCGTGGCGGGCGGAACCCAGGCGGGGAAGACCACGCTTCTGAACGCGCTTCTCGGCTGCGTGCCTTCGGGGGAGCGGATCGTCTCCTGCGAGGAGGTCTTCGAGATCCGGCTCGCCGCGCCGGACTGGGTGGCGATGCAGACCCGCGACGCGTCGCTGGAGGGGACCGGCGAGGTTCCGCTGCGACGGCTGGTGCGCGAGGCGCTGCGGATGCGCCCGACCCGGCTGATCGTGGGAGAGGTGCGCCAGGCGGAGTGCCTGGACCTCCTGGTGGCCATGAACTCGGGCATGCCCTCCATGGCGACCCTGCATGCGAACTCGTCCCGCGAGGCTGTGACCAAGCTGTGCACCCTGCCCTTGCTGGCCGGTGCGAACATCTCTGCCGACTTCGTCGTGCCCACCGTCGCGGGCTGCGTCGACCTCGTCGTGCACACCGCCACCGCGGCGGACGGGGCTCGCCGGGTGCGGGAGATCGTCGCGCTGCCCGGCCGGGTCGAGGGCGGGGTGATCGAGACCGCGGACGTCTTCACGACCCGCGGTGACCGACTCGTGCGAGGGGACGGGATGCCGCCGCACGCCGACCGGTTCGAGCGCGCCGGCTACGACCTGTCGCACCTGCTGGCCCGGGACCCCGACGACGCGGTGGGCGGCCGCGGGCGGGCCGCCTGATGGGGGCCCTGCTCGGGCTGGTCGCGGGCGTCGGCGCGCTGCTCGTCTTCCACGGCCTCACCACCGCGCCGTCGCCGCGCCAGGCGCGCAGGTCGCGGCTGGAGCTCCTGATCGAGCGGTCAGGAGTGCGCGGCATCGGCGTCCCCGGACTGGTGGGCGCCTGCATGGGTGTCGGCCTTGTCACCCTGCTGCTGGTCCTCGTGGTCACCGCGGTCCCTGCGGTGGCCCTCGTCGCGGGCGCGCTCGGGTCCTACCTGCCCATTACGCTGCTCAAGCGCCGCGCGACCCAGCGGGAGAAGGCCTTGCGCGATGCCTGGCCGGACGCCGTGGACGCCTTGGTCTCCGCGGTGCGCGCGGGCATGTCGCTTCCGGAGGCCGTCGGCGACCTCGCCGTACGGGGGCCGGAGCCGCTGCGACGGTCGTTCGCGCTGTTCGCGTCTGAGCACCGCGCCACCGCATCGTTCGCCGGCGCCCTGGACGCGCTCAAGGAGGACCTGGCCGATCCCGTCGCTGACCGGGTGGTCGCATCGCTGCGCACCGCCCGAGAGGTCGGCGGCTCCGACCTCGGCACGGTGCTGCGCACGTTGTCGGAGTTCCTGCGGGAGGACGCGCGCACCCGCGGGGAGATCGAGGCCCGCCAGTCCTGGTCGGTCAACGCCGCGAGGCTCGCCGTGGCCGCTCCGTGGGTCACCCTGCTCCTGCTCTCCGCTCGCCAGGAGGCCGTCCAGGCCTACAACTCAACGGAGGGCCTGCTGGTCCTCGCCGTCGCCGCCGGTCTGTCCGTGGTCGCCTACCGGCTGATGCTGCGGATCGGCCGGATCCCGGTCGAGCAACGGGTGCTGGCGTGAGTGCCGCCGCCGGGGTGCTCCTCGGCCTCGGCGCGGCCGCCGGGGCGGGCCTGGTGGCGGAGGGCTGGCGCTCCGGCCGCCGGCCAGGTCTGGCCGACCGCGTCGCCCCGTACGTCAGCCGGCACCGCTCGCACGCCCCGGCGGCGCCGCGCGCGCAGGCCGAGCCCGGGCCGCTCGGCACCCTGGCCCGACTGCTCGCGCCGACGGTCTCCCGGCTATCCGCGGCCGTCGGGCGGCAGCGTGACTCCGAGCCCGCGATCCGGGCCCGGCTCGAGCGAGCCGGCCGAGCACCGGACGTGGACCGCTACCGCAGCGAGCAGCTGCTGTGGGGGTTGGGCGGGCTGGCGGCCGGCCTCGGTCTCACCGTGCTCGCAGTCGCCCGCGGATCCTCGCCCTCCGCCGTCGGTGTGCTCCTGCTGTGCGGTGTGGGCGCGGTCCTCGGGGTGCTTCTACATTCGCGCAGCATCGACCGGGCCGGCGCCAAGCGCTCGACCCGGATGGGATCGCAACTGCCCACCGTCGCCGAGTTGCTCGCGTTCGCCGTTGCGGCGGGAGAGACGCCGACCGCGGCACTGGAGCGTGTGGCGCGCACCGTGCGGGGGGACCTGTCGGCGGAGTTCGCTCGAGCCGTGGCGGAGATCCGTTCCGGCGCAGCGGTTCCCGACGCCCTGCGTGCCGCAGCAGTCCGCTGCGGGAACCCCGCGGTGGCACGGTTCGTGGACGGGCTGCTGGTCGCTCTGGAGCGCGGGACTCCGCTGGCCGACGTGCTGCGTGCGCAGGCCGCCGATGCGCGGGCGCAGTCCCGCCGGGGCCTGGTCGAGTCCGCGGGGAAGCGGGACGCGTTCATGCTCGTCCCGGTCGTGTTCCTCGTGCTCCCCACCGTGGTCCTCGTCGCGCTGTTCCCCGGCGTCCACGGGCTGCTGCTCACCGTGCCCTGACGGGCCCTACCGACTCCCGCGCACCCGCGCGGGTCCATCCATCACGCACCAACCTCGGGGGAGAACATGGCACCGATCCGCACTCTCGCGCACCGCATCGCCGCCCGGCTCGCGACGCTGCCGCACCAGGGCCGGGACCGCGGGGACGTCCCCGGCTGGGTCCTGGTCGCGGTCATGACCGCGGGCCTGGTCACCGCGCTGTGGCTCGTCGCCGACGACCAGCTCACCGCGATCCTCAACCGCGCGCTCACCTCCGTCAGCAAGCCGTGACGGACCGCCGGCCCGGTCGTCGCCTGCCGAGTGCCGGCGACGACCGGGGCAGCGCCGCGCTGGAGTTCGCCCTGGTCGCCCCGCTGGTGCTGCTGCTCGGCCTCGCGGTGGTCCAGGTCGGACTGGCGCTGCACGTGCGCACCACCCTGACCGCGGCCGCGGCGGAGGGCGCGCGCGTCGGTGCGCTGGCCGACCGCGGCCCGGCTGCCGGCGCGGCTCGCACCCGCGCGGTGCTGTCCGACAACCTGGCCGGGGACGTGGTCGAGTCCGTGACGGCGGGGTACGAGACCTCGGGCGGCGTCCCGGTCGTGGCCGTGCGGGTCCGAGCCCGGCTGCCGCTGCTGGGCCTGCTCGGTCCGACGGCCACGGAGGTCACCGGTCGGGCGATGCGGGAGGGCGGATGACGCCGGCCACCCGATGGCGCGACCGGGTCGCGTGCGAGGACGGCACGGCGGTGGTCGAGTTCGTCGTGCTCGCCGTGCTCGTCCTGGTGCCGCTGCTGTACGTCGTGATGTGCGTCGCGCGGGTGCAGGCGGCCGCGTACGCCGCCACGCAGGCGGTGCGGGAGGCGGGGCGGGCGTACGTCACGTCCGACTCGGTGGCGCAGGCGGCGCAGCGGGCGGGGACGGCGGCGCGGCTGGCCGTCTCCGACCAGGGGTTCGAGCTGCCGGCGGGGGCGCTGTCGGTGACGTGCGCCGGCGGCGCCTGCCTGTCGCCCGGGTCCCAGGTCCGGGTCCGGGTCCACCTCGACGTCCCGCTCCCGCTGCTGCCGGACGCGCTCGCCGACACCGTCCCGTCGACGATCCCGGTCGTGGCGACCCATCTCGCCGCGGTCGACTCGTACCGGGCTGACCCGTGAGGGCGCGCGCGGCCCGACGCGGCGAAGACAGCGGCAGCGTGATGCTGCTGACGGTCGGGTTCGTCGTCGTCGCGCTGGTCGCCATCGGCGTGGTGACCGACGTGTCGGCCGCCTTCCTCCAGAGGCGCTCGCTGGCGGCGCTGGCGGACTCCGCCGCGCTGGCGGGCGCGCAGGTCGTCGACCTCGACGCCTACTACGCCGGCGTCCCGGACGGCGAGCCCCTGCCGCTGGACCGGGGAGCCGCACGGCAGCGGGTGCTGGACCACCTGCGGCGCGCCGGTGCCTGGAGCGCGTTCCCCGGGCTCGTCGTCGAGGTCGCCGCCAGCGACGGCGCGGTCGTCACCGTCCGGCTGCGCGCGGACCTGCGGCCCCCGCTGTCCAGCGCGCTCGGACTGGCCCCGGGCGTCGCCCGGGCCGAGGCCCGGGCGACCCTGACCCGACGCTGAGCCCGGGACCGGACACCGAGACCCCGCGCTACGCCAGCGACCAGTCCCGCACCTCGGGCAGGTCCTCCAGGTACTCCACGACGTGCTCGGCGTGCCGGGCCAGCTGCTCCTCGCAGTACGCCCTCAGCTCGGACGACCCGCGGACCGTGCGGCGGGAGTTGTTCAGCGCGTCCATCACCAGGTGGTAGCGGCTGACCCGGTTGCGCACGACCATGTCGAACGGCGTCGTCGTGGTGCCCTCCTCGCTGAAGCCGCGCACCCGGAACCGGTCGGCGTCCGGACGCCCGTGCACCAGCTGGTGGATCGCGCCGGGGTAGCCGTGGAACGCGAACACCACGTCCACGTGGTCGGTGAACAGCTCCTCGAAGTACAGCTCGTCCATCCCGTGCGGGTGGTCCTTCGGCCGGGTCAGCGACATCAGGTCCACCACGTTGACCACGCGCACCGACATGTCCGGCAGCCGCTCCTTCAGCAACTGCGCCGCGGCCACGGTCTCCATCGTCACGACGTCACCCGCGCAGGCCAGCACGATGTCCGGATCGCGGCTCCCGTCGTCGTTGCCGGCCCAGTCCCACACCCCGGAGCCCCGCGCGCAGTGCTCCTTCGCCTCGTCCAGCGTCAGCCACTGCAGCTGCGGCTGCTTGTCGATGACGACGAGGTTCACGTATCCCCGGGAGCGGAACACGTGGTCGGACACCGACAGCAGCGTGTTGGCGTCCGGCGGCAGGTAGACCCGGGACACGTCCCCGCGGATGTTGATGACGTTCTGGATCAGGCCCGGGCCCTGGTGGCTGAACCCGTTGTGGTCGTTCCGCCACGCCGTGGAGGTGAGCAGGATGTTGAGCGACGGCACCGGCGCGCGCCACGGCAGGTGCACGGCCTCCTGCAGCCACTTCGCGTGCTGGATGGTCATGGACGCGCTCACCATCGCGAAGGCCTCGTACGTGGCGAACATCCCGTGCCGACCGGTGAGGTTGTAGCCCTCCAGCCAGCCGTGGCAGGAGTGCTCCGACAGGACCTCCATCACCCGGCCGTCGGGGCCGATGGCGACGTCCTCGGGGACCAGGTGCTCCATGAACCCTCGGTCGGACACCTCGAACACCGCGCCGAGCCGGTTGGAGTTCGTCTCGTCCGGGCAGAACAGCCGGAACCGGTCGGGGTTGGCGACGTAGATGTCGCGCATGAGCTCGCCCAGCCGCCGGGTGCTCTCCAGCCGTACGGTCCCCGGCGCGGGCACGTCGACCGCGTACGAGCCGTAGTCGGGCAGGTCGAGGTCGACGGTGAGCAGGCCGCCGTTGGCGTGCGGTGTCGCACTCATCCGCAGGTCGCCCTCGGGCACCGCGTGCCGCACCAGCGGCGCCGGTGAGCCGTCGGACTCGAACAGCTCGTCGGGGCGGTACGAGGTCAGCCAGTCGGTGAGGATCTGCAGGTGCTCGGGGTTGCCGCGCACGTCGGACAGCGGCACCTGGTGGGAGCGCCAGGACCCCTCCTCGCGCACGCCGTCGACGAACTCCGGCCCGGTCCAGCCCTTGGGGGAACGCAGCACGATCAGCGGCCACCGCGGCCGCCCCGCGGGCGCCTCGCCGCTGCGGGCCAGCCGCTGGATCTCGCGGATCCGGGCGTACGCCTCCTGCAGCGTGTCGGAGAAGCGGTGGTGCATGCCCGGCAGGTCCTCGCCCTCGACCTCGAGGACGTCGTAGCCGTGGCCCTCCAGCAGCGCGCGCACCTCCGCCGGGTCCTTGCGGGCCAGCACCGTCGGGCCGGCGATCTTCCAGCCGTTGAGGTGCAGGATCGGCAGCACGGCGCCGTCCCGGGACGGGTTGATGAAGGAGATGCCCTTCCAGCTGCCCTCCAGCGGGCCGGTCTCGGCCTCGCCGTCGCCGACGATCGCGACCGCGAGCAGGTCGGGGTTGTCCATGACCGCGCCGAACGCGTGGACCAGGACGTAGCCGAGCTCGCCGCCCTCGTGGATGGAGCCGGGCGTGGTGACGCTGACGTGGCTGGGGATGCCGCCGGGTGCGGAGAACTGGCGGAACAGCCGGGTCATGCCGGTCTCGTCGAGCGAGACGTCGGGGTAGACCTCGGAGTAGGTGCCCTCCAGCCAGCCGGCGGCGACCAGCGCCGGGCCGCCGTGGCCCGGGCCGGTCAGGTAGATCGTCTGCTGGCCCTGCCGCTCGATCAGCCGGTTCAGGTGCGCGTAGACGAACGACAGGCCGGGGGAGGTGCCCCAGTGGCCGAGCAGCCGCGGCTTGATGTCGTCGGGGCTCAGCGGCTCCCGCAGCAGCGGGTTGTCCTTGAGGTAGATCTGACCGACCGTCAGGTAGTTCGCCGCACGCCACCAGGCGTCGATCGCGGCGAGCTCGCTGTCGGACAGCGGGGCGGGCGGGAGCGGGGGCTCGGACCTCGGGCGCGGAGCGGTCACGCGCTCCTCCTCGGGTGCGTCGGGTCAGGTCCCCTCGACGCTATGCCCGCCGGATGAACTGCGCGAGACGGTCGCGTGACGTCCGGTGTCGCCGGGGCGGTCGTCCACCTCCGGGGTCGGCCTCGTACGACGAGGGCGCAGCACGGCGAACCAGACGACGGTGGCGGTGCCCGCGACGAGCAGGACCGTGGTCCACGCCCACCAGGCGCCGGCGAGGCCGGACCAGAGGTCACCGGGGACCTGCTGCACCAGCATGAACACGCCCATGGTGAGGACGAACCACCCGAAGCCCTTGCGCAGCCGGTCCGGGTCGACGCGGCCGGCGAGCCGACCGCCGATCAGCCCGCCGACGACGGCGGCCGCGGCGACGGCGAGGGTCAGCCCCCAGTCGATCTGCACGCTGGACAGGTACCCGAGGAATCCGCCGAACGACTTGATGGCGATGACCAGCAGCGAGGTGCCGACGGCGACCGGCATCGGCAGGCCGCCGAGCAGGGCCAGCGCGGGCACGACCAGGAAGCCGCCGCCGGCGCCGACGATGCCGGTGACGAATCCGACGACGAGGCCCTCGACGAGCACCTTGCCGATCGGCAGGTCGTGGTGCTCGTGCACGGTGATGGCCTTGCGGCCGCGGATCATCGCGCCCGCGGTGGCCAGCATCATCAGCGCGAACCCGGCGAGGACCACCGGCGTCGGGATGAGGCCACCGACCTTGCCGCCGAGGAACGCGCCGACGAACGCGATGCCGCCGAAGATGAGGCCGGTGCGCCAGCGGACCCGGCCGGCGCGCGCGTGCGACCACATCCCGGCGATGCTCGTGACACCGACGACGAACAGCGACGCGGCGATCGCGGTCTTGCCCTCCAGCCCGGCCACGTAGATGAGCAGTGGGGTCATCAGGATGGAGCCGCCGCCACCGAGCAGGCCGAGCGTGATGCCGACGACGACCGCCAGCGCGAGAGTGAGGGCCATCATGCGGTCGGGTCTCCGTCGGAGTCGGCGTGCGGGGTGGGAGCGAGGTCGAGCGCGAACGCCGAGGACTGCGACCACTCGGCGACGACGTGGAAGCGGTCGCCGCGGACGACGGTCTCGCGCCACTCGACCGGGCGGCCGCCCGCGCGGGCCAGTCGCTGGATGCGCAGCGCGGCGATGTCATGCGGGAGGTCGAGGTCCCGGCGCAGGGACGCGGACGGCAGGACCGCGGTGATCCGCTCCCGACCGGAGTCCAGGTGGATGCCGCAGCGCTCGGCGAGGACGTCGTACAGCGCGGTGGTGGTGAAGTCCGCGTCCAGCAGCGGGTGGGCGACGGTGTCCGGGAGCCATGCGCGGTCGACGGCCAGCGGCTCGCCGGACGCGAACCGGCGGCGCTCCAGCAGGACCAGTCGGGTCGACGCGGGCAGCTCGAGCTGCATCGCGGCGTCGGCGTCGCGCACGACCTCCAGCCGGCGCACCTCGCTGCGCTGCTCGATGCCCTCGGACTCCAGCGAGCGCACCAGGGAGTAGAGCGACCCCAGCGGCTGGTCGATGTCGGGGACGCTGGCGAACGAGCCGCGTCCGCGGGAGGCCACCACCAGGCCGTCCTGGCGCAGGTCGCGCAGGGCCTCGCGGACGGTGTGCCGGCTCACGCCGTACTCGTCGACCAGGGTGAGCTCGCCGGGCACCCGCTCGCGGAACTCGCCGGACTCCAGCCGTCGCCGCAGGTCAGCGGCGATCTGGGCCCACAGCGGCATCGGGCTGGACCGGTCGGGGGCGACCGGACCCGCGGCGGTGCGGCGGCGGCTCATGCGGGCTCCTGGCGTGACGACAGGGCCCTAATGTACGTACAACTGGACAGGTCAGCCAAATCGGCGGCCGGTGGCCGGGGCGCCCCCTCGGCGATTCGGTGCGGGGGCCGGGCGCGCCGTACCCTTCTGCCTCGTGGCCGCCCTGGATCCCGTCGAGGTGATGACCGAGCTCGACACGACGCTGTCGAGCATCGAGACGGTCCTCGACCTGCCCGCCATCGAGGCGGAGATCGCGCGGCTGGAGCAGCAGGCCAGCGCGCCGGACCTGTGGGACGACCAGGAGAACGCGCAGCGGGTCACATCGCGGCTGTCGTACCTGCAGGGGGAGCTGCGCCGGGTGACCGGGTTGCGGCGCCGGCTGGACGACGTACGGGTGCTGTTCGAGCTCGCGGAGGCCGAGGCCGACGACTCGGTGCGCGACGAGGTCGTCACCGAGCTGACCGACCTGCAGAAGACCATCGGCGAGCTCGAGGTCCGCACGCTGCTGTCCGGCGACTACGACGAGCGCGAGGCGCTGGTCACCATCCGTGCGGAGGCCGGTGGCGTCGACGCGGCCGACTGGGCGGAGATGCTGCTGCGGATGTACACCCGCTACTGCGAGCGGCACGGCTGGCCGTTCGAGGTGTACGACACCTCGTACGCGGAGGAGGCGGGCATCAAGTCCGCCACGTTCGCGGTGAAGGTGCCGTACGCCTACGGGACGCTGTCGGTGGAACAGGGCACGCACCGGTTGGTGCGGATCTCGCCGTTCGACAACCAGGGGCGCCGGCAGACGTCGTTCGCCGGTGTCGAGGTGCTGCCGGTGACCGAGCAGACCGACCACGTCGAGATCCCGGAGAACGACATCCGCATCGACGTGTTCCGCTCGTCCGGCCCCGGCGGCCAGAGCGTCAACACCACCGACTCGGCGGTGCGCATCACGCACCTGCCGACCGGGATCGTGGTGTCCTGCCAGAACGAGAAGTCGCAGATCCAGAACCGCGCCGCCGCGATGCGCGTGCTGCAGTCGCGGCTGCTAGAGAAGCGCCGGCAGGAGGAGCGCGCGGAGATGGACGCGCTCAAGGGCGACTCGTCCGGCTCGTGGGGCAACCAGATGCGCTCGTACGTGCTGCACCCGTACCAGATGGTCAAGGACCTGCGGACCGAGATGGAGACGGGCAACACCGCGGCGGTGCTCGACGGCGAGATCGACGAGTTCGTCGAGGCCGGGATCCGCTGGCGCAAGCAGGCCGAGGTCTCCGCGTAGTCCCGGCGGTCCTCGCCCGGCCCGCACCCGTCACCCGTTCGCCGCACCGTCATACCAGGAGTGACGCATGGGGCGATTGTGACTACATACTGTTGATGGGGTCCCTGAATATCATCCGTTCGGATGATGCTGGATGCTTGCATTGAGACTTCACAGCGTGATCGGACCGGCCTACCCTGGCGGGGCGGACGTCAGCGCGACGGCCGGAGGGGTGGGGATCGGATCATGACGGTGACGCGTCGGGCGGTCGTGGCCCTGGCCGCGGCCGTGGCCCTGGTGGGCCTGCCGGCGACCGTCGCGTACGCCGAGGACGGCGCGGCCGCCCCCGTCGTCGCCGACGCCCCGGGAGTCGAGGCCCCCGCAGTCAGCCCGGCCCCCGCGGACGCCGCCGAGCCGGCACCCGAACCGGCCCCGGTCCAGGCCCTTGCGGTCCCGGTCGAGGACCCCACCGACGCGCCCGTGGCCCCCGCCGAGGAGGTCCCCGCGGTCGACCCCGCCGAGCCCGAGCCGGTCGCCACCACGACCGCGTCCGACGGCCTGGTCATCGTGGAGTCCCAGGTCCAGCAGAACGCCGGCGCCCCCGACGCGGTGCAGCCGGGCGCCGGGGGTGGCCAGGCCCAGGCCGGCTCCGCCGCGCGTCCCGCCGTCGGAGGATCGGCCGGCAGCGCCGCCTCCACGCCCCAGATCGCCCGCCCGACCCTGCCCCGTACCGGTGTCGAGCCGCTCCTCGCCGGCGCCGGCGCCGCCGCCGTGCTCGCCGGCGTCGTCCTGGTCCTCGTCGCCCGCCGGCGCCCGGACCCCGCGACGGCCACCACCCGCGCGCGCCACCGGGCCTGAGCCAGGCCTGCGCCTGCGCGGAGCCGCACCCCGACCGACGTACACTCGCTCGACGACGCGCGTCGGACGCGTCCCGATCCGAGAGCTGCCGTGATCCGCTTCGAGAACGTCACCAAGGTCTACGCGAGCCAGACCCGGCCCGCGCTCGAGGACGTGTCCGTCGAGGTCGAGAAGGGCGAGTTCGTCTTCCTCGTCGGGTCCTCCGGCTCCGGCAAGTCCACCTTCCTGCGGCTGTGCCTGAAGGAGGAGAAGCCGACCAAGGGCGCGGTATGGGTGGCCGGCAAGGACCTCGGTCGACTGTCGTCGTGGAAGGTTCCGCAGCTGCGCCGCCAGATCGGCACGGTGTTCCAGGACTTCCGGCTGCTGCCCAACAAGACCGTCGCGCAGAACGTCGCGTTCGCGCTCGAGGTCATCGGCCGGCCGCGCAACCACATCCGCAAGGTTGTCCCCGAGGTCCTCGACCTGGTGGGCCTGGACGGCAAGGAGGACCGGCTCCCCGACGAGCTGTCCGGCGGTGAGCAGCAGCGGGTCGCCATCGCCCGGGCCTTCGTCAACCGGCCGATGATCCTCATCGCCGACGAGCCCACCGGGAACCTCGACCCGACCACCAGCGTCGGCATCATGAAGTTGCTCGACCGGATCAACCGCACCGGGACCACGGTGCTCATGGCCACCCACGACGCGCAGATCGTCGACCAGATGCGCAAGCGCGTCATCGAGCTGGAGATGGGCCGGGTCGTCCGCGACCAGTCCCGCGGCGTCTACGGCTACGCCCGCTGACGTACGAAGACCGACCCCACGGAGAAGTCACGGCATGCGAGCACGGTTCGTCCTGAGCGAGGTCGCGATCGGCCTGCGCCGCAACCTGACCATGACGCTGGCCGTCGTCATCACCGTCGCGGTGTCGCTGGCCCTGTTCGGCACCGGCCTGCTCGTCCGCGCGCAGGTCGAGACGATGAAGGACTTCTGGTACGACAAGGTCGAGGTCTCGATCTTCCTGTGCGGTGAGAACTCCGACGTCCCGTCCTGCGCCGGCGGCGCGGTGACGCAGGCGCAGCGCGACCAGATCGAGGCGGACCTGGAGTCCCTGCGCCCGCTGGTGCAGGAGGTCTACTACGAGTCGCAGCAGGAAGCGTTCGAGCGCTTCACCGAGCAGTTCCGCAACTCGCCGATCGTCGAGAACGTCACGCCCGAGGCGTTGCCGGAGTCGTTCCGCGTCAAGCTGTCCGACCCCACCCAGTACGACGTCGTCGCGTCCGCATTCTCCGGCCGGCCCGGCGTGGAGCAGGTCAACGACCAGCGCCAGCTGCTGGACAAGTTCTTCAAGCTGCTCGGCGGCCTGCAGGCCATCGCCCTGTTCATCGCGCTCACGATGCTCGTGGTGACGGTGCTGCTCGTCGTCAACACGATGCGGGTGGCCGCGTTCAGCCGGCGCCGGGAGACCGGCATCATGCGGCTGGTCGGGGCGTCGAACTTCTACATCCAACTGCCGTTCCTGCTCGAGGCGGCGATCGCCGCGGCGGTGGGGGCGCTGCTGGCCATCGGCGGGCTGATCGTCGTGAAGGCCGTCCTGATCGACCAGGTGCTGGCCCCGGCCTTCCAGTTCACCGCGTTCATCGGCTGGGACAGCATCGCGACGATCGCTCCGATCGTGTTCCTCACCGGCACGATCCTGGCCGCCGGTGCTGCCTTCTTCACCCTGCGCAAGTACCTGCGCGTCTGACCGCGCCGGCACCACCCGGCCCCGCCGTTCTTTGGGCGGACCTTCACCACCTCGCGACGGAATGAGTCCCCACGTTGTTTGGGAGCCGGATTCGGCCCCTCAAGCCACGCCTGGACTCATTCCGTCGTGAAGAGGACGGGGGTGGCCGGCGGGCTGCGCGTCTGACCTCAGGAGGTGTAGGCGCGGGCGGCGCCCTGCACCGACACCCGGACCCGGTCCGCGACGGCCGGCGGCCGGACCCCGGTCACCCGCGAGACCACCCGGACCCCCTCCGCGGGGGCGTCGCCCTCGACCCGGAGCCCGATCAGGGCGTCGTGCCCGAAGTACGTCACGTCCACCACCACCGCCGACACGCCGGACGCCGGGTCCAGGACGACCTGCTCCGGCCGCACCGTCACCACCGGGGCAACCCCGACACCCGCCGCCGACTCCGGGTCGGTGATGACGGCGGAGACCGGCAGGCAGCCCAGGGCGGTGTCGACGCGACCCTCGCAGACGGCTGAGTGCGGCGACAGTTCGACCAGGTCGCCCACGAACCGTGCCCCCCACAGGCTGTCCGGCTCCCGGTAGACCTGCTCCGGAGTGCCCGACTGCACCACCCGTCCGTCCCGGAGCACCACGACCCGGTCGCACAGGCTCAACGCCTCCTCCTGGTCATGGGTGACCAGGAGCGCTGTCGAGCCGGAGGCCCGCAGCGCGGACCGCACCTGCGCCCGAACCTGCTCGCGCAGCGACGGGTCCAGCGACCCGAACGGCTCGTCCAGCAGGACGACGTCCGGATCGGCCGCCAGGGCCCGGGCGACCGCCACGCGTTGCTGCTGTCCGCCGCTGAGCTGGTCGGGCCGCAGCGGCCCCGCGTCGGGAAGCGCTACGAGGGTCAGGGCGCGCTGCACAACGGCCTCGTCGGGGCGGCGACGCAGGCCGCGCCGGGTCCCGTACCCGACGTTCTGCGCGACCGTCAGGTGCGGGAACAGCGCGACGTCCTGGGGGACGATGCCGACCCGGCGCCGCTCCGGCGGGACGAACCCGTCCGGCCCGTCCACGGCGCGGCCCCCGATGCGCACGGTGCCCCCGGTGGGCCGGTGGAACCCGGCAATGACCCGCACCAGCGTGGACTTGCCGCAGCCGCTCGGGCCGAGCACGCCGGTCAGCAGACCCGACGGCGCGTCCAGCGATACCGCCCGCAGGACCTCGACGTCGCCGTACGCCGCGTCGACGCCCTCGACCTCGACCGCGGTCACCGGGTCACCTCTCCATCCGTCGTGGCCAGGTCGGGCAGCCGCACCCCGCGCGCGAGCAGGGTCGCGGGCACGGCGGCCAACGCCACGAGGGCCACCGCGTAGGGGGCGGCAGCGCCGTACGCCGCGACCTCGGTACGGCTCCACAGCTCGGTCGCCAGCGTCTCCAGCCCGGTGGGCCGCAACATCAACGTCGCCGGCAGTTCCTTCATCGCGGTCACCATCACCAGCAGCGCGCCCGCCGCGATCCCCGGTGCTGAGAGCCGGGCCGTCACCGACACGAAGGTCGCGAGCGGCCCGCGTCCCGACGCGCGCGAGACGTGCTCCAGCGACACCGGGACCGACTCGATCGCGGCCCGCGACGAGCCGATCGCCTTGGGCAGGAACAGCACCGCGTACGCCAGCGCCAGCGCCGCGACGCTCTGGTAGAGCGCGGGCAGCGCGTTGAGGGTCACGAACACCAGGGACAGGCCCACGACGACCCCGGGGAGGGCGTGGCCGGAGAACGACGCCACCTCGACGATCCGGGACAGCCGGCCGGGGAAGCGCGCGGCGACGACGGCCACGGGCAGGGCGAGGAGCACGGCCAGGACCGTCCCCAGCAGCGCGACCCACGCACTGCCCGCCAGGGCCGAGACCAGCTCGCCGCCATCGACGCCGCCACGCATGCCCTGCAGCAGCCGCAGTACCAGCGCCACGGCCGGGACGGCGAGGGACAGCACCACCGTGCCGACCAGCAGCGCCAGCGCGGCGATCCGCCCGGCGGCGGGCAGGCCCGCGGCCGGCACCGGACGCGGCACCGAGGTGGACACCCGCGACCCCGTCCGCCCGCGCAACCGCTGCTCGGCCAGGACCAGGACCACCGCGCAGGCGATCAGCACCAGCGACTGCAGCACCGCGGCGGTGCGGTCGAAGGCGCTGCTGTACGAGGCGTACACGCTGCGGGTCAGCGTGTCGACGCGCAGGATCGCCACCGCGCCGAAGTCCGACAGCGCGTAGAGCATCGCCAGCAGCGTCCCGGCGAGCGCGGCGGGACGCACCGCGGGCAGCGTGACGGTGCGCAGCACCTCCATCGGCCCGGCGCCGAGGGAGCGAGCCACCTCCTCCAGCCCGGCCTCGCCCCGCGACAGCGCCGCGAACACCGGCAGCGCGACGTACGGCGCGGTCGAGGCCACCAGCACCAGCGCCGCGGCCCAGAAGCCGGAGAACCAGGGCGCCAGCGACACCCAGCCGTAGGCCGCGACGTACGACGGCACGGCCAGCGGCAGCAGCAGCAGCACGGCCCAGGCCCGACGGCCGCGCAGCCGGGTCCGGCCGACGATCCACGCGGTCGCGGTCCCCACGACCAGGGCCCCGGCCCCCACCACCACCGCCAGGGCCAGGCTGGTGAGCGCGGCGGTCCCGAATCCCGGGCGGCCCAGGATCGACGCCGCTCGGTCCAGTCCGCCGACGGCGCGGACCAGCAGATACCACAGCGGCAGCGTCGCCACGGCGACGCTGCCGAGGACGGCCAGCGTCAGCACCACGCCGGGGCCGCGCCCGGCGGCGCGACCCCGTCGACGGACGCGTGGCGCCCCGGTGGTGACGGTCACCTACAGCAGGCCCGTCTCCTGCAGCATCTGCAGGGTCTGCGGCAGCGAGCCCAGGTCGCCGAGCGAGACGTCCGGCCCCTGCAGGGTGTCCAGGGCGGGCAGGTCGTCGGCCGCGGGCACCGAGGCGAGCATCGGGTACTCGAACGTGGTGCCGGCGAAGTAGCTCTGGGCCTGCTCGGACAGCAGGAACTCGACCAGCTGCGCGGCGCGCGGATCCTCGGCCGCGGGCGCCAGCACGCCGACGCCGGAGACGTTGACCAGCGAGCCCGGGTCGCCGGGTTCGGTGAACGCGATCCGCGCACTCATCGCGTCGGCACCGACCTCGGCGGCCTTCTCGTACCAGTAGTAGTGGTTGATCAGCCCGAGGTCGACCTGTCCGGCGTCGACCGCGTCGAGGATGAGGCTGTTCTTCTCGTACGACTCCACGTCGTTGGCGACCATGCCGTCGAGCCACTCGCGGGCCCGGTCGTCGCCGTCGGCGACCCGCATGCCGGTCACGAAGCTCTGGAACGAGGCGTTGGTCGGGGCGATCGCCACCCGGCCCTTCCAGGCGGGGTCGGTCAGCTCGTAGACCGACGCGGGCAGCTCCTCGGCGGAGACCGCTGCGGGGTCGTAGACCAGGACCCGGGCGCGTCCGGTCACTGCGGCCCAGGTGCCGTCGGCCCCGACGTAGCCGGCGGGCACCGTCGAGGTGAGCGCGTCGTCGAGCGGTGTGAACAGCCCGGCGTCGGCGACGGCGCCGAGGGCGCCGGCGTCCTGGGCGAGGAAGACGTCGGCAGGGGTGCGGTCACCCTCCTCGATCAACTGCGCCGCCAGGCCGGAGGTGTCGCCGTACCGCACATCCAGCGGGATCCCGGTCTCCTCGGTGAACGCCTGCAGGATCGGGCCGACCAGTTCCTCGCTGCGCCCGCTGTAGACCACCACGGACCCCTCGGCCTGCGGGGTGCCGGAGTCGGCGGCGGCGTCGCCGCCGCAGCCGGTGAGCAGCAGGGCGCCGACGGCGAGCGCCCCCACGGACAGGGCCGTGCCGCTTTGGCGGGGTCGAGCACGGGTCACGGAGGACTCCTTCGAGGCTGCGATGCGGGCCCGAGGGCGACCGCGCTCCAAGAAAGTTAGGTAAGCCTAACCTATTGGGATGAGGACCTGAGCGGGCCCGGCCCGCGCGAGATCTGTGACCGAAGTGACGGGTGTGAAAGCAGCGTTCCCGGGGGTACTCTGAGTCGGCTGTTCCCACAGGGGGCCAGCCGTTCGTGGGGTGAAGGGAGTCGCCCGCGTGCCCGTGGTCCTCGGTACGCGCGCTCGCGCGCGGGCGACCGCCGCGGTCGTCGCGCTGCTCGCCGCAGGCGCGCTGGTGGCCGGCACCCTGACCCCGGCCGCCGCGGACCGCCGTGACGACGTGGACCGCCAGCTCGAGCAGGCCGGGGAGGCCCTGGACGCCGCCGACGCCCAGGTCACCGCGGCGATGCGCTCGCTCACCGATGCCAAGGAGAAGCTCCCCGCCGCGCAGAGCGCCCTGACCCGGGCGACCGCGAAGGCCGACCGGGCCGCCGAGGCCGACCGGATCGCCGCCGCCGAGCTGCGCGCCGCCACCTCCGCGGCCCTGCGCGCCGAGCAGCAGCTCGCCGCCCAGGAGGCCGAGATCGCCGACATGCGGGAGCAGGTCGGCAACCTGGCCCGGGCGGCATACCTGCAGGGCCCGTTCGCCGAGATCAACATCCTGCTGGACGCCCGGGACCCCGGCGACTTCACGTCTCGGCTGGCCGCGCTGGACTCGGTGGGACGGGCGAACAGCGAGTCCCTGGCCCGGATGTCCGAGGCGCGGGCCGAGATGGCCATCCAGGAGGTCCGGCTGGAGCTGCTGCGCGAGGAGGTCGACGCCAAGCGCCGGCTGGTCGCCCAGCGGTACGCCGAGGCCAAGGACGCGCGAGCCGAGGCCGAGGCCGCCAAGGCCGAGGTCGACCGCCTCGTCGCGCAGCGGCGGGACGCGCTGGCCGTGGCGGAAGAGAAGAAGGACGCGGTCAAGGAGCGCTACGACCAGCTCGCGGCCGAGCAGGCCCGCCTCGCCGAGGAGGCCCGCCGCGCCGCTGCGGCGGCGGCCGCCGCGCTGCGGGCCCAGGCCGCCGCCCGCTCCTCCTCGGGATCCTCGGGCTCGGCCGGGTCGTCCGGCGCCTCCACGCCGAGCGGCTCCCTGGTCTGGCCGGTCTCCGGCGGCGGGGTCTCCGGTGGGGTGGGCCCGCGCATCCACCCGGTCTACGGCTACCGGTCCTGCCACACCGGAGTGGACATCAGCGCGGGCTACGGCACCCCGATCCGCGCGGCCGCGTCGGGCATTGTCGCCTCGGTCCAGAACGGCGGCCCGTACGGCCTGCACACCCTGATCGTGCACAGCGGCGGGCTGTCGACCATGTACGCGCACCAGTCGTCGGTCGCCGTCGGCTCCGGCAGCTCGGTGAGTGCGGGGCAGGTCATCGGCTACGTCGGCTCCACCGGCTGGTCCACCGGACCGCACCTGCACTTCGAGGTCCACGTCGGCGGCGTGCCGTACGACCCGTTCGGCTGGTTCGGCGGGTCCCGCTACCCGGTCTCCTGCTGACGGCGGTCCCCATGAGTTGGCCCGCAAGTCGGGTCGTCGTTTGAGGTTGTGTTGGTCGGCGATGGCCGCGGTTGCGTGGTCGATGGCGTCGCCGCGTCGGCGGCATTGTCTGAGGATCTGCCAGTCGTTGAGCCGGGCGAGGACGTGTTCGACTCGGGCGCGGCGACGCCTGTGACGGCGCCAGGCGCGATCTCGGATGATGTGGCCTTGCGGGTCTCGGACGGGGCTGGTGATCCGGGGTAGACCGCGGTAGCCGCCGTCGCCGAGCACGGTCCGGGTGGTGCTGGCGAGCAGGTCGGTGAGTTCGGCGCGAGCGACGACGATGTCGGTCCTGTTCCCGGGCCACGCGCGGGACACGGTCACAACCGTACGGTCGGCTTCCCGGATGACGATCTGGGTGTTGACCGAGCGGCGGTAGTTCTTCGATAGCGCGGTCCGGGTGTGGTCGTGCACGGGGATGAGCGTGCCGTCCACGATCCACGACCCCTTGTCAGGCGTTAGCCCTGGGTCGGGGTTCAACCGGGACAGGACTGCGGTCAGATGGGTGATGACCCGGTTGACGGTCGATTGGGACGTGTCGAACACGGCCGCGAGCGCGCGTTCGGTCAGGTTCGTCCGGAGCGCGGCAAGCGTGAGCAGGATCCGCACGGGTAGGGGTTGGCTCCACGGCCGCCCCCGCGTCACGGGAACCACCTGGGCGGCGTCGCGAACCACTGCAGTGAACTCGGATGGGGTCAGGCCGGTGAGCACGATCAGACGCCGGTATCGCGCGGGAAGGTGAACTGTCGGACCGTTCGAGAAGGATGAGGGCGTGAGCGGGATATCGGGTGGTGGTGAGCCTGTCGGCTCGGCCGTGCCCGAACCTGTCGCGCCGAAGCGTCGCGGGAAGTCGAAGGGGAAGAACTGGCGCCGTCCGGTCGATGTCGGGGTGTCGGTGATCCGGCTGGAGTTGGACGTGTCGGACCCGCAGGCCAGGGCCCGGGTGGAGAAGCAGTGGCAGGCCGTGTACGAGTTGCGGCGCGCGCTCCAACGTGATGCGCGGGATCGGGTCGACGCGTATCACGCGGCCTACCGGGAGCGGCGGGGGGCCGGACCGAAGAAGGTGAGGGAGCGTCTCGGGCTGTCGCGGAAGGGGATCGAGGCTGCTGCGTCGCGGCACGTCGACGACTCGCGGTGGATGCGCGCGCACATCACGAAAGCGGTCGCTCTTCACGTCGCGGACGAGGTGTGGAACACGATCGATCGGCACCTGTTCCCCGACACGTCAGGCAAACGGCACGGGCGTCCCCGAGTCGGGGGCTGGTGGGACTTCACCCGGATCCCCGGCCGAGCCCGCTCGCACACGAAGACGACCAAGACGTGGGAATCGTGGCGACTGGTCGGGACGCTGCAGGGGCACTTCGACGCGTACGGAGTGGACCCGGGCCTGACAGTTGCTGAGGCTGTCCTCGCACCTGCCGGGGAGTCGCTGCTGGCGCAGCCGAAGCAGGTGCCCACTCCAGTGGCCCCGATCAAGAACGGTCGCGCGGACTGGTGGGGGTACGACGGGCCGCTCACGGTCGTGTTCACCGGCCTGCCCGGCGGGGACCTGGTCCTGCCGGTCCGGCTCCCGCAGGGCGCCGGGGCGTTCCCTCGGGTGGCGCACTACCTGGCCGACCCGAGCGCCTGGCACAAGATCGACCTGGTCCGGGTGGAGGACCGGCGTGCGCCGGACAGGTGGCGCTACTACGCGCACCTGATGGTCCTCACTCCCGGGTACACCGCCGACTCGACCTTGGCCCGGCGCGCCGCGGCGCCGGTCGGGCGGGTCGGCGGGGTCGACGGCAACGTGTCCAACCTGGCTGCCGTGTCGATGCCGTCCAGCCCGACCGAGGGCCCCCGGGACGGGCTGCGGGCCGACTACGTCACCGTCACCGACGAGCAGCGGAGGGCCGCGGAGCGGGCGGCGAAGAAGGCACGGGACCGGCAGCGGGCGTTGGACCGGTCCCGCCGCTCCGCCAACGCCGACCAGTACCACCCCTCGGCCCGGCAGCAGGCCCGAGCCGACCGCCGCGCCGCCGCCGGACTCGCGCCGCGGACCGTGGACATCCCGACCGGTCCGCGCCTCAGCAACGCCGCCGGTGTGCCTTCCCGCGCGTACCGCAAGGACACCCTCACCGTCGCCTACCGGCGCACCCGGGCCGACCACGCCGCGGACGCCCGCTCCGCCGCGCAGGCCAAACGTGCCCGGGCAGCGCAGGCCGCGGCCAACATCGTCGCCGCGCACGGGCCCGTCATCGTCACGGAACACGTCGACGTCCGAGCCTGGGCACGCAGCTGGGGTAGGAGCATCCGCGTGTTCTCCCCTGGGATGCTGCTGGCCGCGCTGCGGATGGAGTGCGAGAAGACCGGCGGCGCGCTGCTGCGTGCCGCGACCGGGCCCACCGCGCTGTCCCAGCACTGCGTCTGCGGGCGCCGCGAACGCAAACCCCTCACCCAGCGCGTCCACCGCTGCCCTGGCTGCGGCCTTGTTGCCGACCGGGACCTCCTCGCGGCAGCGCTGGCCGCCTGCGTCACCCTCACCGACCCGGACGACCCCACCACCGCCCGGATCGACCCTGAACTTCTCGCCGCTCTCGCGCGACGAGCAGCAGCGCAGCAAGAGGCGCTGCACCGGTCAACCGCACCCGCCCCCGGACCCAGCACCCCCGGCGGCAGGGACGGCAGCCACCACCCGGTGGCCCCTGCCGGTGACCATGTTGAAGGAACGGGGCCCCACCCCGGAACAGCGCCAGGCCCCACCCAGGGCCACGGTCGACGTCGCCGGACCAGGCCCCGAACCACCAACAGACCCGACTTACGGGTCAACTCTTAGACTCGTCGGGTGCTCCCCACCGACTCGCGCTGGCTGCCGGCGGTCGCGCTCGGCGCGGCCGTGGCGACGGCGTACGTGGCGGGGCTGGCCACCGGGGTGCTCGGGGAGCGGGACCCACAGCCGGCCGCGACCGCGACCGGGGTGCTGGACGAGGCGATGACGCGGATCCAGGACCAGGCCGCGCGCCCGGTCGAGGAGGACGTGCTGCGGCGCGCCGCCGTCGAGGGCATGCTGCGCGCGGTCGGGGACCGTTGGAGCCGCTACCTGGACCCCACCGACTACACCTCGTTCCAGGACGAGCTCGAAGGCCGCTACACCGGTGTGGGCCTGTGGCTGTCCAGCGGCCGCGGCGGCATCCTCGTGTCGGGCGTGCAGGAGGCGTCGCCCGCGGAGGCCGCGGGCCTGCTGCCCGGGGACGTCCTGCTCGAGATCGACGGCCGAGCGGTCGCCGCCGACCCGCTCGGCGACGTGGCCGAGGCGCTGCGCGGCGACGCGGGGTCGACGGTGGCGCTGATGGTCTCCCGGGACGGGGAGGACGTGGAGTTCTCCGTCCGGCGCGCCGAGGTCACCACCGACGACGTCAACGTCACGCGGCTGAACGGCGGCATCCAGGTGGTGGAGATCCGGTCGTTCAGCCGTGGCGTGGGCCGCGACGTCCGCGACGCGCTGACGCTGGACACCGGGGCCCGCAGCGGCGGGGTGGTGCTCGACCTGCGCGGCAACCCGGGCGGCCTGCTCACCGAGGCCGTCGACGTGGCCGGCGCGTTCCTCGACGGCGGACCGGTGGTGTCCTACGAGACGCGCGCGAGCGGGACCCGGACGCTGGAGTCGCTGGCACCCGGTGACACCACGACGCCCGTGGTCGTGCTGGTGGACGGCGGGACCGCGAGCGCCGCCGAGGTGGTCGCCGCCGCGTTGCAGGACCGCAACCGGGCGATCGTGGTCGGGACTCGGACGTACGGCAAGGGGTCGGTGCAGGAGTCCGCGGTGCTGTCGGACGGCTCCGCGATCGAGCTGACGGTCGGCCGCTACCGCACCCCGTCCGGCCGGCTCATCGACGGCGTCGGCGTGGAGCCGGACGTCGTCGCCGACGGTACGACCGCCGGCCCCGAGGCCGCGGAGGCGCGCGCGATCGAGGTGCTGCGCGGGCTGGTCGCGTCCGCGGGCGGGCCGGGATGACGGGCGGAACCTGCTGATGGCCAAGGAGAAGGGGCGAGTGATGGTCGCCCAGAACCGTCGTGCGCGGCACGACTACGCCATCGAGGCGACCTACGAGGCCGGCCTGGTGCTCACCGGCACCGAGGTCAAGTCGCTGCGCGCGGGGCGGGCGACCCTGACCGATGGCTACGCGGTCATCAAGGACGGCGAGGTGTGGCTGCAGGGAGTTCACATCCCCGAGTACGACCTGGGCACGTGGACCAACCACGACCCGCGCCGCCCCCGCAAGCTCCTGCTGCACGCCGAGGAGATCCGCCGGCTGATCGGGAAGACCAAGGAGTCCGGCCTCACCCTGGTGCCCCTGGCGCTGTACTTCAAGGACGGCTACGCCAAGGTCGAGCTGGCGCTGGCCCGCGGCCGTCGGTCGTACGACAAGCGGCAGGCCATCGCGGAGCGGGAGTCCCGGCGGGAGACGCAGCGCGCCACCGGCCGCCGGACCAAGGGCCACGACGACTGATCCCGCCCGTGTCGCGCGGCCTAGGGTGGGGTGCGTGAGCGACAACGCCCTGGACGAGTTCCTCAACAGCCTCTACCCGTACCGCGGGAGCACCACCACGTACCGCCGGATCGCCCCGCAGTCCCGGCCCCGCGACGAGGTGCTCGCGGAGATCCGCGCCATGGCGGAGCGGGAGGACGCCCAGGGCGACGAGGGCACGGTCTCCGGCAGCCTCTACTCCGGCGACCACGAGCACTACCACTTCCTGTCGCAGGTGTTCGAGGCGTTCGCGCACGCCAACGTGCTGCAGCGCGACATGTACCCCAGCGCCACCAAGTTCGAGGGCGAGATCGTCGCGATGACGGCGAGCATGCTGCACGGCGAGGCCGCGGGCCCCGACGTGTGCGGCGTTCTCACCGGCGGCGGGTCCGAGAGTCTCATCACCGCGCTGTACACCTACCGCGAGCAGGCCCGCGAGACCCGCGGGGTCCGCCAGCCCAACGTCGTCATCCCCGTCACCGCCCACGTCGCGCTGGACAAGGGCGCGCACTGGCTCGGGATCGAGATGCGGCACGCGCCGCTCGCCGACGACTACCGCGCCGACGTGGCCGCGATGGCCGACCTCGTCGACGACCAGACCATCGCGGTGGTCGGCAGCGCGGGCAACTACGGCCACGGCCTGATCGACCCGATCGAGGAGGTCGCGGCGCTGGCGCAGGAGCGCGGCATCGGTATGCATGTCGACGGCTGCCTCGGCGGCTTCCTGCTGCCGTGGGTCGAGCGGCTCGGGTACGACATCCCGCCGTGGGACTTCCGGGTCCCTGGGGTCACCAGCATCTCCGCGGACACGCACAAGTTCGGCTACGCGCTCAAGGGCACGTCGGTGCTGGTGTACCGGAACAAGGAGCTGCGGCGGCACCAGTACTTCACCTTCCCGGACTGGCCGGGCGGTCTGTACCTGTCGCCGGGGTTCGCGGGCTCGCGCAGCGGCGGGCTGATCGCCTCCACCTGGGCCGCCATGGTGACGATGGGCGAGGACGGCTATCTCGCTGCGGCGCAGGACATCATGCGGACCGCGGACATCATGAAGGCCGGCATCCGCGAGCGCATCCCCGAGCTTGAGATCATCGGCGAGCCGACGTTCCTGATCGCGTTCCGCTCCGACGAGGTCGACGTCTACCTCGTCAACGACGCGCTCAAGGAGCGTGGCTGGCGGATGAACGCGCTGCAGCTGCCACCCGCACTGCACTTCTGCGTGACCCGCCCGAATACCCAGCCGGGACTGGCCGAGCGGTTCGTCGACGACCTGCGTGCCAGCGTCGACTACGCGCTGGAGCGCAAGGGGCAGCCGGCGCTGAGCGGCGCGATGTACGGCCTCGGCGCCGGGACGCCGCAGGGAAACGAGATGGTCAACACCGTGATGAGCGGCGTGATCGACGCGATGTACGAGCCCGCGCCGCCGGTGGTCCCGGCGGGCGACTAGGCCGCGGGGCGGGCGAGGGCCGTGGGGGAGCGTTGGATCCTCGCGGTGGACCTCGGCAACGGGGGTCCGAAGGTCGGGGTGGTGACGCAGGGCGGCGAGATCGTCGCGGCTGCGCACCGCGGCGTCCGCCTGCACGTCGGCCTGGACGGCGCGGCGACGCAGGACGCCAGGGAGTGGTGGGTGCGCCTGGTGGAGGCCGTGCACGACGTCCTGGCGCGCTCGGGCGCGGACCCCGCGGCGCTGCACGCCGTCGGCATCACAGGGCAGTGGGCGTCCACCGTGCCGGTGGGCGCTGACGGGCAGCCGGCGGGCGACGTCCTGCTGTGGGCCGACACCCGGGCGGGTCGCCACATGCGCGACGTGATCGGCGGCCCGGTGTCGGTGCAGGGCTACGCGCCGGACAAGCTGCTGCCCTGGATCCGCACCACCGGAGGAGCGCCGGCGACCAGTGGGGCTGACCCCACCGGGCACTCGCTGCTGCTGCAGCGCGACCTGCGGGACGTCTACGAGCGCACCGTCGTGCTGCTGGAGCCGCTGGACTACCTCGGACTGCGGTTCACCGGGCGCGCGGCGGCGACCCCGGCGTCGATGACGGCGTCGTGGCTGACGGACAACCGGATCGGGGCGCCGCACGGCTACGTGGACAACCTGGTCCGGCGCAGCCGCCGCGACCGGGACCGGCTGCCCGAGCTGCTACCCACGGGGTCGGTGCTCGGCCCGCTGCTGCCGGAGGTCGCGGAGGAGCTCGGCGTCGCCGGGGGCGTGCCGGTGGTGTGCGGGGTCCCGGACGTGCACGCGGCCGTCGTCGGCAGCGGAGCGGTGGAGCCGTTCCACGCGCACCTGGCGATCTCCACGACGTCGTGGATCAGCAGCCGGGTGCCGTTCAAGAAGACCGATGCTCTGCACCAGATGGCGACCATGCCGGGGCTGGACCCGGCACACCCGCTCGTGGCCAACAACCAGGAGACCGGCGGCGCGGCGCTGCAGTGGCTGCGGGAGCAGGTCATCGCACCACACGACGGGCTGCTCGGCGGCGGGAGCGGGATCGGCGCCGACGGCGCCGCGCCCGACGCCGCACCGCCGTCGTTCGAGCAGCTGATCTCGCTCGCGGAGGACGTACCCGCCGGAGCGGAGGGCGTCATCTTCACGCCGTGGCTCGCCGGCGAGCGCACCCCGGTGGACGACAAGAACCTGCGCGCGTCGTTCCTGAACATGTCGCTGCGCACCGACCGGGCGATGCTGGTCCGGGCGGTGCTGGAGGGCGTCGCCTACAACAACCGCTGGATGCTCGACCGCTACGAGAAGTTCGTCGGCCGGCCTGTGACGGACCTGCGCGTCCTGGGTGGAGGGGCGCAGTCCGACCTGTGGTGCCAGATCATCGCCGGGGTGTTCGACCGACGGGTCGAGCAGGTCCTGGACGCGCGTAACGCCCAGCTGCGCGGGGCCGCCCTATGGGCGCGGATGTGCCTGGGGGAGATCCGGCTGGAGGACGTGCCGCCGATGGTGCCGACCGCCCGCGTGTTCGAGCCGGTCGCCGCGGACCGGGAGGCGTACGCCGAGGTCTATGCCGTCTACCGCAGACTCGCCTCGCAGCTGAAGGGCATCCATCGCAAGCTCAACGCGGGGCGATGACACCGGTCGCGCCGCGCATCGACGCCGAGGTCCCCGCGTTCCTGACCGACCTGGGGATACCAGGGATCGTCGACGTGCACGTGCACTTCATGCCGTCGTCGGTGATGCATGCGGTGTGGCGGTTCTTCGACCGGGCGGAGGATGAGTACGGGACTGCCTGGCCGATCGCCTACCGCGGGTCCGACGAGGACCGGCTCGCCATCCTGCGGTCCTTGGGCGTACGGCGGTTCACGTCGCTGGTGTACGCGCACAAGCCGGGCATGGCGGCGTGGCTCAACGACTGGTCGCTGGACTTCGCCGGGCGCACGCCGGACTGCGTGCCGACGGCGACGTTCTTCCCCGAGCCCGGCGTGGAGGCGTACGTGGACTCCGCGCTGCGGCGCGGTGCTCGTCTGTTCAAGGTGCACCTCCAGGTCGGCGGTTTCGACCCGCGGGACGCTGCGCTGGACGGGGTCTGGGCGGTGCTGGCTGAACGGGGCGTCCCGGTGGTGCTGCACTGCGGATCCGGGCCGCTGGCGGGCCCTTTCACCGGCCCGGGTCCGACCGGCGAGGTGCTGCGCCGGCACCCGGGACTGCGACTGGTGATCGCGCACCTCGGGGGACCGGAGTACGCGGACTTCCTCACCTTGGCGGAGGGGTCGCAGCGGTGCGGCCTGGACACGACGATGGCGGCGACGGACTTCCTCGACCAGTGGGGGGAGTACCCCGCGTCCCTGGTGCCTCGGCTGGAGGC
Organism: Candidatus Nanopelagicales bacterium; assembly: GCA_041393815.1. Classification (NCBI taxonomy): domain Bacteria; kingdom Bacillati; phylum Actinomycetota; class Actinomycetes; order Candidatus Nanopelagicales; species Candidatus Nanopelagicales bacterium. The sequence continues at coordinate 38,945 of JAWKJK010000004.1, read as the reverse complement.
GCTCGCCCTCGACGGGCGGGTGTGGTTCGGCTCGGACTTCCCGAACATCCCCTACCCGTACGCCCACCAGGTCGAGGCGCTGGTCCGGCTGGGCCTCGGGGAGGACGGGCTGCGGTCGGTGCTGTGGCACAACGGCGTCGCGCTGGTGGGCTCGCCCGAGGTCCGGGCTGGCTGACCGGTGGGGATCGCGAGCGGAGGAGCGACCCCCACCGGGCCAGGTCACCGTCCCCGGCTTCGACGACCGGGGCGGCGGGTCGCGGTGGAGCTGGATCCGCTACCGACGGCATGACCGCTGCGCGGGGGCCGGAAACCGTACGAACGGTCGAGGTTGGTGGGCCGGACGTGGGAATCCGGCTGGGTGCGGGGGCGTTGGACCACGTACGCTGGTGAGACAACTCAACAGGGGGTGACAGGTTTCGACGGCCAGACGTTCTGACCGGAGAAGCGTGCCGAGAAGCCAGGGTGATCTCGTAAACCGCCCCTGGGACTCAATAAATGCCAATACGGCTAAGTCCGACGTCACTCTCGCCGCCTGAGCGAGTAACACGTCCGTCAGCCCGGGACGTCCCCGACCCGGATCCTGGCGTCAGCTAGGGGACTCACCCACCGCCTCGGTCACGGAGGCGGGCGGAACACCACACAGTGACTGGGCCGCCACCGCGTAGTGCCGCACGAAGCGCGGGGGCCGAGACAGCGACAGCGCGGCTACGCACGTAGAAGGACGGAAGGAACCTGATCGGACCCGGGTTCGATTCCCGGCACCTCCACAACAGACATGGGCCCAGGGTTGATCCCCTGGGCCCATGTCTGTTGTTGGGGTATCACGTCGGGAATCGGGAGGAGCGGCGCCGAAGGCGGCGCGACGGATCCCGGCACCTCCACAACGACAACGACCCGGCCAGGTTCGGCCGGGTCGTTTTCGTTGTGTGGGGAGACACGTCGGGAATCGGGAGGAGGGCCGCCGGTGGCGGCCCGACGGATCCCGGCACCTCCACGGCCCACGGATCCCGGCACCTCCGCTGGCGGGTCTCGGCGCGAGTCGGGCGGTAGCGTGCGTGTGGACCCTGCAGTCCGTCCGGGACGTCGAGTCGAGGACCGGTGAGGCCATGACCAGCCAGCCCAGCCCATCCCACCAGACGGCCGCAGAACCGCACGAGCCCCCCACGGCGGCGCCGGAGACGTCGCTGGCCGAACCCACTGAGCAGGTGAGCGCCGCCGTCGATGCCGGAGCGCGCGAGGTGACCGTCTCGTTCGACTCCAAGTCCGTGGGCAGGTCCGCGATCCGCGTGTTGTTGCTGGTCGCGGTCTTCCTGCTGGGCCTGTGGCTGTACTCGGTGACCAGCCACTTCCTCTTCCTGCTGATGCTTGCCTGGCTGTTCGCGATCGCCCTGGAGCCGGGGATCCGCTGGTTCATCCGCCGCGGCCGCTCACGGGGCACCGGGGCGTTGATCATGGGTGGCGGCGCGATCCTGGTCGGCCTGGCGCTCGCCGCCACCTTCGGCGAGCTGTTCTTCACCCAGATCGCGCAGTTCGTCCAGAGCGTCCCGTCGCTGACGGCGTCGATCATCGACTGGATCAACGGGACATTCGACACCTCGTTCAACGCATCGCAGATCGCGTCCTCCCTCAGTCTGTCCCCGTCGCAGATGGCCTCGTATGCGGCGTCGCTGTCCGGCGGCGTGTTCGGGGTCATCGAGTCGTTGTCAGCGGTCACGTTCGACCTGGTCACGGTGCTGGTGTTCGGCTTCTACTTCGCCAGCGACAGCCCGAACTTCTTCCGCACCATCGCCTCCTGGATGCCGCAGCGATCCCAGCTGGTCTTCCTCAACGTGACCGAGATCGCCATCGCCAAGACCGGCGGCTACGTGGCATCCAAGATCATCCTGGCGGCGCTGTCCTCGTTCTTCCACGGCATCCTGTTCCTGGCGATCGGCGTGCCCTACTGGCTCCCGTTCGCCCTGTTCGTCGGGATCACCGCGCAGTTCGTGCCGCTCGTCGGCACGTACATCGGGATCGCGCTGCCGGTGCTCGCCACCGTGTTCGACGCGCCGTGGAAGGCCGTGGTCATCATCGTGTTCGCGGCGATCTACCAGCAGATCGAGACGTATGTCTTCACGCCTCGGGTCAGCCGGAAGACGATGGACGTCAACCAGGCCATCGCGCTGGGCGCGGTGTTCGTCGGCGCCGCCATCTGGGGGCCGCTGGGCGCGCTGATCGGCATCCCGATCGCCGCTGCCGGCGTCGCCATCCTGCAGACGTACCAGACGAGGTACGACCTCGCCCCGGAAGTGGCCGACGCGCCCGACCTGTCCGGCGGGAAGTCGGTGACGGCCTGACCCCGGATCCTCACATCGCTGCTTGACCGCCGAGGATCGCCACCGCCCCGGGCACGATGAAGGCGGCGGCACCGATCAGCAGGGCGATGCGCACGCCGGCGTTCTGGAACAGGCTCGCGATTCCGCCGAGGAACAGCGCGACCGCCAGGAACACGGCGGCGAGTGAGAACTTGCTCCCCGCTTCGTCCGCCGACTGCGCCTCCGAGAACTCGGTCTCCGCCTGGTTCGTCAGCCGAACGGCTTCCAGCTGGGCCGGCACGACGTACTCGTCCATGTCGAGCGGTGTCGGCGGACCGTCGTCGCCCGTCTCCACCCAGGCGGCCGTGGCTGCCTCGAGCTCGGGGGTGAACAGGGTCTGGCGAATGGCGTCGGCCGCCTCCTGGTTCCCCTGCTCGGCCTGCAGCGCGTACTCCAGGAACAGGGCCTGGTCGTTGGAGTACTTGGCCACCGCCTCGTTGAAGTAGCCGTTGGCGTCGGCGGTGGTCTTCGCGGACCGGGTATATCCCTCGAGCGCCTCACCGTCGGCCTGGCTGGACTGGTACGCCGCGTACGCGGTCAGGAGGCCCGCTACGCCGAGGATGACCGCGGCGACGATCTCGACCGCACGGTGGCTGCGCTGCGGAGCAGCGGACTCGGGCTCTGCGGGTACTTCTTCGGGTACGGCTGGGTCGGTGCTCATCGGCTCCCTCGCTCCTCAGGCGGGGACAGGCTAGCCGCGGTGGGCGGACGACGGGCGTGATCGGTCTACGTCGTGGTCGGGGCTGCCTGAGGGTGTCGCCCGGACCGGTCGCCGAGTCGTGAAACCTGTTCATCCCCAGTCTGTTTCAGCTGGTGGGGTGTGTCGGACCCCCTGGGTAGCGTGGGGGTCGTGGCGGAGGGCTGGTTCGACCTGAGTGCCGACGGCGGGTGGCCGTGGGAGGGCCTGGCGCCGGGTCCGCAGCTGGCGGCGGTGCTGGCCGAGGTCGACGGGTCGTCGTTGCCCGGGCAGGCGCGGGTGTCGCTGCTGCGGGCGTGCGAGGCGTTGGCGGGCTGGGTCGCGGTGCGCTCCGCGCACGCCCTGGTCGACGTGGCCGACGCGGTGCAGGCCGCCGCCGGTGACCGGGGCGCCGCGACGTCGTCGTCGTCGTGGGTGGGGGAGGAGGTCGGCGCGGCGTTGCGGCTGGCTCCGCGCACCGCCGTGGGCCGGGTCGCCGCGGCGTGGGACCTGGTGCGCCGCTGGCCGGTGCTGGGCGAGCAGGTCGCCTCCGGTGTCCTGACGTGGGGCCAGGCGAGGGTGGTCGCGGAGGGGGTGGCGGTGCTGGCCGGCTGCCTGGACGCGCAGGGCCGGGACCTGGCGCAGGTGGCGGTGCAGCGGCTGCTGTGGACCGCGCACCGCTATCCCCCGGCCCGGCTGCGGGAGCGGGTGACCGCCTGCGTGCTGGCGCTGGACCCGGCCGCGGCGGCGCGGCGGCGCCGCCGCGCGGTGCGCGAGGAGTCCGGGGTGTCGTGGTGGTCCGAGCCGGACGGGATGGGCTGCGTGGCGGTGCGCGGCGCGGCCCCGGACCTGCTGCGGCTGCGCGAGGCGATCCACGCCCACGCCCGCCACGCCCAGACCGCCGCGTCGGCAGCCGGGAGCACTGCCGGGTCCGCCGGGGACGCCGAGGGCGCCGGGGGCGTGGAGTTCACGGTGGGGCAGTGGCGGGTGGCCGCGGTGCTGGACGCCTTCGGGCTGCCCAGCGCCACCTACCCCACCACGCCCACGCCCGCGGCCGGGAGCGGCCCGGGCAGCGACGCCTCGAGCGGCGCGGCCCCGGACGCCGGGGCGGGCTGCGGGCGAGTCGGGTTCGGGCGGCCGGTGGTGGGGGTGGTGGTCGACCTGGCCACCCTGCTGGACCTGGCCGACGCCCCTGGGCAGCTGCCCGGGTACGGCCCGATCGACCCCGACCTGGCCCGCGCGCTGGCCGGCGACGCCGACTGGGTGCGCTGGGTGAGCGACCCGGTCACCGGGCACCTGCTCGACGAGGGCACCCGACGGTTCCCCGGCGCCCGGCTGGCCCGGTTCATCCAGGCCCGCGACGCCCGCTGCAGCCACCCCGGCTGCGGGGCACGGTCCGCCCGCTGCGACGTGGACCACGTCCCGGCGTACCGCGACGGCGGCAGCACCCGCGCGGACCGGCTCGCCGCGACCTGCCCCAAGCACAACCGCGGCCGCGACGCCGCCGGCTGGACCGCCGTCCCCGACCCGATCACAGACCCCTACGCCGGACCCGAACCGGTGTGGACCTCACCCCTGGGCCGGACCTACCGCACCACCACCACCGAGGTCCTGCCCCACCCCACCGGCCCCTCCCGACCCCCACCGGACGAGCCCCCGTTCTGAGACCCCGGCGACTCGGAGCTGCGCCGGGACGTGAGACGTCGCGCCGGGCCGGCCGTCGGCCATCGACTCAGAGTCTCGCTCGCAGAGCGCGGCGGGGGCCCCGCCACGCGATCGTGACAGGGCCCCCCGTGAGCCGTTGCGTACCTGAGGTCAGGTGACCAGGTCGGCCACCGCGTCGACGTTCTCCTTGCGCCGTCGCGCCTCGCCGACGATGAGCCCGATGGCGAAGAACACGAAGGGCAGCAGGACCAGGATCCAGCCGGTGGTGTTGAGGCCCCACAGCTGAGTGGTCGGGTCGACGTCCTCGGCGACCGTCCCTGCGAGCAGGCCGAAGTGGGACGTCAGTAGCCACAGCCCGAGTGCCAGACCGACGATCGACAGTGCGGGGGCGATGACCGCTGTCCAGAGGGTGGCATCACCACGGTGGTTGTAGAAGTACACGATCACCGCCAGCGACACGAGGATCTCGACGAAGACGATGGCCACCACGGCGAGGGCGCTGAACCAGTAGAACATGTTCAGGATCGGGTCCAGCCCCTGGATGATGAACCACAGGATGACCAGCAGGCTGATCGCCGACGTCGTGGCCGACGCGATGACCGGGGCCCCGCGGCCGTTGACGCGGTCCAGGGCGGAGGGCAGCACGCCGGCACGACCCATCGCGAAGAAGTAGCGCGCGCTGGAGTTCTGGAAGGCCAGCAGGCCGGCGAACGCGCTGGAGATGACCAGCCAGCTCATGACGTCCGGCATCCAGTCGCCCACGTACTCGGCCGCGATCGAGAACACCACGGCGGCCGGGTCGGCCAGCGGGGTGCCGTCGAGCGTGGACCGGGCGACCGTCTCGTCCACCACGGTCGACGCGCCCAGAGCGGTCACGATGGCGAGCGTCATGTAGGCGAAGAAGACGGTGATGAGTCCGACCGCGGCGTACGTGGCCCGCGGGACCGTCTTGTGCGGCTCCTTGGCCTCCTCGCCGTACAGCGCGGTGGCCTCGAATCCGATGAACGACGCGAACGCGAACGCCAGCGCGATGCCGGCGGGGCCGGCGAACCCGCCCACGAAGATGTTGCCCGGCGCGAAGGATGCGCCGAGGTCGATGCCCTCCGGTCCGCCCTTGATGAACACCGCGGTGGCCGTGACGAACAGGGCCAGCAGCTCCAGCGACATCAGGACGCCGAGGACCTTCGCGCCCACGTCCACGGACAGCACCGACAGGCCCAGGACGATCGCCCACGCGATGAGTGCCCACACCCACCAGGCGAGGTCGATGCCGAACTGCGCGCTCATCTGGCCGGCGAGGACCGCGGAGAAGAATCCGTAGACCGCCAGCTGGATGGTGAAGTAGGCGAGCAGTGAGACGAACGCCGAGCCGACGCCCGTGGTCACACCGAGCCCGCGACCGACGTACGCGAAGAACGCACCGGCGTTCGTCACCTTCTGCGACATGGCGGCGTAGCCGACGCTGAACAGCAGGAGCACGATGCCGACGGCCACGTAGGCGCCGGGGACCGCGGCGCCGTTGCCGAGGACGATGGCGACCGGGGCAGCGCCGGTCATGCCCAGCAGCGGCGCGGCGGCGGCGACGACGAAGAAGACGATGCCGATGACCCCCAGGCGCCCGTGCCGGAGCGCGGTCCCTGGGGTTTCCTCGGGGGCGGGTTGCAGGGCGGTCATGGGCGGCCTCCACGGCTTTCGTACGGACCCGAACGAGCGGCAAGAGTGGCGGTCACGGAGCCGGTCGTCAAGGGTTTCGACAGAATCGTTGTCATTCAAACGAACCTTCCCGGAATCCCTTGACCTCCCCGCGCGGCGCCCCTAGCCTTCCGTTCGGTCCCAAACGACTTAGCCCCGGCCACGGAGCAGCGGACACCCCGAGGAGCAGCCATGCAGCCCACCCCGGTCCCCCTGGACGATGTCGACCTCGCCGACCTGGACGTGTTCGAGCGGAACGAGGCCTGGGGGATGTTCGAGACCCTTCGGAGCCAGGCCCCGGTGTTCTGGAACCCCGAGCACGACGGCGGCAGCGGCTTCTGGGCGATCACCCGGTTCGAGGACATCGAGCGGGTGGACAAGGACCCCGAGACCTTCACGTCGACGAAGTTCACCAACCTCGAGGAGCCCCCGCCGGAGTACCAGGACCTGCGCCGCTCCATCCTGGAGACCGACGGCACGCGGCACCAGGCCCTCCGCAAGCTGCTGATGCGCGACTTCTCCGCCGCCCAACTGCGCCGCTACGAGGACTTCCTCCGCGGCCTGGCCCGGGTCACCGTGGACACCGCGCTGCAGGAGGAGGAGTTCGACTTCGTCGACGCGATCGCGGCGGACTACCCGATCCAGGTCCTCGTCCGACTGCTCGACACCCCCGACGAGATGACGCCACAGCTGATCTCCTGGGGCAACGAGATCGTCGGCTTCACCGACCCCGACTACGCCCGGGTCCTGGTCAACAGTCCGGAGGCCGAGCAGTACGCGCACCTCCCGTTCCGGTCACCGGTGTCGCAGGAGATCTTCGAGTATGGCCGCCAGCTCAAGGCCGAGCGGACCGGCGCCACCGACCGGGACGACCTCATCAGCAAGTTGGTCAACCGGATCCCTGACGACGGGATCCCGCTGGACGACAAGGACTTCGACAACTACTTCCTCCTGCTGGTCGTCGCCGGCAACGAGACGACGCGCCAGGCCATCAGCCACTCGATGAAGGCGTTGATGGACAACCCGGACCAGTGGCAGTGGTTCCTGGACAACCCCGACAAGGCGCAGGTAGCGGTGGAGGAGCTGATCCGCTACGCATCTCCCGTCTACCACTTCCGACGGACCGCGACCCGCGACGTGGAGATGCACGGGCAGCAGATCAAGGAGGGGGACAAGGTCGTGATGTGGTTCCCCGCCGCGAACCGCGACCCGGAGAAGTTCGACGATCCCTACCGGCTCGACCTGTCGCGGTTCCCCAACGACCACCTCACCTTCGGCAAGGGCCCGCACACCTGCATGGGCGCGAACCTGGCCCGGCTGGAGATCCGCATCCTGTTCGAGACGCTGCTCCCGCGGCTGGAGTCGATCGAGCAGGCCGGGGATATCGTGCGGGTGCGTAGCAACTTCATCAACGGGATCAAGAAGTTCCCCGTGCGGGTCAAGGCGAAGGCCCCGTCCGCATGAGCGGCGAGTCTCGGACGACGGTCCGCGAGCATGAGGGGGACATGCGGGTCGAGTCGGTCGACGCCGCGGCCAGGGGCGTCGTTGCCCTGACCCTGGTCGACCCGGACGGGGACACGCTGCCGCCCTGGACCCCCGGCGCCCACGTGGACCTGATCCTCGGTCCCGACCTGGTCCGGCAGTACTCCCTGTGCGGCGACCCCGCCGACAGCCGGTCGATCCGCCTGGGCATCCTGCGCGAGCCGGAGAGCCGCGGCGGGTCGGCGTACGTGCACGACCGACTCGAGCCCGGCTCGACCGTGCGGGTGCGCGGTCCGCGCAACCACTTCCCACTGGTCGGCTCGCCCCGCTATGTGTTTGTCGCAGGCGGGATCGGCATCACGCCCATGCTGCCGATGATCGCCGAGGCGACCGCCGCCGGCGCGGACTGGACGCTGGTGTACGGCGGCCGGACCCGCGCCTCGATGGCCTTCGTCGACGAGCTCGCGCAGTACGGCGACCGGGTCACGCTGGTGCCCCAGGACGAGGCCGGCATGCTCGACCTCGACGCGGTCCTCGGAGAGCCGCGCGCGGACACGCTGGTCTACTGCTGCGGCCCGGAGGGCCTGCTGTCGGCGGTGGAGCAGCGCTGCTCGTCCACCTGGCCGGAGGGCGCTCTGCACCTGGAGCGCTTCGCGGCCAAGCCGGTCGAGGCTCCGGCCGAGGGGGAGCACGCGTTCGAGTTGGTGCTGGCCTCCTCCGGCCTGACGCTGACCGTGCCACCGCACAAGTCGATCTTCGACGCGGTGCAGGACGCAGGGATCAGCGTGCTCGGTTCCTGCCACGAGGGCATCTGCGGCACCTGCGAGCAGATCGTGCTCGAGGGCGAGGTCGACCACCGCGACTCCGTGCTGAGCGAGTCCGAGCGCGCGGCCAACGACGCGATGATGATCTGCGTGTCGCGAGCCAAGTCCGACCGGCTGACGATCGACCTGTGACGAAGGAGCCCGCGACCATGTCATCCCGCCGTCACGGTTCATCCGTACCCACCGACTGCTGGTACGCCGTCACCACGGGCGACTCGGTCGGCCGCGACCTGTTGGCGCTGCGCGCGCTGGACCGTCCGGTCGTCCTCTTCCGCACCGAGCAGGGACGCGCGGTCGCGCTGGAGGACCGGTGCGCGCACCGGGCCTACCCCCTCAGCGCCGGCACCTTGGACGGTGACACCGTCCGCTGCGGCCTGTGTGGCTTCGGCTACGACGCCGACGGCCAGTGCGTGTCGGTGCCGACCCAGCCCGCGTCCCGCTCGGCGCTGCGGTCGCGTCCTACCCGGTCACCGAGTCCGACGGCCTGGTGTGGGTCTGGTTCGGGGAGCCCGGGCGTGCTCGCCTGCACCGGGTGCCCGAGCTGCCCTGGCTGGCCGGGGACGGCTGGGCCACCGTCGGTGGCGAGGCGGACGTCGACGCCGGCTTCCTGCTGCTGCACGAGAACTTCGCCGACGTGACCCAGGTGCCGTTCGTGGCGCCGGAGATCTCCCCCGAGGTCCTGGCCGCGGCCCCGCCCCCGCTCGACGTGGTCGTGACCGAGACCACCGTGGCCCTGCGCCGCGAGTTCCCCCCGGCCCCGCTCCCCGGGTGGCAGGCCGACCTGCTGGGGGTGCCCGTGGACGAGGAGCGCGAGACCGTGCAGGAGGCGTTCTTCGTCTCCCCGGCGGCGTGGGTCGACCACTGGGACGTGCGTTCCGGAGACGACGTGGCCCGGCTGCGGTTCACCCAGCTGGTGACGCCGCTGGACGAGCGCCGCAGTCGGGTGCTGTGGCGCGTCAGCCGGGACTTCGCCGTCGGCGACGCCTCGGCCACCGACCGCCTGACCGCGATGTTCGGGTCGTACTACGACCGGGTGATGGCCGCGATGGAGACGGCCCAGCGGGTCCTCGACACCGACGGTCCGGGGCCCGAGGTCAACGTGAGCGCGGACGTCGCCGCACTGAAAGTGCGCGAGATCGTCGGCGCCATGCTCGCCGAGGAGGGCGCCGTCGCCCCGTGGCAGCGCGGCCGCCGGCTGCGCTGATCTGAGCTGAGCTGAAGCCGAGCCCCACCGATCGTCCGCGAGGGAGAGGAGACGTCGTGTCCGAGCTGAAGGGATTCGCCGGGCCGTACACCGAGAGCGGGCGCTCGGCGCTCATCCCGCCCCCGCCGTGGCACTACAGCGGCGACCTGCTCACGGTGGAGTACCGCACCGACCCCGAGCGGGTCCGCGCGCTGCTCCCGCCCGACGTCGACCTCGCACCGGAGGATCCCGGCGCGGTGGCGTTCATCTGGGCCGACTGGCAGTCGTGCTCGGGCTCCTTCGAGGAGCTGATGGACCCCGCCCGCAGTCAGTACAAGGAGGCCTTCGCCGTCGTCCGCTGCTCCTACCAGGGCACGGTCTACTCCCGGTGCGTGCTCATCTGGGTCACGACGGACTTCGCCATCGCCCGGGGGATGCACCAGGGCTATCCCAAGAAGCTCGGCTCCATCCACCAGACCCGGCCGATGCCGTACGGCAAGGGTGCGCCGCGCGTCGACGTGGGCGGCCGCTTCGGCGCGTCCCTCGCGGCGTACGACCACCGGCTGGCCACAGCACGGCTGGAGATCACCGGCCCCAGCGAGACCAACGGCTTCGTCAACGCGCTGCCGATGCTGCACCACCGGCAGGTGCGTGGCATGGAGCGCGGCGCCGGCTGGGCGCTGGACGAGGTCGTCACGATGAGCGGCTACGACTTCGAGGGCGGTCCCGCCTGGCAGGGCGATGCCGAGCTGGAGCTGTTCGACTCCCCGTGGGACGAGCCGGCGTCGCTGCTGCCGGTCCGCGAGATCATCGGCGGCTACTACCGCCAGATCGGCACCTCCTGGGACGGCGGGACGACCCTCGCGCACCGGTAGCGCGCCGTCGGCTCACGCCGCCGCCCGGGCACCGGCCCGCTCCAGCGCGGCGGCCACCCGTGCGCTGACGAGGTGCGGGGTGCGGTCCAGTTCGGACCAGGTCCAGCGGACCACCCGCCAGCCGGCTCGTTCCAGCGACTCCTGCCGGTCCTTCTCCGCGTGCAGGGCGGCGATGTCGGCGTACTTCCCGTGCCCGTCCGCCTCGCCCAGCACCCGCAGGTCCGGCCAGGCGAGATCGGCCCAGTAGCGCCGGCCGTCCGCCCCGAGGACCGGGTAGCCGACCTCGGGCCGGGGCAGCCCGGCCCGCAGGACGTGCGCGCGGCTCACCGACTCGAACCCGTTCTCCGCCGCAGGGTCTGCGACCTCGAGGGCCTGGATCGCCCGACGCCGGCCGCGGCTCACCCCGGCCTCGTCCAGGGTCGTGCGCAGCTGCTCTCGGGCGGCTCCGACCACCCGCGGGTCCAGGACCAGCAGGCGACCCGCGACCGAGCCGGGTTCGACCCGGGCGGTGCCCAGGCACAGCCGGCGCATCGCGGCGTCCACCACCGGCAGGGCTCGGAGGAGCGGCAGCGCCGCCGCCACGTCGACGGCCGTGCGCGGCACTGTGGTGACCGGAAGACCCGCGACGACGGTGCGGTGCTCGCGCGGCACGGAGCATTCGTGTCGCAGCCAGCCCGTCGCCTGACGCCCGCCGGGAGCGTCGTCGGACAGGTGCACCGGCCAGTGCCGCGGAGTCCGCAGGCCGGGGTACGGCATCCCGGCCACGGCCACGGCCGTGGAGTGACTGAGCGCGGCGCTGTCCCCCAGACCGGAGCGACGGGCGCGCAGGGCCGCCACGAGCGCGCGTGCCTCGAAGACGTGCCGGTCCACCGGATCGGCCAGCGCCCGCGACACCCCCGCCGGCGCGAGCACCCCGTGCCGGACGCGGACCAGGTGGCCGGCGTCGAGGGCGGCCCGGAGCCGGCCACGGCTCACCCCGGCAGCCAGCGCATCAGCCTGGCTGAACGGTCCCGCACCGAACAGGTCCACCAGCAGTGCCGTGGTGGCGGGAGGGCGGGACGTGGCCGGCACGAACGCGCAGCCTGCCGGGGACCAGCGGGCGCCGCCACCGGCCGTCCACAGGCCGCCGCACCGCCGCCGAGGCGGCCGCGCGGAACGCACCACGATCAACAGGCGGTTTCCCGGGCGCTACAGCCCCGGGAAACCGCCTGTTGATCAGGCCATAGCGCTCGCTACAGGTGGTATGCGTACTCGCGGAACTCCCAGTCGGTGACGTACTTGGTGAAGCGCTCGATCTCGTTGCGCTTGTAGTCGACGAACGAGCGCACGAAGTAGGCGCCGAGCACCTCGGTCAGCGCCGTGTCCGCCTCGAGCGCGTCCAGCGCCTCGCCGAGGGTCTGCGGGAGCATGGGGGCGCTCTCCGGGTCGTAGCCGTAGCCCTCCAGCGGCGCGGGCGGCTCGAGGCCCTCGGAGACGCCGAGGTAGACCGCCGCGCCGATGGCGGCCATGGCCAGGTAGGGGTTGGCCGTGGCGTCGCCGAGGCGGACCTCCATCCGTGCGGCCCCTCCCCGCTCCGGGGGGATGCGCAGCATCGCGCTGCGGTTGTCCAGACCCCAGTCGATCAGCCACGGAGCCAGCGTGTCGGGCCCGAACCGCTTGTAGGAGTTGATGGTCGGGTTGAGGATCGCGGCCAGCGCGGGCGCGTGCCGCAGGACGCCGGCGATCGCGGACCGACCCCGTGCCGACAGCCCGTCGACCCCGTCCGGGTCGCCGAAGATGTTGGTGCCGTCGCCTTCGGTGAGGGACAGGTGCAGGTGGAACCCACTGCCACCCTCGTCGTTGAACGGCTTCGCCATGAAGGTGGCGAGCAGTCCCTCGTGCCGCGCGATCTCCTGGACCGCCGACTTCATCCGGAATGCCCGGTCGGCGGCGTCCACCAGTTCGGAGTGGTTCAGGTTGATCTCGAACTGACCGGGGCAGAACTCGTGGTTGGCCGCCGTCACCTGCAGGTCGGCGTCGCGCATGTTGCGCAGCATCGACAGCAGCAGGCCCCGCGGGTCGCCCTTGCGCCCGACGACGTAGACGTTGCCCGGCTCGTCGGCGTAGCGCTTCCACCCGGCGTCGCAGGACTCGTCCGGCACGCACAGGAAGTACTCCAGCTCCGGACCGATGACGGCGGACAGCCCCAGCTCCGCGAGCCGCTCCGCCACCGCGCGCGCGACCTCGCGCGGCGACTCGGGCGCCGGGTTGCCCTCGTGGTCGAAGGTGTCGCCGAGGCACCAGGCGGCGCCGGGCTCCCACGGCAGGTCCGTCAGGGTGGACAGGTCCGGGACGACCTTGATGTCGGGCAGCCCGTCCTCGATCCCGCCCTGGATGGGCACCACGTCGCCGCGGGGCGTGGTGTGGAACACGGCGCGGCAGAAGGCGATCCCGTGCCCCATGGCGGTCGGCAGCTCGTCGATGAGCACGTCGCGGCCACGGTCGGTGCCGATCATGTCGGGGTAGGACACCCGGATGACGTCCACACCCCGGCCGCGCAGCTGCTCGATCAGCTCGCGCACCTGCTTCTCGTCCCATGTCCCGCCCACAGGGCCTCCCTCGCATGTCGTTCGGAGCCGAACAAAAAGGGAAGATAGTCGGTCTGCGAGGGCTGCGGAAGGGCTTGCGGGAAGATTCTCCGAGTCGTACGTTCGGATCCGAACAAAGGAGTCCCAGGTGCGTGCGCTGTTCGTCCAGCAGGACCATGTCTCCCCGGTGGGCCCGGTGGGGGAGCGCTTCTCCGAGCGCGGCTTCGAGGTGGAGGAGTTCCTCGTGGTGCCCGAGGACCGGTTCCACAGCCCGGACGTGGACGTCGCGTTCCCGGACCCGCTGGCGTACGACGCCATCGTCCCGATGGGGGCCCCGTGGTCCGTCTACGACGACGCGACGATCGGCGCCTGGGTGCTGGAGGAGGTGTCCTTCCTGCACCGGGCCCACGAGGCAGGGGTCCCGGTGCTGGGCATCTGCTTCGGTGCGCAGGCCCTGGCCACCGCCCTGGGCGGCTACGTCGAGCGCGCCCCCGAGCCCGAGATCGGCTGGTACGACATCCGTACCGACGCGGCGGACCTGGTGGAGGCCGGCCCGTGGTTCCAGTGGCACCACGACCGACTGCGACCCCCCGCCGGCGCGCGGACCCTGGCGAGCACCGAGCTGGCAGTGCAGGCCTACGTCATCGGCCGGTCGCTGGCGGTCCAGTTCCATCCGGAGCTCACCACCCCGATGCTGGACGGCTGGCTGGCCAACGGGGGGGCGCAGTACCTGCGCGAGCACGGGTTCGACGTGGACGCGATCGTCGCGCGGACCGCGCGTGAGGAGCCCGAGGCCCTTCGGCGTGCGCACCGGCTCGTCGACCGCTTCCTCGACCGGGTGGCTCACGCGGGCGCCGCGCCGCGGGACGTCCGTTCGGCCGCGAACGAGCGCGGGTAGGCTCGATCCGTGGCCTCCTCCCGGTCCGCAGGACGCGGTCGTCGTACCCCGGCGGAGTCGCTGCCGGCCGACGTCGCGCGCGCGGCTGCCGAGGAGTGCGACCCGACTCGCTGCCCGTGCGATGACGGGGTGTGCACCCTGAGCCGCTACGTACGATCCACCGCCGGCGCGGCGGACGGGCCGTCGCAGGGCGACCTGACCCTGGAGGCCACCGAGCAGGCCGTGGCCGAGCGGCTGCAGGGGATGCCGATCGACCTGGCCGCGATGGCCGCCGTCTCGAACGTCTACCGGGCCGCCAACTCGGTCCGCAACCACCTCGAGCGCACGGTCCTCGCCCCGCACGACCTCACCTGGACCGGCTGGGTCGTGCTGTGGGTGGTCTGGATCTGGGGCGACATCGAGAGCCGACACGTCGCGGCCGAGGCGGGCATCTCCAAGGGCACGCTGACCGGCGTGGCGTCCACGCTCACCAACCGGGGTCTGCTCCGCCGGCGGGTGCACCCGGATGATGCGCGCCGGGTGCTGCTGTCGCTGACCCCCAAGGGCCAGCGACTGATGACCAAGGTGTTCCCGCAGTTCAACGCGGTCGAGGCCGACGTGACCTCGGCGCTGTCCGAGGACGAGGTGCTGCAGCTCGCGCGCTCGCTCCGGGCGGTCGTGAAGCGCGCCGAGGAGTCCTAACCCCGCGCAGCCGCGACCAGGGCGCGGAACAGCTCCAGTTGTGCGGGGTCCGTGGCCACCGTGTCCTCCGGGTGCCACTGCAGGCCGAGGAACCAGCCGGGGGAGTCCGGGATCTCCATCGCCTCGGCCGTCCCGTCGGCCGCCCAGGCGACCGGCCGCAGCCCGTCGCCGAGGCGGTCCAGCCGCTGGTGGTGGAAGCAGGACGCCGTGATCGTCGGGCCGACCGCGCCGGCCAGGTCGGACCCCGGGTCCACGGTGACCTCGTGCACGACATGGCGGTGCGGGGATTCCATGTGCTGCAACAGGTTCCCGCCTCTCAGCACGTTCACTACCTGCAGTCCCCGGCACACGGCCAGCAGGGGGACGCCGGCGGCCAGGGCCCACTGCGCCACGGCGAGGTCGAAGGCGTCCTGCTCCTCGTCCACGTCGTACACGTCGGCGCTGGCCACCTCCTGCCCGTAGCGACGCGGGTGCAGGTCGCCCCCGCCGGGGAGCAGCACCGCGTCGGCGAACGACAGCCGTCGGCCGACCTCCTCGACGTCCGCGTGCCCGTCAGGGGCCCACGGGTGGACGGTGAGCGGCTCCCCGCCCGCTCGCAAGACGCCCTCGGACAGGGCGCGGGCCGACACGATCGCCCGGTAGCGCAGGGCCGACGCCGACTCCGAGAAGCGGGCCGGGATCACGACCAAGGGAGTTCGCGACATCTCTTGACGCCTCCGGGGTTACTCCGTACGTTTGGGACCGAACGATATCCGAGAGCGGCTCGCCTCGGAACCCCACGCACCGATCAGCGGGAGGTCTGGTGGATCGCGTCGAGGTCGCCGGCACGACGGTGGACACCCGGCACTGGATCGGCGGTCGGCGGGTCGCCTCGGCGGACACCTTCGAGACCGTGAGCCCGATCGACGGGACCGTGCTGGCGCAGGTGGCGCGCGGTGGCAAGGCCGAGGCCGACGCGGCGGTGGCCGCGGCCCGCGCAGCGTTCCCCGCCTGGGCAGCGCTCTCGCCGCGCGAGCGGGGCGCGATCCTGCACCGGGTCGCCGACAACGTCGAGGCCCACATCGAGGAGCTGTCCCAGCTGGAGACGGCGGACAACGGGTCGCTGCTGCGGTCCCACCGCCGTGGCGTCATGCCCCGCGTCGTGCTGAACCTGCGCTTCTTCGCCGACTACGCCATCGACCAGCTCAGCCACCCGGTCTGGGAGACGCGAGGGCACAGCAACCACGTGTCCTGGGACCCGTCCGGGGTGGCGGTGATCATCACGCCGTGGAACGCGCCGCTGATGCTCGCCACCTGGCGGATCGGGCCGGCGCTGGCCGCCGGTGACACCGTCGTGGCCAAGCCTCCGGAGTGGGCGCCGCTGACCGCCTCGTACTTCGCCGAGCTCGCGCACGAGGCGGGACTGCCGCCCGGGGTCTTCAACGTCGTGCAGGGCTTCGGCACCGAGGCCGGGGCCGCCCTGACCGCCAACCCGGACATCTCCCGGATCTGCTTCACCGGGTCGGTGCCGACGGCGAAGGTCATCGCCCACGCCGCGGCGGACAACCTGGTCCCGTGCTCGTTCGAGCTCGGCGGCAAGAGCCCCACGGTGATCCTGGACGACGCCGACCTCGACCTCGCCGTGGACCTCGCCATCGAGCAGTACGACAACGCCGGCCAGGTGTGCCTCGCGGGCACCCGGCTGCTGGTCCAGGAGGGCATCGCGGCGGCGTTCACCGAGCGGTTCCGGGAGCGGGCCGCCCAGATCCGGCAGGGCGACCCGCGTGACGAGGACACCCAGATCGGGCCCAACATCCACCTCCGGCACGTGGAGCGGGTCGAGGGGTTCATCAAGCGGGCCAAGGCGGACGGCGCGACGGTGGCGTACGGCGGTGAGCGCAACGACGAGCTCGGACCGCACTACTTCAGGCCCACGCTAGTCGTGGACGCCCCCGAGGGCAGCGAGATCCTCACCCAGGAGGTCTTCGGACCGGTGTTGACGATGCAGACGTTCGGCACCGACGAAGAGGGCCTGGCGATGGCCAACGGAACCGAGTTCGGGCTTGCCGCGTGCGTCGTCACCGGCGACCGCGAGCGCGCCGAGGCATTCACGAAGCACCTCGTCGCCGGAACCATCTGGGTCAACTGCTTCTTCGTCCGTGACCTGGCCGCCCCCTTCGGCGGGTCGAAGAAGTCCGGCATCGGACGCGAGGGCGGCGTGTGGTCGTTCGACTTCTATGCCGACGTGAAGAACACCGTGTACGCCCCGAACGGTTGGAGGGACTGATGGGTGAGGTCGTCGGCGCGGGACTGCTGTCCCACGTCCCCACGATCATGCTGCCGGAGGACCAGCGCCGCGCGCTCAACGACGGCAAGGAGATCTCGCTGGTCCCCGCGCTGCGGCAGATCCGGGCGGAGAAGTTCGAGAGGCTCGATTACGACACCGTGATCGTCTTCGACTCGCACTGGTTCACGACGGTGGAGTTCGTCGTCACCGCGCACGAGCTGCGCGCCGGGCTCTTCACCGCAGAGGAGCTCCCGCGGGGCATGTGCCGGATCCCGTACGAGTGGCGCGGCGACCCTGAGCTCGCGCACGCGATCGCGGCCGAGGGCGAGCCGGCCGGCACCTGGATCACGCCGATCGACGACCCGTACCTGCCGCTGTACTACCCGTCGGTCAACCTCTGGTCCTACCTGGGCAAGGGGCTGGACAAGCAGTGGATCTCGATCTCGGTCTGCCAGACCGGCGAGACGGACGACTTCCTGCGGGTGGGCCGAGCGGTCCGCGCGGCGATCGAGAAGACCGACCGCAAGGTCCTGCTGATCGCGACCGGGTCGCTCTCGCACACGTTCTACAAGCTCAAGGAGCTGCGCAAGCACGAGTCCAGCGACCCGTCGCACATCATCAGCCAGAAGGCGCGGGACATGGACCACGAGCGGCTGGGCTGGTTCTTCCAGGGTCGGCACGACCGGGTCCTCGACACCATGCCGGAGTTCCTCACGGTCCGTCCTGAGGGCATGTTCGCCCACTACCTGATGATGGCGGCAGCGCTGGGGGAGAAGGACTTCGCCGCCCCGGGCGTGCAGTACGGGGACTACGAGAACGCCATCGGCACCAGCCAGGTGCACGTGTGGTTCGACCGGCCCGGCACCGGCTGGACGCGGACGGAGGACGCGGCGTGACCGAGTACCGGCGGATCCTGCTCGACGGCTACCCGGTGCAGGTGGTCCGGCACGGCGATGCCCTGGTCGCTCCGGATGGTCGCGCGGTCGGGGTGGACGAGGCAGTCCATCTCCCTCCCACCGAGCCCACCAAGATCATCGCGGTGCACCTGAACTTCGACAGCCGGACTCGGGAGTTCATGACGAAGCTGCCGCCGGCGCCCACGTACTTCCACAAGCCCATCACGGCGCTGAACTCGCACCGGGCCGCGGTGGTCCGGCCCGACGGCTGCAAGTGGCTGAACTACGAGGGCGAGATCGTCATCGTCATCGGCCGGACCTGCCGCAACGTCTCGCCCGAGGAGGCCGGCGACTACATCGCGGGCTACACGATCGGCAACGACTACGGCCTGCACGACTTCCGCGACACCGACGCGGGATCCATGCTGCGGGTCAAGGGGTCCGACACCCTCGCGCCCGTCGGACCGGGGCTGGTCACCGACTGGGACTTCCGCGGCAAGACGCTGCGCACGCTGGTCAACGGAGAGGTGAAGCAGGAGGCCTCCACCGACGAGATGGAGTGGGACATGCACTACCTCGTCGCCGACATCGCGCGCACGATCACGCTCGTCCCCGGCGACCTGCTCTTCTCCGGCACCCCCGCGAACTCGCGTCCGGTGCAGCCCGGCGACGTCGTCGAGGTCGAGGTCGAGGGCCTGGGCCGGCTGACGAACCACATCGTCACGGGTCCGACCCCGATCCGCTCCGACGTGGGCGCCCAGCCCACCGAGAGCGAGGAGGTCGTGTCGACGGCGCTGGGCGGGGACTGGGAGTTCCGCGGCATCCGGACCCCGTCGAAGCACCTGTACCCCTCCACCGTCGAGGAGTCCTGACCGCGCCTGCGGTGAACGGCGGAGTCATGTCCCGAGTACGACTGCTGATGGTCCTCACCGAGAACCACGCCATCCTCGACCCGCACGACGTCCGCGGACTGGTCCGGATGGCCGTGGCGGCCGAGGACGCGTGCATCGACGGGGTGATGCTCAGCGAGCACGTCGTGCTGGGCCCGTCGTCCGGGTCGGCGGGGCGCATGCTCAACGAGCGTGACTACGCGGCCCCCGGCAACCAGGATCCGGCGACGCCGTGGCCGAGTTCGCTGGTCGTCCTGTCCGCGATCGCGCAGGCCACGACACGGTTGCGCCTGGTGGCAGGGGCGATCATCGCGCCGCTGCGACACCCACTGCTGCTCGCGAAGGAGCTCGGCACCCTCGACCTGCTCTGCGAGGGACGGTTGGTCGTCCTGCCGACGGTGTCCTGGCACCGCGACGAGTACGACGCCCTCGGCGTCCCGTTCGGGGAGCGTGGGCGAATCCTCGACGAGCAGCTGGAGGTCCTCTCCCGGGCCTGGGGGCCGTACCCCATCCAGCATCAGGGCCACTACTTCCGGTTCGACGACGTGTGGCTGGAACCGGGGGCCTTCCGCCCGACCGGGCCGGTGCTGTGGTTCGGCGGCCAGGGCATGCACCCGCCCCTGGTCCGGCGCATCGTGCGCTACGGGTCCGGGCTCAACCCCTTCGGCCCGCTGTCCGACCAGGACCTGGCCGAGCTCGCTGGAGGGATGGCGGCGGCGGGGCGGAGCATGGCCGAGCTCGAGCTGGTCGGCGGGATCAGGGGCACGTTCCACGAGGCGGACGACGTCGCCGACATCGCGACTGCGTTGGAGGCCCTGCCGGACCAGGTCGGGCGCGGGTTCACCACGATCTGCTTCAAGCCGGCCATGTTCGTCCGTGACGCCCGTGACGTGGAGGGGTTCTGCCGGGACCTGGTGGCCCGGGTGGATCGCCTGCTGGCCTGACGCGTCCCACGACGACACGAACGCACGTCGCTGCCCATCGGGTCCTCGAGGTGCCACGATCAGGCCCTCGGAAAGGGGCACTCATGGTGCGAGTGGTTGCTGTCACGGTCGCGCTGGTCCTGACGGTGAGTGGTTGTGCGTCCGGAGGTGCGGCGGAGCAGGCGGGTTCGTCGACAGGCGGCGCAGCTACCACTGCGGACACGCCGGCGGGTGGGCCGTTGACCCTGCCTGACACTGTCGGCGGTCTGGCGGCGGCGACCGCATCCTCGGGGTCCGGCCCCTCCGCATCGGCCGTGTCCCGGCTCGCGTCGACGGCGGATCTCGTCGCCGGTCGAGTCGCCGACGCGTATGGCGGAGCCCCGGCCGCGGCTCGGACGTACCTCTCCGACGACCTGCAGCTGCAGCTCCTGGTGATGGCCGTCCGTGCCCCGTCCCCCGGGCTGTTCGTGACGTCCGCGGACGCGGAGGAGCTCGGCCTGGCGAAGCCGGTGGAGGAGGTGGTCGTCGTCGGCGACGTGCAGTGCCTCGTCCGCAACGACGTGGTCCCGGCCGGCCAGACGCCGGGGGACGCCCGCGTCCAGCGATGCCAGCGCAGTGGCCCCGCGCTCACCGTGATGGTCGATCCCGGCATGGTCCCCGACGTCCAGGGGACCGCGGCGATCGTCGATGAGGTCTGGTCCGCGCTGGGCGGCTGACCCGCGAACCGGATCCAGGTCCATGCGTGTCGGAGGGGCGGGCCCCCGATCCGGGTGCCCGCCCCTCCGAGGTGCGACCGTGCGGGTCAGGCGCGGTCGTAGCGGCCGTTGTTCATGACCTTGTCCCAGGCGACCACGAAGTCGCGCACGAACTTCTCCTGGGCGTCCGCGCTGGCGTATACCTCGGCCAGCGAGCGCAGGATCGAGTTCGAGCCGAAGACCAGGTCGGCCCGGGTGCCGGTCCACGTCACCGCGCCGGTGCCGCGGTCGCGGCCCTCGAACGTGTCCTTGCCCTCGCCGACCGCGGACCACTCCGTACCCATGTCGAGCAGGTTCACGAAGAAGTCGTTGGTCAGCGTCCCCGGCCGCGACGTCAGAACGCCGTGCGCCGACTGCCCGGTGTTGGCGTTCAACGCCCGCAGGCCACCGACCAGCACCGTCATCTGCGGGGCGGTGAGCCCGAGCAGCGACGCCTTGTCGACCAGCAGCGCCTCGGCCGGCTGGGTGTGACCCTTGCCGAGGTAGTTGCGGAACCCATCCGCGGTGGGCTCCAGGACGGCGAACGACTCCACGTCGGTCTGCTCCTGGGAGGCGTCCGTGCGGCCGGGCCGGAACGGCACCTCGACCTCGACTCCGCCGGCCTTGGCGGCCTGCTCGACCGCGGCACCGCCGGCGAGCACGATCAGGTCGGCCAGCGAGATCCGCTTGCCGCCGCTCTGGGCAGCGTTGAACTCCTGCTGGATGCCCTCGAGCGTGCGCAGCACGGCCGCGAGGCGGTCGGGGTCGTTGGCCTCCCAGCCACGCTGCGGCTCCAGCCGGATGCGCGCGCCGTTGGCGCCGCCGCGCTTGTCAGTGCCGCGGAACGTGGACGCCGACGCCCAGGCGGTGAACACCAGGTCGGAGACGGACAGCCCGGAGTCGAGGACCTTCGCCTTCAGCGCGGCCACGTCCGCGGAGTCGACCAGCTCGTGGTCCACTGCGGGGACCGGGTCCTGCCAGATCAGCTCCTCCGACGGGACCTCGGGACCCAGGTAGCGCTCGATCGGGCCCATGTCGCGGTGGGTCAGCTTGAACCAGGCGCGGGCGAAGGCGTCCGCGAACTCGGCCGGGTTCTCGTAGAAGCGGCGCGAGATGGGCTCGTAGATCGGGTCCATCCGCAGCGCGAGGTCGGTCGTGAGCATGACCGGGGCGTGCCGCTTCGCCGGGTCCTGCGGGTCCGGCACGGTGGTGAACGCGGCGGGGTCCGTCGGGACCCACTGCTTCGCGCCCGCGGGGCTCTCGGACAGCTCCCACTCGTACCCGAACAGGGTCTCGAAGTAGCTGTTGTCCCACGTGATCGGCGTCGGGGTCCAGGCTCCCTCGAGGCCGCTGGTGATGGCGTCGGAGCCGCTGCCGGTGCCGTAGCTGCTCTTCCAGCCCAGGCCCTGCTGCTCGATCGGGGCGGCCTCCGGCTCGGGACCGACGTCGGTGGCGGGACCGGCACCGTGGGTCTTGCCGAAGGTGTGGCCACCGGCCACCAGTGCGACGGTCTCCTCGTCGTTCATGGCCATCCGGCGGAACGTCTCGCGGATGTCGCGGGCAGCGGCCAGCGGGTCGGGGTTGCCGTTGGGGCCCTCGGGGTTGACGTAGATCAGGCCCATCTGCACCGCGGCGAGCGGGTTGGCCAGCTCGCGGTCACCGCTGTAGCGGGCGTCGCCCAGCCACTCGGCCTCGTTGCCCCAGTTGACCTGCTCGGGCTCCCACACGTCCTCGCGCCCGCCGCCGAACCCGAACGTCTCGAAGCCCATCGACTCCAGCGCCACGTTGCCGGCGAGCACCATCAGGTCCGCCCAGGACAGCGTGCGGCCGTACTTCGCCTTGACCGGCCACAGCACCCGGCGGGCCTTGTCCAGGTTGGCGTTGTCCGGCCAGCTGTTGAGCGGGGCGAACCGCTGCTCGCCCGCGCCGGCGCCGCCTCGGCCGTCGCTGATGCGATACGTCCCCGCGCTGTGCCACGCCATCCGGATGAACAGCGGGCCGTAGTGGCCGTAGTCCGCCGGCCACCACTCCTGCGAGGTGGTCATCGCGGACTCGATGTCCCGCTTGACCTCGGCGAGGTCGAGGCTGGAGAACTCCGCGGCGTAGTCGAAGTCCTCGCCCATCGGGGAGGCCTGCGGCGGGTTGTGCTGCAGGACCTTCAGATCGAGCTGGTCGGGCCACCAGTCGCGGTTCGTGGTGCCCGAGTAACCGTGGCCCGTGACCGGGCAGGTGCCGTCGTTCGCCATGGGTCGCCTCTCCTCGTACGTGCGTGGGGTCGGGGGTGCGGGTTCAGGGGGTGCGGGTTCAGGGGGTGCGGGTGCTGGGGGAGCCGGTGGCCGCGGCCTGGCACGAGGGACAGAGCCCCCAGTACACGACCTCGGCCTCGTCGATGTCGTAGCCCTGGTCGTCGGACGCCGTCAGGCACGGACGGGACCCGACCGCGCAGTCGACGTCCACCAGTTCGCCGCAGCCGCGGCAGACCAGGTGGTGATGGTTGTCGTTCACCCGGTCCTCGTACCGCGCGGACGAGCCGGCCGGCTGGATGCGCCGGAGCAGGCCCGCCTCGGTGAGGACGGTGAGGGCGTCGTACACGGACTGGCGCGAGATCGCGCCGATGTCGGCCCGGGCCGCGTCGGCCACCTGGTCGGCGGTCCCGTGCGGGTGGCTGGTCACCGCGCGCAGCACCGCCAGCCGCTGGGCCGTGACCTGGACGCCGTGCCGGCGCAGCAGGTCCGCGGGTTCCTGGTGCATGCCGACGACCCTAGCCCGACCCCTGGACTCTGTCCAGATCTGGACTCACTCCAGATCCCCGCGGCGGCCCACCCCGCCACCCCGTCGCGACGGAATGAGTCCCCACGTTGCTTGGCAGCGGGATTCCGCCCGCCAAGCGACGCCTGGACTCATTCGGTCGCGGTGGGGCGGGGGGTGCGGGAGGTGCTGGCGGGGGCGGCGGTCCGACGGAGGCGGAGGAGGGCGACCAGGGCGATGGCGGCCCAGACCGAGTTGAGGACCAGGTTGGCCCAGGCGGACAGGGCGACCGCGTACACCACCAGCGCCGCGGCGCCGACGAGGTTCATGCCCTGGAAGGCGCGGGAGGCCGACCCGATCCGCCGGGTGGAGACCAGGAAGTACGCGCCCAGGACCAGCACGGTGCCCAGGGCACCCACGAGGTGGATCACGCGCCCAGGGTAGGTGCGGTCAGGCGGTCAGGTGCTCGTCGAGGAACGCCAGCGTCCGCTGGAACGACCGCGCCCAGCCGCCGTAGAAGTAGTGCCCCTCGCCGTCGTACTCGTGGTAGGTCAGGTCGACGTCGGCCGCGCGCAGCGCCTTCACCGTCGCCCGCGACCACCGGATCGGGCAGGTGTCGTCGACGACCCCGTGGTGCACCATCACGGGGGTCTCGATCCGGTCGAAGTAGTTCCGGGCCGAGATGCCGCGCCAGAACTCCGGGGCGTCCTCGGGCGACCCGTGCTCGGCCTCGATCCGCGCTGCCAGCTCGCTGCGGCCGTCGTCGAAGCGGATCCACCGCTCGTAGTTGTCGACGGCGTCGGTGCTCACCGACGCGTACGTCACCGCCGCGTCCACCAGGCCCGGTGCCGCGACCAGGGTGTTGAACGCGACGCCGCCCCCCATCGAGCGCCCGATCATCCCGACCCGCTCGCCGTCGAGGAACGGGAGCGCGGACGCCTTCACGGCCTTCACCGCGGCGATGGCGTCGCGCGCGTAGCCGAGGCGGAGGTCCACGTCGTTGCGCGGGTCGTCGTCGGACCCGGCGTGGTTGCGGTAGTCGACGTGGAAGGCCACATAGCCGTTGCGTGCCAACGAGTCCTGCTCGCGCCGGTAGCCCTGGCCGGTGACGTAGACGTCGGGGTCGATGTAGCCGTGCAGCAGGACGACCACGGGGAACGGTCCCTCTCCGTCGGGGACGTTCATGACCCCGGAGATCCGCAGGTCGTCGGCCCGGTAGGTGACCGCGTACCGGGTGTACGCGTCCGTCCGGGCGAGTACCCGCCCCAGCTTCAGGTTCGAGCCACGTACGTCCTCCCGCATCAGGGCAGGCAGCGAGACGGGGTCGGTGACCGGGGGCAGCGCCGGGGCCGGATCGGCCTCGGGGGCCGCGGACGTCGGGGCCGCGGAGGTGGGGGTCGCGGAGGTGGGGGCCGCGGGCGTCGCGGCCGCGGATGTCGGTGCGGCCGCCGTGCTGGTCGGTGCGGGAGACGCGGCCCCTGAGGTGCAGGCCGACGCGAGCAGCGCCACGGCCACCGCGGCCGCGGCCGTGCCGGTCGCGCGGCGCCTCCCGGTCATCATCCGAGTATCAGCGCGAGGTCGCGCGGGCGCACCCGGACCACTTGACAACTCGAGGCCTCTTGTCAAGCAGGTGTACATCCGCGTACGTTCTGTCCACCGCCGACGAGGGACCGGAGGGACGGCATGGCACGCGCACCGGGACAGTGGCACGACCGCAAGCGCCACCTGTGGCTGTTCGGGCTGCTGCTGCCGGTGCTGGTCTTCGTCGGGCTCGGCGGCTACGTCGGCACCGGCTGGTCGGTGTGGCTGTGGATCGGGCCGATCTTCGTGCTGGGCATGGTCCCCGTGATCGACCTGGTCGTCGGCACCGACGACTCCAACCCCCCGGACGAGGCGATCCCGGCCCTGGAGGCGGACCCGTACTACCGCTGGCTGACCTACCTGTTCCTGCCGCTGCAGTACGCCGGGCTGGTCGTGGCGATGTGGGCCATCGCCACGTGGGACATGTCGGTCGCGGACCGGATCGGGCTCGCGGTCACGCTGGGCTTCGTCGCCGGCATCGGCATCAACACCGCGCACGAGCTCGGGCACAAGCGGGACGACGTCGAGCGCTGGCTCGCGCGGATCGCCCTGGCACCGTCGTTCTACGGCCACTTCTACATCGAGCACAACCGCGGCCACCACGTCCGGGTCGCCACGCCGGAGGACCCGGCGAGCAGCCGGGTGGGCGAGAACTTCTACCAGTTCTGGCCGCGCACGGTCGCCGGCTCGGTGCGCAGCGCCTGGCGGCTGGAGCAGCGGCGGCTGGCCCGCCGCCACCGCCACCCCTTCCGCCCGGGCAACGACGTGCTCAACTCCTGGCTGGTCTCCGCCGCGCTCTGGGCGGCGCTGGTGGTGTGGCTGGGCCCGGGGATCCTGCCCTACCTCGTGCTGCAGGCGGTCCTCGGCTTCACCCTGCTCGAGCTCGTCAACTACCTCGAGCACTACGGCATGCTGCGTCAGCGGGTGGGCCGTCCCGGGCACGAGCGGTACGAGCGCGTGGAGCCATGGCACTCCTGGAACGCCAACCAGGTCGCGACCAACGTGCTGCTCTACCACCTGCAGCGGCACAGCGACCACCATGCCAACCCGACACGGCGTTACCAGGCACTGCGGGACTACCCGGACGCGCCACAACTGCCCACCGGGTACGCCGGCATGATCCTGGTCGCGCTGGTCCCGTTCTGGTGGCGCCGGGTGATGGACCCGCGGGTGCTGGCGCACTACGACGGCGACATGTCCCGCGCCAACGTCTCCCCGCGCAAGCGCGACCGGATCCTGGCCCGGTACGCCGAGCCGACGCCCGCCTCCCCGAGCACCGCGCACCCCGGTACCGCGGATGCGGTGCCGGCCGCACCGGTAGGGGACGCGATGCGCTGCCCGGGGTGCGGCTACACGTACGTGGTGGCCGACGGTGACGAGCGTGAGGGTTTCGCCGCCGGGACGGCGTGGGCCGACGTGCCGGACGACTGGTGCTGCCCCGACTGCGGGGTACGAGACAAGGTTGATTTCGTCGCGGTCGAGGGCAGCCGGGCGTGACCGCGGTCGGCGAGGCGGTCGTCTCCGCGACCGGGGGCCAGCACCGCCGCGCCCTGCTCGACGCGGCCGCGGACCTGACCGCCAGCACCGGCTGGTCCGGCGTCACGATGGGACGCCTGGCCGCGTCCGTGGGGGTCAGCCGGCAGACGGTCTACAACGAGTTCGGCTCGAAGCCGGCGCTGGCCGAGGCGATGGTGCTCGATGAGCTCGGCCGCTTCCTGGACGCGGTGGAGCAGGCTTTCGACCGGCACCCGAGCGACGCTGTTGCCGCGGTGCGTGACGCGGTCCGGGGCGTCCTCACGCTGGCGGAGGAACGGCCGCTGCCGCGCGCCATCGTCGCGGCCGGGCACGGCGCCGAGACCGACCTGCTGCCGCTGCTGACCATCAGGTCAGGAGCGGTCCTGGACGCGGCGACGACCGTCGTCCGCAACCGGCTGGAGGCGTACGACATCGGCGTGAGCGGCGCACGGCTCGGTGCCACCGTGGACCTGGTCGTCCGTGCGGTGCTCAGCCACGTGATGCAGCCGGGCGGCACGCCGGCGGAGACAGCTGATGACCTGGCCTGGGCGGTGAGCCGGTTGCTGCTGCCCGTCAGTCCGAGTCGTCCGCGGGCCACCGCTCGTCGTGGGTCCTCTGTGCGGGCGTGAGCACCTGGTCGAACAGGGCGTCGTAGTAGCCGAGGTTGAGGCTGTGGACCTGCAGCCACACGCCGGGGACGTGGACCGCGTCGCAGTGCGCGGGGAACCGGCCGTGGGTCCGGTGGATGTACCGGCAGATCGCCTTGGTGCACTCGATGACCTCGGGCTCGTACACCGGCACCTCGGCCATGTAGCGCTCGGCGAGCCCCTCGCGGAACACCGGCCGGAAGTTGTCCGGGTCGCGATAAACCCCGTCGGGGCCGAACTTGTGCTCGATGATCCGATCCACCGCCTCACCCATGTCCTCCACGTACGGGGGGCACAGCCCGGTGAACGCGCCGGGGAGCCCGACCGGGTGGGCCCGGGCCTCGGGCAGCGCCACACCCCAGCGGACCTGGTCGAGCGGGTTGAACCGCGGCACGGCGTAGTCGAAGCCGAGCCCGCGCCCGTACCGCGGCGCGAAGCGGGGGTGCCCCAGCATCACCGGCGGGCCGATGGTCGCGTGGATCCAGGCGCCGAGCCCCATCGCCTGCGCGGTGAGCATCAGCGTCTGCAGCAGCGACATGGCCTCGTAGTCGGTGCGCATCGTGCCCAGGGATCCCAGCGGCAGAGTGATGTCCTTGTTGAGGAAGCCGCTGCGGATCCACCGGCGGGTGCCTGCGGGAAGGTAGAAGTTGCGGTCGTCGACCAGGGCCGGCCGGCTCCCGTCCGGCTGCGTGAGCAGGTACATCAGTGCGTTGATGTACTGCCGGGTCAGGTCGACGACCGGGAGCAGGATCGTGGTCCCGGGGAGGTTGGACAGGAACCGGTTGGAGTCCAGGTAGGCGGGGAAGTCCCGGTCGGGGAAGTCCAGCCGCTCGTCCAGGATCAGCTGCTTGGACGCCCGCGCCCGGGCGACCAGGTTCTCGGGCGTGAACGGGACCGGTGCCGACTCCTTCTCCAGGCGCCGCAGGTAGTAGGTGCCGGCGTCGTTGATGAGGAAGAAGTGCGTCGCCTGAGCGTTGTCCGGGCTGCCCGCCGACCGGCCCGCCATGGTCATGTTGGGGGCGCCCATGATCGGGTCGGTGCCGTCGTCGGACTCGAACGGCCGGTCCGGCAGCGTGATGCCGGTGGTGCCGGTCATCGCGATGAGGATCGCTTCCTCGAGCTCGCTGAGCGGGCGCGGCTGGGCATCCGGATCCTCGTACGACAGCGAGCCGGCGCGGACCCGGCGCACCCCTCGGCTCACCCGCCGGGTGCGCCGGTGGAAGACCGCGTCCACGAGCGGGTAGCGCAGCAGGTCGTCGAATCCGCGCGGTGCGCCCATCAGGTCCTCCGCAGCTGCTGGCTCGCCTCGTACACCGGCTTGCGGGCCCGGTTGATGTTGCCCAGCGGCCGGTGGTCGTCCACCGTGGTCCACGGGTTGAACTCCATCGCGTCCACGCGCCGCTCGACCTCGGCGTGGCCCGGCGCGTCGAGGTCCTGCCGAGGGATGGTCAGCCGGGCCACCGGGACGGGCTCGCTGGCCCACGTCCGGGACGCGTCCTCGATCGGGGTCGACCGCTCGTCCCGGTAGGGCTGGACGAGCAGGCGCCAGGACACCGGGCCGCCCCGCAGCCGGTCGACCAACTCGTGACGCAGGTAGTCCGGGTCGTCGGGTGCCTGGGGAGGGGCGGCGGCGGTGGTCGGCACGAACTCGAAGCGCACCGCTCCGTCGCCGTAGCGGTAGGCGCCGCGGCTCCAGTACCGCTCGGTCGCCAGGCTCCGCACCGGTCGCCGGGTCCCGCCCAGCGCGGTGCGCAGCATCCGTACCGCCTCCAACGGCCCGACTGATGCGGCCAGGCGCGGCACGGCCATCAGACGCGACCCCGCGGTGGCGCGCGCCATCGCCATGAACTGACCGGCGTCACGCGCGAACGACACCGCTCCGTTGGTGGCCAGCAGGTCCATGGCGCGACCCGCTCCGAGGTCCACCCGCACGGCGAGTCCGCGCAGGTCGCCCTCCGTATCCGGTTGGACGCGACCGCTGGCGTTCGACAGCCGCACCACGCAGGGATACCGCGCCCCGGGCCGGAACACGCTCGTGCTCAGGTGGCCGGGGAGGTCCTCGGCCACGACCAGTTCCGCGTCGTCCACCCCCGCCTGCTGCTTGGCGTGGAAGCCCCGCCGGACCACGGCGGACCCGCTCCGCTCCCGGTGCTCTCGCTGGATGTCCTGGATCTGGTCGGCCCAGGCCGCGAACTCGGCCGACTCGGCCTGCTCGCTGCCGCCCGCATACGTCTCGCGCCACGTGGTCACGAGCGCTGTCTGCGAATCCATGGCACCTCCCGCGGCGGTCCCGCACCGCGTCGTGTCCGGTTGTGACAAAGCCTAGGCGCAGGTCCCCGGTCGGTGCTCTGGTTCGGCTCGCCCCTGTTCGCCGACTCCTACCATGCGCGGATGGCGCAGGCGACGGACGACCCGTGGACCCAGTCGACGTACCCGCGCGGCTCCGCCGCGTTCGACCGGGTCATCTTCTTCAGCGACGCGGTGTTCGCGATCGCGCTGACCCTGGTCGCGGTCGAGATCGGGGTGCCCGAGATCGAGGACGTCGGTTCGCCGGGTGAGCTGTGGACCGCTCTGCTCGCGAAGTGGCCGACCCTCCTGGCGTACGCGTTCACGTTCTTCTGGATCGCGTTCTACTGGCGGGCGAACCACCGGTTCACGAACGCGCTGTCCGGCATGAACGGCAGGTACATCGCCGCGGTGCTGGCGTATCTCGCGTTCGTCGCGTTGCTGCCGTTCCCCGCGGCCACGCTCGGCGAGTACAGCAGCAACCCGGTGGCCCTGGCGTTCTTCGCGGTGTTCGCCGCGACGATCTCCGCCCTGGAGGTCGTCCTCTTCGTGGTGGCCGACCGGGCGGGGCTGTTCGTCCGGCCGGTCACGCAGGCGCAGCGGCGCAACGCGATCCTGGCCTCTCTCGCGCCGGTCGCGGCCTTCCTGGTCTCGGTGCCGCTGGCGTTCGTGTCCGTCTGGCTCGCGGTCGCGTCCTGGCTCGTGCTCGCCGCGGCGCTGGGCTGGCTGGTCAACCGCCGGATCGCGCCGGCGACCTGGTAGCGGTCAGTCGCCGATCACGACCCGGTCGCGGCCGGACTGCTTCGCCCGGTAGAGCGCTTCGTCGGCACGCCTCAGCACGGTGTCCGGGTCATCGTCGCTGCCCGCGAGAACGGCGCCCAGGCTGACCGACAGGCTGATCGACTCGTCGGCATGGACGACCGTCCCGCGGACGGCCGCCAGCAGCTTGGCGGCGACCTCGCCGAGATCCTCCGCCTCCGGTATCCCGTTGAGCACCACCAGGAACTCGTCGCCGCCGAAACGGCCCACGAGATCCGCGTCGCGCACCGCGGCCTGGAGCCTCGACGCGACGGCCGCCAGAACCGCGTCGCCGGCGGGGTGGCCGAAGCGGTCGTTGATGGGCTTGAGGTTGTCGACGTCACAGAACACCACGCCCAGCGTCCGGTGCTCGGACGGGGGCTGGTCCATTCGCTCGCGCAGCCGGGTCAGGAGGTCCCCGCGGTTCGACAGGCCGGTCAGGTCATCATGGGTCGCGCGGTACTCCAGCTGCTTTCGCAGCACGTGCGTTCCCGTCTGGTCCACCAGCTGGTGCACGTACTGGCGGGCAGCGTCCCCCGTCTCGGTGAGGGGGCTGACTAGGTGGTCGACCCACACGTCCTCGTCGGCGACCGTGAACCGGTGCTCGTGGCGCGCCGGTGCCTGTCGGCAGCCGGCCATGTGGCGGTCGAGTGGCCCCGGCGCCGGTGCGCCGGGGTTCAGGAACTCGCCCAGCCGATGCCCCACGAGGTCGTCGGGATCGTGTCCGAGCAGGTGGGCCAGCGCCGGGTTGGCGCGTTCGACGACGCCGGCGCCGTCGGTGATGGCCATGCCCTGGGGAGCCGAGTCCATCGCCCGGCGGAACTGCTCCTCGCTGCGGGCCAGTGCCTCCTCGGCCGCCACCTCCTCGGTGATGTCGCGCAGGCCCACGGTGGCGCCCGTGATCGCCCCCGCCGGGTCGCGGATCGGGCGGGCGAGGGCGGAGGCCTGCCGCAGACCGCCGTCCACGGTGCGGAACCGGACCCGCAGCCGTGCCGGCTGACCGGAGTGGTAGAGCTCGTCGCGGACCTTCTGCACCGCGGGGAGGTCCTCGGCCGCGATCAGTGACAGCGCGGCGGTCCCGACCAGCAGCTCGGGGTCCCAGCCCAGCACCTGCCGCACGGAGGGGGAGATCCACCGGATGGTCCCGTGCGTGTCGGTCTGGTACACCACGTCGGTGGCGTTCTCCGCCAGGGCCTGGAACTGCCGGGCGGAGCGCTGGAGCGCCTCGAGGAGGTCCACCTCGGGGGTCACGTCGATCAGCTGGGCCACGAAGCCGGTGAGCACCCCGTCGTCGCCCCGGGTGACGGCCCCGGTGAGGTCGGCCCACACGGTCGACCCGTCCTTGCGCAGGTAGCGCTTGCGCTCCCGGAAGGAGGTCGCCTCGCCGCGCACCAGGCGCTGCACGTCGGCCAGACCCCGGGGCAGGTCCTCCGGGTGGGTGATCTGCTGGAACGACAGGCGCTCCAGCTCCTCCCGGCTGTAGCCGAGCATCCGGCACATGGCCGGGTTGACGTTGAGGAACGAGCCGTCGGGACGGACGAGGGCCATGCCGATCGCGGCGGCGTCGAGCGAGATGAGGGCCTGCTGGCCGACGTGCTGGTGGGTGACGTCCCGCCAGGTCTGCAGCAGGCCGTCGCCGACCGCGACGGCACGCACGTCATACCAGCGCTGCTCCCCGGCGAGGAGGTCCTGCGGGTAGGACCAGTCGTCGTACGCCAGTGGCTCACCGGTCTCCACGACGTGGACGTAGTCGGCGAAGAGCCCGGTCGCACGGACGGCTGGGTGGATCTCGCTGAGGCGCGTGCCGACCAGGTCCTCGCGGCTTCGACGATTGAACGCGCAGGCCGCATCGTTGGCGTCCGCGAAGACGAAGTCGACGACGCGGCCGGACTCGTCCCGGACCGCGGTGAGGAGGATCAGCGGGTTGAGCAGGGTGTCGAGAACCAGTCGCAGGGGAGCCTCGGGCACCCCCAGCGCCTCGGCCAGTCCCCCGGCCGACCGTGGGTCCGCCATGCCTCCAGGGTAGGCGTCGTGCGCGCGCGAAGGGCAGCGGCCGGACGGCCGATGGCCCTAGGAGAGGACGCGCAGCCGGACGGTCTCCGGCAGCGCCCGCAGTTCGGCGACGACGTCCGCGGCGTAGTCGGTGGCGATGTCGGTGAGCACGTAGCCCAGGTCCCCGCGGGTGCCGAGCAACTGGCCCTCGATGTTGACGGCGTGGTCGGCCAGGACCGAGTTGATGGCCGCGAGCACGCCGGGGACGTTGGCGTGCAGGTGCGCCAGCCGGTGGCTGCCGGTCCGCGGCGGCAGGGTCAGCTCGGGCAGGTTCACGCTCAGGGCGGACGTCCCCGCGGACACGTAGTCCAGGAACTTGCCGGCGACGAAGTGCCCGATGTCCTGCTGCGCCTCCTGCGTGGATCCCCCGATGTGCGGGGTGAGGATCACGTTGGGCAGCCCGCGCAGCACCGACTCGAACTCGTCCGCCGTGCTGGCCGGCTCGTGCGGGAACACGTCGATCCCCGCGCCGCCGAGATGGCCGCTGAGGAGGTGGTCGCGCAGCGAGTCCGCATCGACCACGAAGCCGCGGGACAGGTTCAGGAACAGCGCCCCCGAACGCATCGCGGCGAACTCGGCGGCGCCGAACATGCCCGCGTTGCCGGCGCGTCCGTCCACGTGCAGCGTCACCACGTCGGCGACGCCGAGCAGCTCGTGCAGCGTGGCGCAGCGACGGGCGTTGCCCAGCGCCAGCTTGTCGGCGGTGTCGTAGAAGTAGACCTGCATGCCCAGGTTCTCGGCCAGGATCGACAGCTGGGTGCCGATGTTGCCGTACCCGACGATGCCCAGCGAGCGCCCGCGGACCTCGTGGCTGCGGACCGCGGACTTGTCCCACACCCCGGCGTGGGCGGACCGGTCCTTCTCCGTCAGACGCCGCGTGAGCGCGATGATCTCGGCCAGCGCGAGCTCGACCACGCTGCGGGTGTTGGAGTACGGGGCGTTGAAGATGGCGACGCCGCGGCGGGAGGCCTCGGCCAGGTCGACCTGGTCGGTGCCGATGCAGAAGGCGCCCACGGACAACAGGTCGGCGCCGGCCTCCAGCACCGACTCGGTGACCCGGGTCTTGGACCGGATGCCGAGCAGGTGGAACCCGGGGATGCGCTCGGCCAGCTCGTCCGGGCCCAGCGCGCGGGCCTCGGTCTCGACGTAGATGCCGGACGCCGTGAGACGGGCGGCCCCGTCGGGGTGGATGTTCTCCAGCAGCAGGGCGCGCAGCGGGCCCGTCATGGTCGGCTCCTCGGGACGTCCGGCGTCGGCCGGTCTCGGGTCGGGGACAGCGTCGCACGGCTGTGGCGGGCGGCCGTCACCGCCTCGTAAGGGTCGGTTCGGCCCCTTCGGCCCTACGGTCCCGGGTATGACGTGGACGCAACGCCTGCTGCAGCAACGCCTGTCCGGCGGTGCCGCCTGGATCCCGACGGTGGTGCGGCTCGCGGCCGGGGTGGTCCTGGTGGCCGTGAGCCTGTCGAAGTTCACCCGGCACGCCGACCTGGTCGCGGCCTTCGAGCGCTACGGCATCCCGCTGCCGGAGCTGTCGGTCTACCTGGCCGGCACCGTCGAGCTGGTCGGCGGCCTGCTGCTCGTGCTGGGCCTGCTCACCCGACCGGCTGCCCTGGTCGTTGCGGCGCAGATGGTCGTCGCCGTCGGCACCGGCGGCCGCATCGACCGCGACTTCTTCCACCTGTGGCTGGGTCTCATCCTGCTGGCCGCCGCGCTGTTCCTGGCCTGGTCGGGGTCCGGGCGGCTCGGCGTGGACGAGCGGCTGGCGCGCGATACGACTACGCCGCGGTCGCCAGTTCGTCGCGCACCGGCATCGGCCGGCGGCTGAGCACCCGGGCGCGACCCACGATCAGCACGACCATGGTGAGCGACACGATATTGGGCACGAT
Organism: Candidatus Nanopelagicales bacterium; assembly: GCA_041393815.1. NCBI lineage: Bacteria > Bacillati > Actinomycetota > Actinomycetes > Candidatus Nanopelagicales > Candidatus Nanopelagicales bacterium. Next base: position 4,826 of record JAWKJK010000004.1, on the reverse strand, counting down.
GATCGGCAGCTCGCGGGCGGCCAGTCCGTACGACAGCCAGGCCGACATGCTGACCAGGACCACGGACCAGGCCCGCAGGTCGAAGCCCACCCCGAGGTGGTCCGCCCGGAACAGCGCGCGGACCTGCGGGACGAACGAGACCACGCCGGCGGTGCCGCCGATCCAGCCGTAGACCTGGTAGGGCACGAACGCCGAGCTGGCCAGGACGACCGCGAGCCACACGGCCATCCCGGCGACCGCCCACCAGAAGCGCCCGCCGCGGTCGGTGGCCCGGAAGCCCCACCAGCAGGTGATGGCGGACACCCAGGCGACGCCGGCCGCCGCCTGCGCCGGGTTGCCGTGCTGGATGGCGTAGGTGAGCCACATCGGGTGGATGAACAGGTTGAGGGCCAGCATCCCGGTGGCCAGGCCGTCGGACGAGCGGGCCCGCAGCGAGCCGCGGAGCATGAGGAGCGCGGACGTGATGGCCAGGCCGGAGGCCAGGGCGAGGGCGAGGGTGGCGACGGGGGACACGCGGGCGAGAGCCTTCCGGGACGGTGCGGACGAGCAGACGGTGGTGCCGCCCGGTCGGTATCCGCTCCCTCACGTGCCGTGACGAGCCAGCCCCGCCAGTATCTCCCGCCGTTGCTGTCCCGATGCCCGCCGCGGGCGTGACGTCACTCACCCGCGCCGGATGCGGTCGCGCGCACAGCAGAACACCCGGTCCTCCTCGGCCGTCGGGCCGGTCTGACCGGGTGCTCAGCTGCGGGCGCGTCCGCGCCGTCGCCGTTCGTCGGGTAGTCGTTCGTCGGGTCGTCGTTCGTCGGGTCGTCGTTCTCGGGCCTGCCGTCGCGTCATGGCTGCTCCCGTGGGATCGCGTCGCGGCGTGGCCTACTTCTCGGGGGACGAGACCGGCTTCTTGCTCTTGATCGCGGCCTTCATCTGGGCCTTGTGCACCGAGTGGTTGATCGCGAGCTGGTTGCTGCTGTGCGTGGCCTTGGCCATCTTGCTGGAGAACATCGTGGCGCTCCGTTCCTGGGTCGTCGTTCCTGCGGTGTCCGGGCGGTCTGCCCGCACGACGTCAATCCTCCCGCATATGCGAATAATTCTCCAGCCACGGTCGGGTGAGTCGGGTCACGCGGGCCGCCCCCATGCGGCAGGCTGCGCCCGTGAGCGATCGCATCGGTCCCGCGCCGTTCGACGACGTCGCCCTCGACGAGCTGCGCAGGCGGACCAGTGCGAAGTGGCGGATGCACCCCGCCGACGTGCTGCCCACGTTCGTCGCGGAGATGGACTTCCCGCTCGCCGAGCCGATCGCGGCGGCCCTCGCCGACGCGGTGGCCCGCGGCGACACCGGCTACGCCTGGCCTCAGCGGCTGCCCGAGGTCTTCGCCGCCGACGCCGCACGGCGTTTCGGCTGGACGGTCCACCCCGCCCGGGTCTCGGTGTACGGGGACGTCCTCACCGCCGTCTCGTGGGCGCTGCGGGCGCTGACCCGGCCCGGCGACGGCGTGGTCATCACCCCGCCGGTCTACCCGCCGTTCTTCTCGGTCGTGCCGGACGTGGCCGGCCGCCGTCTGGTCGAGGTGCCGCTGGCCCGCGACGGAGCCGGGTGGACCTGGGACCTCGACGCCCTGGCGGCTGCCTTCGCTCGCGAGGACGTGCGCGCGTTCCTGCTGTGCAACCCGCACAACCCCACCGGGCAGGTGGCCGACCGTGCCCTGCTGACGGAGATCGCGGGCCTGGCCACCCGGCACGGAGTGGTCGTCGTCGCCGACGAGGTCCATGCGCCGATGACGCTCCCGGGTGCGGTGCACACCCCGTACGTCTCGCTGGGGGAGGAGGCGGCCGGGGACTCGGTCACGGTGACGTCAGCCTCGAAGGCGTGGAACGTGCCGGGTCTCAAGTGCGCCCAGCTCGTCGCGGGATCCGCGTCGTTGGCCGACCGGCTGGGGGAGCGGGTGCCGCAGGAGGCCCACTTCACCACCGGCCTGTTCGGTGTCGTGGCCGCCGTGGCCGCGTACTCCGAGGGCCAGGACTGGCTGGACCGGGCGCTGGCCACGATCGACCGCAACCGCGCTCTGCTCGCCGACCTGCTGGACCGGGACCTGCCCGGGACCCGGTACGTGGCCCCTGCTGCCGGCTACCTGGCCTGGGTCGACTGCAGCGAGCTCGGGCTGGGACCGGACCCCGCGGCCGTGTTCCTCGAGCGCGGCCGGGTGGCGTGCGGCTCCGGCCCGGCGTTCGGGGCCGGGGGAGCGGGCCACGTCCGCCTCAGCATCGCCACCTCCGCCGGCATCCTCACCGAGATCGTGCAGCGGATGGCCGCCGCCCTGCGTTGACGCGGGACCCACGGACCCAGGGCCTGCTGCGGGACCTGTGGCCCTAGGCCTGCGGCGCTGCGGTGCCTAAGGTGCGCCCGTGCAGATGGAGGAGCTCCGGTCCCTGGTCCGCGGCGTCGTCGAGGACCCGTCCCTGACCTACCGCCAGCGCGTGCAGCGGCTGGCCGGGCTGGCGGAGGAGGCGCTCGAGCCGCCGCCCGTCAGCGACGCCTGCCGGTTGGCGCTGGACAAGCGGGTCATCTGCGACATGTACGAGGGCAACGCCCCCTACCGGCCGCGCTACGTGCTCCCGGACTACGTGCAGGCGGTGCGCCAGGGCTCGGCCTTCCTGGAGCTGGAGGCACCCCAGACCCTCGACGACGCGCTGACGTTCCTGCTGTGCATGTACTCGCAGGTCCCGTCGATCACGGGGTACCCGGTCTACCTCGGCGACCTCGACAAGGTGCTGGCCCCGTTCGTCGACGACGTGGACGACGAGCACCTCGAGGCGTCGCTGCGCCGGTTCTGGGTGTCGGTGGACCGGATGTACCCCGACGCGTTCGTGCACACCGACCTCGGTCCCGACGACTCCCGGGTCGCCCGCACCCTGCTGCGGCTGGACCGCGAGCTGCTGCAGGTCGTCCCCAACGTCACGCTCAAGGTCGACCCCGAGCGCACGCCCGACGACCTGGTGCGCGACGCCGTCACGACCGTGTTCGAGTGCGGCAAGCCGCACTTCGTCAACCACCCGATGATGGTGCGCGACCACGGCGAGGACTACGCGGCCGTCAGCTGCTACAACTCGCTGCGCATCGGCGGCGGGTCGCACACGCTGGTGCGGCTGAACCTGCGCGAGTCCGTCCTCCACCACGACGGCGACACCGAGGCCTACCTGGCCGTGACGCTGCCGTTCTACGTCGAGCTCACCGCGGAGCTGATGGAGTCGCGGATCCGCTACCTGGTCGAGGAGGCCGGCTTCTACGAGCACTCCTGGCTGGCGCGGGAGGGTCTGGTCGACCTGGCCCGGTTCTCCGCGATGTTCGGGGTCTTCGGGCTGGCCGAGGCGGTCGACCTGCTGATGGAGCGCGCCGGGCACGAGGGCCGCTACGGCCACGACGACGACGCGAACGCGCTGTCCTATCGCATCGTCTCCACGGTCGCCGACCTGGTGGCCCGCCGCCCGATGCCGTACTGCGAGGCCAACGGCGGCCGCGCGTTCCTGCACTCGCAGTCCGGGATCGACCTCGACGAGGGGGTCACCGCCGGCACCCGGATCCCGGTCGGGACCGAGCCGCCGCTGTACGAGCACCTGCGCGCGGTCGCCCCGCACCACACCCACTTCCAGTCCGGGGTCAGCGACATCCTGCACTTCGACGACACCACCCGGCGCAACCCGCAGGCCGTGGTCGACGTCATCCGCGGCGCCTTCGCCCTGGGGATGCGGGACTTCACGTTCAACCTGGACAGCAACGACTTCATCCGGATCACCGGCTACCTCGTCCGCAAGTCCGACCTGATCCACGTCGAGGAGGGCGCGCGGCACGGCAGCACGTTCCTCGGCGCAGGGTCGGTGGCGCAGTCGCACGTCGACCAGCGCGCGGTGAAGCGGGTGGTGAGCCATGAGTCCTCCCCTCGGGCTCGTCGCTGACGTCGTCCGCTTCTCCTGGGTGGACGGCCCGGGCAACCGCTATGTCGTGTTCTTCCAGGGCTGCGGATTCGACTGCGTCGCCTGCCACAACCCGCACACCATCCCGCTGCACACGCCGCGGGCGCGGGAGATGTCGGTCGAGGCGCTGGTCGCGGACCTGCGCCCGGTCGTCCCGTTCCTCAGTGGGGTGACCGCCTCCGGCGGCGAGTCCACCCTGCAGGCCGACTTTCTGCGCGCCTGGTTCGAGGCGCTGAAGTCCGACCCGGGTCTGGCCGGGCTCACCACCTTCGTGGACAGCAACGGCTCGGCGTCGCGGGCCACCTGGGACCGGCTGGCGCCGGTGATGGACGCCGCGATGATCGACCTCAAGGCACTCGCCCCCGAGGTGCACCGGCTGCTCACCGGCGAGCCCAACGACGCCGTCCTCGACTCGATCCGGCACCTGTCCGACCTGGGCAAGCTGCACGAGGTCCGCCTGCTGCTCGTGCCGGGGGTCAACGACGACGAGCGCACGCTGCGCCGCACCGCCGAGTGGCTGCTCGACGTGGACCCGGCCATGCGGGTGCGCGTGATCGGGTTCCGCAGGCACGGGGTGCGCGCGGCGGCTCGCGACTTCCCCGAGGCGACCGAGGAGCAGCGCGCCGACTACGTCCGCATCCTCGTCGATGCCGGCGTCCGCGACCCGCTGCTGGTCTGACCCGGGCGGTACGCCCCGGCCATCAGCACGAGCACCAGTGCCACCGGGACCAGCACCGCGAAGCCCCAGCGCAGGGACGTGCCCTCCGCGACCAGGCCGACGAGCGGTGCGCCGAGCACGAAGCCCACGTAGTTGAAGACGTTGACCCGGGCCACGGCACGGCCGGTGGCACCCGGGTCGT